>JAFXAY010000091.1 GCA_017521965.1 Tidjanibacter sp. | reverse complement strand
GGCGGGCTGGTTTCTGTGGCTGCGCGCATACTTTGCGTATGTAAGCAGTCACGGAAGCCAGCCCAACACCAAATTTACCAATCAGATGGCTTTTTTACGAGAAAACAGCCACATTCTTCTCATTCATCGGATTCTTACCCTCAGTGGTGTACATATACTCGATGCGGTCGGCGAACTTCTTCTCAACCTTATTACGCACAACCTTCATAGTACTGTTCACCAGACCGTTCTTCTCTGTGAACTCCTCGTCGAGCAGGGCAAATGCCGAAGGTAACCAGCGCTCTGGGAACTGACCTGCGAAGTCGCCACCCTTGCGGTACTTATTAATCTCGCTCTGGAAGAGCTCAACAGCGGCCTTACCACGATTCTCGGGAGCCACCTTATTCTGGTCCAGATAGCGTTTAACGGCATCCTTAGCGGGAACAACGAGCATAACGGTATAGGGATTCTGGTTGTTATAGAGAATCACATTGTCGATATAGGGCGACTGGCCAACGAAGTTCTCCTCCATACCCTCGGGGCTATACTTCTCACCATCGCTCGAAATGAGCAGACTCTTGAAGCGGCCAAGCACATAGAGCAAGCCATCTTTGCCCATATAGCCCATATCGCCTGTGTAGAGCCAACCATCGCGCACGGTCTCGGCCGATGCGGTGGGGTTTTTCCAATAGCCGGCCATCACGTTCTCGCCCTTGATAACAATCTCGCCCTGTACGCCGAGAGGCTGGTCAACACCCTCGGAGTCCTTGATGCGGAGCTCCATAGGCGACACAAGGATACCCGACGAGCCAAAGCGGTGCTTCTTGGGGGTATTGGTCGAGATAACGGGGGTAGCCTCCGACAGACCGTAGCCCTGGAACATAGGAATACCGATAGCGTAGAAGAAACGCTGCAACTCCGAGTCGAGCAATGCGCCGCCACCGATAAAGAATTTCAGGTTGCGACCGAAGTTCTCGCGAATCTTTGCATAGAGAATCTTGTCGAAGAGCCATACCAGAGGTTTGAGCATAAACGAGAAGCCCGAGCCCTTGGTGTAGCCATCTTTATTGTAAGCGTACGACACCTTCAAGGCAAACTTGAAGAGTTTCTCAGTGGTTGCGCCCTTAGCACGGATACCGTTCTCGATATTCTTGCGGAAGTTCTTCGCAATGGCGGGTACCGAGAGGAGGAAGTCGGGTTCGAGTTCCTTGATATTAATAGGTATATTCTTCAAGGTCTCCATCGGGGTGCGACCCACCTGAGTACAACCGAACGATGCACCGCGCTCAATCATAATGTAGAAGCCCACAACGTGTGCGAAGCAGTGGTCAAGCGGGAGGATAATCAGGGTGCGGTAGGTGCTGGGAATCTCAACACAGGTGAGCGACTGCTCCACGTTGGCGGTGTAGTTGCGGTGGGTGAGGATAACACCTTTGGGGTCGGCGGTAGTACCGGAGGTGTAGGTGATGGTTGCGTAGTCGTCGTTCTGGATATTCTTACCGATTTCGAGGAAGGCCTCACGATTCTCCTTCAAGTACTCCTCGCCAAGTGCGGTCAGAGCATCGAAGGTCATCTCACCCTCTTCGAGTTCGATATTGTCGAGCACAACAATATGTTTCAGTGCGGGCAACTGCTCACGAATCTTGCGAATTTTGGGAAGTTGCTGCTTCGACACGAAAATCAGTTCAACGTCAGCGTGCTGCAAACGGAAGAGGAGGTCGTTACTCTCTTCGAGTTTAATCGAGAGGGGTACACTGATAGCACCTGCATAGAGTAGACCGAGCTCCGAGAATATCCAATGGTTACGTCCCTCGGAGAGGATAGAAACGGTAGTCTTGGGCTTGATACCCAGCGACGCCAAACCGCCACCCACTTTCAGGACAATCTCTTTAACCTCCTTATAGGTTGTAGGCTCAAACTTTCCCTTGGGGTCGGTCTTCTCCCACATACAAACATTGTCACCATACTTTGCAACACTGCCTTCAAACAGATCAATAAGGGTTCTTTTCTTCATAGTTAAACAATTTAATTTTTAGGGTTAGCTATTTATTTAATATACTTCCAATTTGTTGTTGGTGCTCCTCGCTAATCGGGGCCGCAGCCACAGCCTTCAAGTTGTCTGTCACCTGCTCCGGACGACTCGCCCCGATAATCACCGAATCGACATTGCCACTCTGCAACTGCCAAGCCAGAGCCAGCTGCGCCAACGACTCGCCACGCTCGGCAGCAATCGCGGCCAGAGCCTTCACCTTGGGGAGATTCTCCTCCACCACACCCGCTTTGAGCGACTCACCGCGCGAGGCACGCGAGTCGGCAGGTATGCCCATAGCATAGCGGTCGGTAAGTTGACCCTGCGCAAGTGGTGAGAAGGTGACACACCCCACCCCTAACTCCTTGTGGAGAGGGAAGAGAGGCTCGTTCTGACGAGCAAGCATCGAGTATTGCACCTGATGAGCCAGACAGGGAGTGCCCAGCGAGCGAAGAATCTCCACCGCACGGGGCAATACATCGGCCGGATACTTCGACAGAGCCACATAGATAGCCCTACCCGAGCGCACGATGTAGTCGAGCGCCGCCATTGTCTCCTCCAACGGGGTATTCGGGTCGTAGCGGTGTGAGTAGAATATATCGACATAGTCGAGCCCCATAGCCCTCAGGCTACGGTCGCAGCTCGCCACCAGATACTTACGCGAGCCGCCATCACCATAGGGGCCTGCCCACGCAGGGTAGCCCGCCTTGGTGGCCACCACAATCTCGTCCCTAAGCGGACGGAGCATAGAGCGGTAGAGGTAGCCAAACATCTCCTCGGCAGCACCAGCAGGTGGCCCGTAGTTGTTGGCCAGGTCGAAAGAGGTGATACCTCCGTCGAGCGCAGCAGTCACAATCGAGCGGGCACTCTCTTTCGAGGCTCCCTCGCCAAAGTTCTGCCAAAAACCCAGGCTGAGTGCCGACAGGCGCAGTCCGCTCCGACCAAGTCGGCGGTACTCCATACTCTCGGCATAGCCCTCTTCCATCTTGTAAAAAGCCATAGCACAATATATTAGTCCATTTTGAGCACTGCGAGAAATGCCGACTGCGGCACCTCCACATTGCCAATCTGGCGCATACGTTTTTTACCTTTCTTCTGCTTTTCGAGCAGCTTACGCTTACGACTGATATCGCCACCGTAGCACTTGGCAGTCACATCCTTACGCACCGCCTTGATGGTTTCGCGAGCAATAATCTTCGCGCCGATAGCCGCCTGAATAGCAATCTCGAACTGCTGACGAGGTATCAGTTCTTTGAGTTTCTCGCACATCTTGCGACCAAAGGAGTAGGCGTGTTCGTGGTAGATGAGCGACGAGAGCGCATCGACCTGCTCGCCATTGAGCAGGATATCGAGTTTTGCCAACTTACTCTCACGATAGCCCGTGGTGTGGTAGTCGAACGAGGCGTAGCCACGCGATATGCTCTTCAACTTGTCGTAGAAATCGAAGACAATCTCCGACAGAGGCATATCGAAAGTAACCTCCACACGCTCCGGCGCAATGAAGACCTGATTAACCAGCGTGCCACGCTTGTCGATACAGAGTTTTATCACATTGCCCAGATAGTCGCTCTTGGTAATCACCTGAGCACGGATATAGGGCTCCTCAATCTTCTCGACCATCGTAGGCTCGGGCAGACCTGAGGGGTTGTGCACATCGAGCACCTCGCCACGCTTGGTAATCACTTTATACGACACGTTGGGCACGGTGGTGATAACGTCCATATCGAACTCGCGATACAATCGCTCCTGAATAATCTCCATATGCAACAGGCCGAGGAAGCCGCAACGGAAACCGAAGCCGAGTGCCAACGAACTCTCAGGCTCAAATGTCAGCGAGGCATCATTGAGTTGCAACTTTTCGAGCGAGGCACGCAGGTCCTCATACTCGTCGGCATCGACGGGATAGACACCCGCAAAGACCATAGGCTTCACCTCCTCAAATCCCGCGATAGCCTCGGGACAGGGGTTGCTCACCTGGGTAATGGTGTCGCCCACCTTCACCTCACGCGAAACCTTGATGCCGGAGATAATATAGCCAACATCGCCCGCCTTAATCTCATCTTTGGGCGACAGTTTTAGTTTCAGCACACCAATTTCGTCGGCATCGTACTCGCAACCCGTATTGAAGAACTTGACGTGGTCGCCGGTGCGGATAGTACCGTTGAAGACACGGAAGTAGGCGATAATGCCACGGAAGGGGTTGAACACCGAGTCGAAAATCAGAGCCTGCAACGGTGCATTCTCGTCGCCCTTGGGGGCAGGGATACGCTCGACGATAGCTTGGAGAATCTCCTCCACGCCCTGACCCGTACGACCCGAAGCGCAGAGAATCTCGTCGTGGTCGCAGCCAATCAGATCCACAATCTGGTCTTTCACATCGTCAACCATCGCGGCGTCCATATCGATTTTGTTGACCACGGGGATAATCTCCAAGTCGTTACCCATTGCCAGGTAGAGGTTGGAGATGGTCTGAGCCTGAATACCCTGAGTGGCATCAACAACCAGCAGCGCACCCTCGCAGGAGGCGATAGCGCGCGATACCTCATAGGAGAAGTCAACGTGTCCGGGGGTGTCGATAAGATTCAAACGATAGTGCTCGCCGCCATACTCATAGTCCATCTGTATGGCGTGGCTCTTGATGGTGATACCTTTTTCGCGTTCGAGCTCCATATTGTCGAGCACCTGAGCCTGCAAGTCGCGACCTGCTACGGTATTGGTGTGCTCCAACAGACGGTCGGCAAGTGTGCTCTTACCGTGGTCAATATGGGCGATAATGCAAAAATTCCTTATATTTTTCATCAATTTTCTATACTAAACTCTGCAAAGATAATTATTTTTGCGGGACTAAAAAGATTTTTTTTCATTTTGGCTCTCTTTTCTAATAAGGTATCAAGAAAAGGGACACACAAATTTAGGACCATGAATCAGATAAAAACATACGCTTCGCTCGTAAAATTTTCGCACACCATCTTCGCGCTCCCCTTTGCGCTGACCGCCTACGTCTTTGCACTGACCAGCACCGACACACCCTTTAACGTATTGCTACTCATCAAGATACTCATCTGTATGGTGACCGCTCGCAATACCGCTATGGGCTTCAACCGCTGGGCCGATAGGGACATCGACGCACTCAACCCTCGCACCGCCAGCCGCGAGATTCCCGCAGGCAAGGTGTCGCCACGAGCAGCACTCACTTTTGTCATTATCAATGCACTGATTTTTGTGCTCTGCGCCATTTGGATTAACCCACTCTGCGGCGCACTATCGCCCGTGGCACTGCTGGTCATTATGGGGTATAGCCGCACCAAGCGATTTACCTCGCTGGCCCACATCGTGCTGGGCCTCTCGCTCGGCATCGCACCCGTCGGCGCATATTTGGCTGTTACGGGCTACTTCGCCTTTGCGCCGCTGGTGCTCTCGGCCGCTGTAATCAGCTGGACAGCAGGATTTGACATACTCTACGCCCTCCAAGACCGCGACTTCGACCGCGCCCACGGACTCCACTCCATACCCACCCGCTTCTCCCCCACCGGCTCTGCCATTATCAGCATCGTGCTCCACCTCATCACACTCTATGCCATAGTGGTTTTCGGTGTTGGCAACGAGTTCGGCACACTCTATTGGATTGGCACCTCCATCTTCACCCTCTGGCTCGTGGCGCAGCACGTGTTGTACACGCCGAAAAAGGTGGACCGCATCGGCAAATCGTTCGGCCTGATGAACGGTGCTGCAAGTTTGAGTTTTGCGGTATGTGCGATTGTGGATTTGTTGGTAAGGTAAAGGAGTTGAAGAGAGTTTAGAGAGTTTAGAGAGTTTAGAGAGCGTTAGGGAGTGTTAAGTAAAAGGATTATCCCTAAACTCGCTAAACTCACTAAACTCCCTTTTACCTATTGGGCTTATTAGGCTTATTAGGCTTATTGGGCCTATTTAATTTATAATAAGCCCGATAGGCCCAATAGGCCCAATAGGTTGTCCTACAATTATCAACGGTCGTGCCCGCAACCTCCGAAACCCACAAACGCCACAATCCCCACACCGTCTGAGGCTGAAAGCCGAAGAAGTAAGTCCCCCTCTAAGGAGGGGGATTTAGGGGGTGGGTAAACGCTTGGTATTGCCTGCGCAAGCAGGCAGGTGTCGAGGTGGTGAGTAGCGTGAGCTGGATATCTACCTTACCGAGGGTGGTGCAGGGCAAAATTTTTAACTTTGCATTTTGAATTCCCTACTCCCTATCCCAATAATGGGCCTCGGGCAGCGGGTGGAGGTTATAGCAAGAGGCCATCGAGGCGCCATAAGCGCCTGCCGAGAGGAGTGAAAGCATATCGCCACGGTGGGTGATGGGCAGTTCGGTCTGGTAGGCAAAGGTGTCTGACGACTCGCACACGTCGCCCACAACAGCATAGACCTCGCGTCCCTCGCCCTCGCCAAGGCGGCGCACCTCGTGGTGGGCACCATAGAGAGCAGGGCGAATAAGCTGACTCATACCCGAATCGACAATCAAGAAGCGGCGACCCGACTCGTTGGTCTTGGTGAACATCACGCGGGTCACCAACTCGCCACACTGAGCCACCACGCTACGCCCCAACTCGAAGCGCATCGACATACCCTCGGGCAGGCGGAACTCGCGCTCGAAAGTAGCAAAATAGCCCTCAAAATCGGGTATCGGATTCTGCTCCGGATTGTGGTAGTCGATGCCCAATCCGCCACCCATATTTACAAACTCCAAATGGAGTCCCTTATTGTCTCGCAGGTCATCGACAATCTCCTGAGCCTTATGGCATTGCGCCTCAAAAACGCTCATATCCAAAATCTGTGAGCCGATGTGGAAATGGACACCGCGCACGTGGATATTTTTCAGGTCGGGGAGCAGTCGTAGCAACTCCTTCATCTCCCTGCGCGAGATGCCGAATTTGCAGTCCGAGCGACCCGTTGTGAGGTGCTCGTTGGTGTGGGAGTCAATGTTGGGGTTGAGGCGCAGACCAATCTCCGCCACACGCCCTGCCTGCTCGGCCAAGGAGTTGATAACCACCACCTCTTCGAGCGACTCGCAGTTGATGGCATATATACCACGCTCGATGGCAAAGAGTATATCCTCATCGCGTTTGGCGACTCCCTCAAACACAATCTTTTCGGGAGCAAAACCACACTCCACAGCCCTGCGCACCTCGCCACCGCTCACACAGTCGGCACCAAGTCCCGCTGCGGCAATCACCTCCAACAGTCGTCGGTCGGGATTGGCTTTCAGAGCGTAGTGAATATGGTAGCCACGTCTGTCGGCAGCAGCCTTAGCAGCCTCGACAGTGCGGCGCAGAAGGGGAATATCGTAGAGGTAAAATGGAGTTTCGAGTGATTGAAGTTGGGGAAATATATTACTACTTAGCATTGTTTTAATTGGTGGCAGTATGTTATATTTTACAAGTATTTGTTAATTTTTCGCGAAAATAGAGGAAAAAATTTGGAAGTTCAGTGGTTTTTTACTTTTTTTGCAAAGAATTGTTAAAGTGTAAAATTCTTGACAGATTCAGGATATTAGGTTAGAAAGTATAAACTAAAAAGTTAGGTTAATAGTATGTTATCCATACCGGTTGCGGTTGAAACCGTAATTAAACGTAAGCCCTTTTTGGAGGGCGCTCTGGTTGACGGACTGATAAACTTATCGGCACTCGCACGTCAACTCAAACCCGAAGTAGAGAAGATGGTTGGCAAAGAGGTCAACGATAGTGCTGTGATTATGGCACTCAACCGTCTTGTGCCACGTCTGGAACTGATATCGACGATGAAGGTAAAACGAGTGGTGGAGAATATGGGCGACATCATCGTCCGCAGCGACCTCTCGGACTACACCTTCACCAACTCCCCCACCCTCTATCACCGTCAGGCCGAGTTGCTCAACCGCATACGCGAGCAGAAGAACGTCTTCTGCACCTTCTCGCAAGGTATCCACGAGACCACACTCATCGTGAGCGAGTCGCTCAACAACCTTGTGAGTCAGATATTTGCTGAGGAGCACCGCATCGCCGAAAACCACGACCTCTCGCTCATCACCGTCAAACTTCCCTCCGACAACACCATCTGCCCGGGTGTATATTACTACCTCTTCAAGGAGTTGGCGTGGGACAGCATCAACGTGGTCGAGGTGATCAGCACCACCAACGAGTTTACCATTGTGGTGGGCGACGACGACATCCACCGTGCATTCTCAATCTTGATGGAGGCTAAGAAAAACGTATCGTTTTTAGGATAAACTCTTTTAAATAGAAGTATAATTAGGAAAAAAATCCTATCTTTGTCGCTTGTAACAAAAGCAACAAATAGATAGACACATACTATGAACATATCATTTAAATGGCTCAAAGAGTATCTGCACTCTGACCTCACTGCCGAGGAGGCAACAACAATCCTCACCGATATCGGTCTGGAAATCGAGGGTTTCGAGAAAGTAGAGAGTATCAAAGGCGGATTGGCCGGCGTAGTGGTCGGCGAGGTAGTGACCTGCACTAACCACCCCGACAGCGACCACCTGCACCTGACAACCGTTGATGTGGGCACAGGCGAGCCCCTGCAAATTGTCTGCGGAGCAAGCAACTGCCGACAGGGATTGAAGGTGATGGTGGCTACCATCGGCACCACACTCCACCCCATCGACTCGGAGGAGGAGTTCAAAATCAAGAAGTCCAAAATCCGTGGCGTTGAGTCGTTTGGTATGTTGTGCGCCGAGGACGAGCTCGGCATCGGCCGCGACCACGCAGGCATTATGGAGCTTAACCCCGATGCAGTGGTAGGCACTCCCGCCAAGGAGTATCTGGGATTAGAGGAGGACTACCTCTTGGAGATTGGTCTGACCCCTAACCGCGTAGATGCAGCCTCGCACTATGGTGTGGCACGCGACTTGGCAGCCTACCTGCGTGCAGCAGGTCGCCCCGTGGAGCTCACCCGTCCCTCAGTCGATGCTTGGAAGGTGGATAACAACAGTTTCGCCACCGAGGTAGTGGTGGAGGACACCGAGGGAGCACCCCGCTATGCGGGTGTGAACATCTCGGGAGTTACCGTTGCGCCATCGCCCGAGTGGTTGCAGAACTACCTGCGAGTAATCGGCATCAACCCCAAGAATAACGTGGTCGATGTGACCAACTTCGTATTGCACGAGCTCTGCCAGCCTCTCCACTCCTTCGACGCCGACAAGATTGAGGGTAACAAGATTGTGGTTCGCACCTGCCCCGAGGGTACCAAGTTTACCACACTCGATGGTACCGAGCGCACACTCTCCGAGGCCGACCTGATGATATGCGACGCCAGCAAGCCTATGTGCATCGCCGGTGTATTTGGTGGCGCCGATAGTGGTGTGACCGACTCGACCCGCAACGTATTCTTGGAGAGCGCCTATTTCAACCCCGTGCGTGTGCGCAAGAGCGCCAAGCGTCACGGTCTGAACACCGACTCCTCGTTCCGCTTTGAGCGTGGCATCGACCCCTGCAACACTGTCTATGCACTCAAACGTGCAGCCCTGCTCATCAAGGAGTTGGCTGGTGGCGAAATCACTTCGGAGATTGTGGATATCTGCTCCGACACCTTCGAGCCCTTCCGTTTCGACATCACCTTCAAGCAGATTAACTCGCTGATTGGCAAGGAGATTCCCGAGCATACAGTACGCGAGATATTGGCAGCATTGGAGGTAGCAATCGAGGCCGAGAAAGAGGGTACTCTCTCGGTGGCTGTACCTCGTTACAGAGTTGACGTACAGCGTCCTGCCGACCTGATTGAGGATATCCTCCGCATCTATGGCTACAACAACGTAGAGATTCCCGAGCGTATGTCCTCCTCGCTGTCGTACGTGCAGAAGCCCGACAAGGAGCGACTGACCAATATGGCATCGGATATGCTCTCGTCGATGGGCTTCACCGAGACAATGAGCAACTCGCTCACCAAGGGTGCTTACTACGAAGACCTGAAAGCATACCCCGCAGAGAACTGCGTGAAGATAATGAACCCATTGAGCGCCGACCTCGGAGTGATGCGCCAGACCCTCCTCTTCAATATGATGGAGGCGGTGCAGCTCAACACCAACCACCGTCAGGCCGACCTCAAACTCTACGAGTTTGGCAACTGCTACTACTACAACGCCTCGCGCAAAGAGGAGGGTGGATTGGCACCCTACACCGAGCGTGGTCGTCTGGCAATTATGGTGACCGGTCAGCAGCAGGCGCAGTCGTGGAACGTAAAAGGCGCGCAGAGCGACTACTTCTTCTTGAAGTCGGTAGCCGAGAAGCTGCTGCGCCGCTTTGGCGTTGACATCTACTCGTTGCAGTGCCGCGGTTGCGAGAGCGACCTCTACGACGAGGCAGTGAGCTTCGGACAGGGCAAAGAGCTATTCACCATAGGTGCTGTATCGAGCAAGATTCGCAAGATGTTCGACATCAAGGCCGACGTATATTTCTTGGAGTTGGAGTGGGACACCCTGCTGCGCAACACCAAGAAGCACAAAGTACAGGCCTCAGAGCTCCCCAAGTTCCCCGAGGTGAAACGCGACTTGGCACTGTTGGTCGATGCAGGTGTCACCTTCGAGGAGCTGCGCAAGATGGCATTTGGCGTAGAGAAGAAACTCTTGAAGAGCGTATCGCTGTTCGACGTATACCAAGGCGACAAACTGCCCGCAGGCAAGAAGTCATACGCACTGAGCTTCATACTCCGCGACGCCGAACGCACACTCGACGACAAGACAATCGACCGCATTATGAATAACCTTATCAAACAATACACCGATAAGGCCGGAGCACAGATACGATAGTTATTTATTCTAATTAATAACAGCAGTTCCCCTACCTAATTAGAGGAACTGCTGTTTTATTTTAGGGCCACTAGGAGCAATAGGAATAATAGGATATATTAATGACTCTTTCTATACGCTAACCGCTCCCTTAACATCTCCTCTTTGATACCACCATTTTCTAAAAAGTTTGCTTTGGCGCGATTAAACAATCCTTTTAAAAGAGTGTCTGTTTGGTGAATAAGTATAATGGCGATATTGGCAATTGTTTCGTCACTACGCTTCTCAATCGCAACCGTATAAAATAGAGAATCATTGTGTTTTGCACATACTTTCCGTGCTTGTTGGTAGCGAACATCATTTTCGGTCCACAATTCCAATTTGCGCACACGAAGATAGTCCTCATAATCTTCCAACAACTCACACAAACTTGCCCGAGCGACATTTATCAGTTTAATTTCTGTCTCTTTGGATGTTGTACTTGCAGCACAACCCTCCGCTATATTTTGCTTACACGATCGTGCAGCTTGCACCATTTGGTCTATTGTACGATCGCCTCTGGAGAAAAATTTATTAGCAAAATAGTAGGTTACATCATAAACACATACTGATTTTTGGTAGCACAACAATTCCTTATAATTACCTTGCTGCCTAATAAAATTAGAATGAGCTGTCATAGTTAATCTCTCTTATAAAGCAAAATTAAATATTATTTATCAAACCTACAACTCCTATTAGCCCTATTGGCCCTTCTCCAATCAGTTGCTCAGTTGTAAATACTATCTAACAACACTCCACTTATGTGTTGTGAATTTGATAAAATATATATATTTTTGTAGTGTCGAGAGGCTTATATCCTCTGGACAAACATATTAGAAAGTGTTTTTCGCAGTCCTAAAATGGAAATGTGGTAGTTTCAATTGCGATAGGATAACGGACAACACTCATTTCTTGTATATGTATGAGTCTTTGGGCACACTCTGTGTCAATACCTCACACTATACAAGTGTGGGGTATTGTATCGTTTATTATCGCAGGGTTATACCACAACCTCCATTTTGATAAACGGAAATCATCTCCACACTTTCTTTTTAAATAACCACCCACCGCATAGGAGATGATACGGTAATAGATTTTGAAATCCACTAACTTCAAAATTATATTACAATGAAAAAACTGATTTTATTAGTAGTCTGTGCAATGGCTCTTGCAGTATCATCGTGCAGCAAATTTGATGACTCTGAGATTTGGGACAAACTCAAAAATCACGAAAACCGTATCACTAAACTCGAAGAGTTGTGCAAACAACTCAACACAAACATCAATTCATTACAATCTATTGTGCAGGCATTAGATAGAAACGATTACATTACCAATGTTTCCGAAATTCGCAAAGACGGTGAGGTTATTGGTTACACAATAACCTTTGCCCATAGCGACACTATTACCATCTACCATGGCGAAGATGGACAAGATGGCTACACTCCACAAATTGGTGTAATGAAAGACACCGACGATAATTACTATTGGACTATTGATGGCGAGTGGTTGCTCGATAGCAAGGGTAACAAAATCAAAGCTAATGGTGAAGACGGTAGCAATGGAACAAATGGCTCTAACGGACAGAACGGAGCCAACGGACAAGACGGTATCACCCCACGCTTGAAAATTGAGAACGATTATTGGTATGTCTCTTATGACAATGGAGCAACTTGGACCGAACTCGGCAAGGCAACCGGCGAGGATGGTGAGGACGGCGCAGATGGTAGTGATGGAATTGATGGTGAAGACGGCGATAGCATATTTTCAAGTGTAACACAAGATGATGAATATGTATATTTCAATCTTGCCGATGGAACAATGATAACATTACCCAAACACAATAAAGAGAACATCCAATTTGAGGATTTGCGTGTAAAAGTTATTTGTTGTAATAACTGGGACACCAACAATGATGGTGAATTATCTTATGCAGAAGCAGCTGCAGTAACTGATCTTGGCAGAGTTTTCGAGGGTAATGATGATATAATAACATTCACAGAATTACAGTATTTCAAGGGCATAACAAGCATTTCAAACTCGGCATTTCATAATTGTGATAATCTATGGAAAATTATATTCCCTAGTAATATAACGAAAATAGGACAGTCTGCATTCTATAATTGCAAATCATTGACAACTATAACAATCCCTGATAGTGTTGTAATTATTGACGCATCTGCTTTTTGGGAATGTAGTAATCTAAAAAAAATCACAATAGGCAATTCAGTTCGCGAAATTGGATATCGTGCTTTTAGCAGTACCGCAATAGAAGAAGCTGTCATCCCCAATAGTGTTGTATCTATTGGTAGCCAAGCGTTTGTAAGTTGCAGTTTGCTTAGCAAAGTCACTATTGGTAGTAGTGTATATTCAATTGATAACGACGCATTTACTTATTGTCCAAATCTTACAACCATATATTGCAAACCCTCTTACCCTCCTATGATATATGCTTATGGTAATAACAATAGTGGTTTCTTTGGAGTATTTCCTATAGATAAAACTCTAACAATTTATGTACCTAGAGCCGCATACGCTATATATACACAATACACAAAGAAAAATGTGATAGTTAATGAAATGCATAAAGAAAATTGGGGTCTATATACTGGAAGAATACAACCTTATGATTTTGAATAACTTGTAAAAAGATAATCAGCAAATGGACAGAAGCAAACTTCACGAACACTTTACAGCATTTTTTCCCGATAAATTCGGAGATAAGGGAAGCATACCACAAGAAACTCAAACAAAATGGTTAGATATTATAAATACAGAATATAATAGACTAAAAGATCTAAGTTTTGATGAGATGACTGAAGAAATTGCACTTTTAGCAATTGATGGCATTGAATCTGATATCATAATACAAACAGCCGAAATCATAGCCAATAGAGAGAACGCAAATATGGCAACTGATAAAGCGTGCTCCGTTGTTTTTATGATGAGGGGAATCAACAAATAATCTAATCTATTTATAAAAGCCAGCATAAATACATTGCTGGCTTTTATAAATGACTTGAAAATCAGATGGCTTTTTTACTTTGCGGTTAGTTGTAGCGCTTGTAAGTAAGTAGTATTCATACCTGTATCACCCTGCTGGTTGGTAACTTTAATGGCTTTAACTTTGCCCGAGGGGGTGAATTTGAGGCGGCCATTTACCAAGTCGCCGGCCTTGGTGAAGTTGACACCGTCGGCACTAACCTCGATAATACCCTTAGTGAAGATATTATCGGGGAAGTAGGTGTAGCCTGTAATCACCTCAACCGAGCCGAACTCCTGTACCTTGTCAAAGGTAAACAAGAACCAATCGCCCACCTTGGGAGCCTTGGTGGTGTGGGCATTGGTGCCAAACTTATACTTGGTGATGACCTCCTCACCACGACCCGAAAGGGTCATCGACGACGAGAACTTCACTGCGGGGGTGATATACTTAACCTTCTCAACCTCGGGAGCGGCAGCACGGTAGAGGATACCCATCTGGTCCATACGCTGGTAGTGCGCACCGGTCAGGCGACCCTCAAAGTCGTTCCACTCGCGCTTCTCGGGCTGGGTCCAAGCCACCTCCGACAGACCGCACACGCGGGGGAAGGTCTGGTAGTCGAGGTAGTTCTCATAGTAAGCCTTGTGCGAGAGATAGACCTCGCTCCAAAAAGCGCCCTGCACGCCAATCACATTTTTCATCTGTTCGGCCGAGAAGCCCAACTTATCGAACTCGAAGGAGTAGGTGGTCTTCACATCGA
Organism: Tidjanibacter sp.; assembly: GCA_017521965.1. GTDB lineage: Bacteria > Bacteroidota > Bacteroidia > Bacteroidales > Rikenellaceae > Tidjanibacter. Next base: position 1,589 of record JAFXAY010000091.1, on the reverse strand, counting down.
AGGTATTTGCCCAGGTGAAGCCGGGCTCGGCAGCGCTCTGCTTCATATCGAAGTAGAAGTAGTAGGCGGGCATCACGATAGTCTTGTAGCCCTTAGCGGTGGCATTGAGGCAGGCATCAACATCCTCCCAACCCGACACGATTACATCTTTGGTGAGGTTGTCGCCATCGATAGCCTCGTTCCACACCACTGCGGTCTTGCCCAGACCTTCGAGCACCTTCACCAGACGCGAGAGGAAATAGCCCTCCAACTCGTGACCTGTTTTGAGGCCCTCTTTGCGCATCAGTTCGCGGCACTCGGGGCAGTTAAGCCACTGCGACATATTCACCTCGTCACCACCCAAGTGGAAACGCTCCGAGGGGAAGAGAGCAGCCAGCTCGGTCAGCACGTCGGTCAGCAGCGCATAGTTCTCCTCGCGCGAGGCACACCACACATTACCACCGTGCGAGGTGGAGCAGAGAATCTCGGGGTGAACATTAGCAGCAGCGAGGCTGTGACCAGGGAGGTCAATCTCGGGGATAATCTCGATGTTGCGCACTGCGGCATACTCGATCACCTCGCGAATATCGTCCTGAGTGAAGTAGCCGCCATACTTCTCGTCCCAAGCGCCGAGAGTGGCCTTGACGGGCGAGTCACCGCCACGGAAGCCACCCACCTGAGCAAGCTCGGGGTGCGACTTAATCTCCACGCGCCAACCCTGGTCGTCGGAGAGGTGCCAGTGGAGGGTATTGATTTTGTGGTAGGCGATGTTGTCGATAAAGCGCAGCACCTCCTCTTTGGGCATAAAGGTACGGGCGATATCGAGGTGCTGACCACGGAACGAGAATCGGGGAAAGTCCTCAACCATCATTGCGGGGAGTGCGGTGGGAGTGTCGTAGCCCTTGGCATAGACCTCGGCGGGGAATACCTGCAAGAGGGTCTGCACGCCATTGAATACGCCACCATAATCTTTACCCTCGACGATGATACTCTTAGTGTCGATAGTCAGACGATAGCCCTCGGCGGGGATATCCATATTGGGATTAACGCTGAGGTTGATAGAGCCTTTTTTCACTTTTCCGGCTTTTACCTCTTTACCTTTCTGCACGCCACTGCCGAGATACTCATCGAGATAGTCGGCAATAGGCTCAACCTCGGCCGAGAAGTTGATGGCACTCTTAGGCGAATAGACAAAACTACCCTCAGTGGGAGTCACCTCAACGGGCAGGGGAAGGAATACGGGCTCTTCGGCAATAACCTCGGGTTCGACAGAGCAACCCACAAGCGATGCGGCACAGAGGAGAGCCGCAAGGATAGAGAATTTCTTCATAATGTTTCTAAAATAATTTAGGTGTGAAAATAGTTTCTGCAAAATTAGAACTTTTTTTGAACTAACCGTTATCTTTGCCATAGATTTATCAGACTAACTACATTTATATAAATATGTACGAGAAACAACTTAGTGCTCTGGAAAGAGTATTGGAGATTATGGACCGCCTGCGCAAGGAGTGTCCGTGGGATAGGGAGCAGACCTTCTCGTCGCTCCGCAACAACACTATCGAGGAGACTTTTGAACTTACCGAGGCCATCACAACAGGCGATATGGAGGG
>JAFXAY010000090.1 GCA_017521965.1 Tidjanibacter sp. | reverse complement strand
CATCGTGCAGATGCGGCTCGTTGTTCTGTAATAGACTCTTTGGTTACTCTTGCTGATTCGGCTCCTTGCTTTTGGCGACCTTCTTCACTGCCTTGGCAACCTTCTTCTCGGCTTTGGCGGCTACTTTGGTGGCCTTCTTCTCAGCGCGGGCGGCCTTGCGCTCCACGCCTTTGGCCTTAACAGCCTTCTTAACCTCCTCGGCCTTAGCCCTATTCTTGGCTCTCACCGCGGCATTCTCAGGCGAGGTGGCGAGTGCAAAGCGATATCTCAGTTTTGCAATCAGACCCTCCATACCCTGGGTGTGGCGCTCCATCTTGCTCGGGTAGATATCGTCAACCGTAATCAATATACCGGTCTCCTCTACATCGCCGAAGTCGGGGTTGGTCACCGTGTCGAACACCTTCATCGAGGGCGAGAGGCTCATATAGGAGTTGATAAGTGGCGGGATAAACTCACCTCTGTCACGCAACTCCTTGACAAGTGCCTTATAGTCGGTCTTATAGTCGCCCGAGTTGAAAATCTCCTCCATACGGGGAATATCGTACTCGATAGGAATCGGGCTGATGGGGTCCACCAACTTCTCGTTATCGGGGAAGTATTTGTGAAGGAAGTACATCAGTGTATTGCGTGCTTTGGTGTCGTACTGGGTGTACATAGTCACCTTGCCGAAGAAGTACTTAGCCTCGGGATAGATCATAGTCAGTGTTCCGAGTCCGTCCCAGAGGTTGTCGAGTGCGTAGATACCCTTTGCGCGGTACTTACGGGTCTGATACTCAGGGTGAACAAACGAACGACCCAACTCGATGGTGTAAGGCAGGTAGTCGTTGCGGAACTTATCGCTGAAACGGAAATAGTGCTCTGTGCTGAGGTGTTTTTGCTTAGGTGAGGTGGCAACAATGAAGCGGTAGCCACCCAGAATCTCACGTGCATCGGGATCCCAGACAATCAGCTGTTTGTAACCATCAACAGCCAAGTCGTCCTCGTCGATATCTACATCGTTTCCGGTGCCGCCTCCCGCATCGCGGAAGCCCCACTCGCGCAAACGACCAATCTCGCGCATAATGTTAGGACACGACTGAGCATCAATAACGTATATCGTGTTACCGCCGTGGTTAGTTGGGCGCATAACATACTCCGGCCTCAACTCGCTCTCAATGAGTTCGCGAGGGACCGCTTTGGCAACGCGTTTAATCATATATGTAAATACTTTGTGCTGGCGCAAATATAGGAATAATTAATCATATATTTGCCACAATTGGTCATTTTATTCATCGGCAAGCGCATAACTTGCTTTGCGTACATACTCCACCGCCTCGCGTAATGGCATATCTCTCAGTAATTTATAGGATATTGGCTGCCCGAAAGTTATATTAAAGTCGTTGCCGGCTTGTTTGAACATTTCGTCCACCAGATAGAGCATCTCAATGTTGCCCTTCACTCCTAAGCGGGTGCGCAGGTTGGACAAGTTGTAGAAAAAGTTCGACAATTTGCCTTCGCAGTGGACCGGAATGATGTCGCGCTCCGAGGCGACAGACTTCTTTACAAAGTTGCTCTTCCACTCCAAGTCGGTGATTTTGCCCTTGATGCGACGCGAGCAAAGACCTGCGGGGAAGGTGAGCAGAGGCATATCCGAAGCGAATACCGAGTTGAAAGCCTCGGCACTTTCGCGACTCTGGCGACCGTGTTTGTTGACCGGAATAAAGATGGGGCGCAGTGGCTCTACAACCATCAGAATATCGTTTACGATGACCCTCACGTCGCCCAGATGGGAGTTGATAAGGTCGGCGAGCATCATACCGTCCATACCGCCAAACGGGTGGTTCGAGGCAAAGAGGTAGCGACCATTAGGGTCGATTTTCTCAATACCCGTGGCGTGGTAGCGGACATCTAAGTAGCCCAGCGCACCCTTGATAAATTCGTAGGGTGGCAAATGGAAGTAATTGGGGATTATATTGTTCAGATCGTCCTGATGAACAATGCGTTTCAGGTAGTTGATGAGAAAGCGTGGCAGCTTACGTGCCAAGTCGGGAGCCTTGGATTCAAGGACCTTTTCAACATCTATTTCAGTCATCTTGGGTTATTTTTTTGTGCTTAACAATGCCAAAGATAACCCATTTTTTCGCAATTTCCAACACCCGCCCAAAGCAAGCAGCCCACCTCGCAATGTGAGGTGGGCTGCTTGGCGGAGAGAAGAGTCTGCAACGCTAATTGCCGAACATATTTTTGAACTTGTGCATCAACTTCTCCTCAATCTTCTCGCGGGGGAGTGGCTTGGTGCATAGAAACCACTCGTAGCACTTCTCATCTTTGGCCGGCTTCTCCGCGCGTTTGCTGATCTCGCGAGGCGTGGCCGGTGCAGGGGAGATGACATCGCTCCCTGGCTCCCAGTCGGCGGGGAGTGCCACCTCGAAGGCGTCGATGGTCTGCAACCCCATCAGCACCCTGTACAACTCCTCAAAGTTGCGACCGAGCTGTGCGGGGTAGTTGATGACCGCCCTCACCTTGTCCATCGGGTCGATGAAGAAGACGGTGCGGGCTGCCGCGGTGGTCGAGGCGTTGGGCTGCAACATACCGTAGAGGCGCGACACCTTCATCGTGATGTCGGCCACCAGCGGGAAGCGCACCTCCACCCGTCCGTGGTAGTCTATCCGATTGTTGATGGTGTGTATCCACGCATTGTGGCTGCTGATGCTATCTATCGACACGCCAATCAGTTGGCAGCCGAGCTCTTCGAACTTCTCCTGCCAACGGGCAAAGGCCACAAACTCGGTAGAACATACCGAGGTGAAGTCGGCAGGGTGGCTGAACAGTATCTTCCACCTACCGTGATAATCTTCGGGGAAGTTGATGATACCCTCAGTGGTGAGGGCGGTGAACGAGGGTGCTGTGTCGCCCAGTCGGGGCATCTGTTGAGTGGGGAGGTTGTTTTCCATTATGCGTAAATTTATTGATTACCCCTCCTGCTCTGCAAATCCTCTGCCAAATACCTTATATAAAACAGCACTACCACTCCTTGTGGAGTGGTAGTGCCCATATTGCGGATTTCTGTTCGGTCTTGGAGTTTAGTCAGACCTCCCTTAATCCTTAAAAACGTTTAGATAATATCTCTATCAACGTTTTTTTCTATTTTACCATATTTACAACTGCTTCGAATGCCTGGGGATTATTCATCGCCAAGTCTGCGAGAACCTTGCGGTTCAGTGCGATACCCTTAGCGTTAACTTTACCCATAAACTCCGAATAAGTCATACCGTGCTGACGAGCGGCAGCGTTGATACGCTGAATCCACAAGCTGCGGTACTCTCTCTTTTTACCCTTACGATCTCTGTAAGCGTAGGTTAATCCCTTCTCAACGGTGTTTTTCGCAACCGTCCAGACGTTTCCCCTTGAACCAAAGTTACCCTTGGCAAGTTTTAAAACTCTTTTTCTTCTGGCTCTTGATGCTACTGCATTTACTGACCTTGGCATAATTAAAAAGTTTTAGCGAATGGGCAGCGGTGTGATTCTCTCACACTCTTCGGGGCTGTTCCACTCTGGTTTAACAATGTTTTGTCGCTCGGCTAATTACTTAACCAGCAACTTCTTCATCTTAGCCTCATCGGCAGGCGATACGAGTGCCGAGTAGTCAAGATTACGTTTACGTTTAGTGGTTTTCTTGGTGAGGATGTGGCTGTGATAAGCGTGTTTCCTCTTGATTTTACCTGTGCCGGTGAAGTCAAGGCGCTTCTTTGCTCCGGCGTTTGTCTTCATTTTTGGCATATCGAAAAAATTTTTAATGGTTAAATAGCCCGCAAAGATAGTAATTTTTCGGTATTCCAACCAAATTCCGAGAAAAATTATATCTTTGTAGGTAGAAGATAGAGTTTTAACCACTTAAAATGTATAAAAATATGCGAAAATTTACCTTTGCACTTGTTGCTACCCTCCTCGTTGTTGCGTGCAACGCCGGCCAGACCGTCAAGAAACTGCCCGCTCCCAATAAGGAGCGCACCGCCACCCTGATGCAGGCACTCTCCGACCGTCAGAGCATTCGCGAGTATGCCGACACTCCCATCGCCCTGCAAGACCTCTCCGACCTGCTCTGGGCCGCCAATGGCGTCAACCGCCCCGACGGTAAGCGCACCGCACCCTCGGCAGTCAACCGCCAGGATATCAAGGTCTATGTGCTTGACACCGAGGGCTCGTGGCTCTACGACCACACCGAGCACGCCCTGATTAAACTCAATGATGGCGACTTCCGCCAGCCCATACGCGAGAATATGCCCCCGATGAACCTCGTGCTCGTTGCCGATGCCGAGTGGCAGTGGTCGGGCGTCGATGCCGGCTACGTGTCGCAGAACATCTACCTCTTCTGCGCCGCCAACGGTATGGCTACCGTGGCTATGGGTATGTTCGACGAAGAGGCTGTGACTAAGGCTCTTAACCTCTTGACGGAGCAGCAGGTGGTTTTAGTTCACCCGGTCGGCTATAAAAAGTAAAAAAAGCCATCTAATCGGTGAATTTGGTGTTGGAGAGTCCTTGGCGACTGCTTACATACGTCAAGTATGCCGCGCAGCCGCCAAGAACTCTCCGCCTAAAATTCCCTCGATTATATGACTTTTTTAAATTCAAAATGCAAAGTTCAAAATTCAAAGTTGATTAAAACCTATTGGGCTTATAAAAATTATATAGGCCCAATAAGCCTAATAGGCCTAATAGGCAAAAGAGAGATTAGGGAGTAATGTGAATAATGAGAATTATGGGAGAATCTTTAAACTCCCTAAATTCACTAAACTCACTAAATTCCCTATCATCATACTCGCGGGTAGCAAAATTGCTACCCGCGAGTATTTGGCGGTTGAAAATGGGGAGTGTTAAGGAGCGTTAAGGAACTTAGGGAGTTTAGGGAAAAACCGCTTAGACTCTTTGAGTAATAATTGCTTCTCAACAATAACTTTTTTCTGTAATAGTTTTGTTTT
>JAFXAY010000015.1 GCA_017521965.1 Tidjanibacter sp. | reverse complement strand
TCTCGCCCGCCAGACTCTTGAACTCGGCGCGGAACGATGCCTGCAACTTGTCGAGTTCGGCTTTGTCGCTCTCGGCCTTCTCGGTGAGGCGTTTGTTCTCGGCGCGCAACTCGGTCAGTGCTATCTCGGCTTTGTGCAACTCGGTGCTTTGGCTCTCAATCTTCTCAGTGAGTTCGCTATTCTGCTTGGTGAGTCCATCAATCTGTTGGAGCGAGGTGCGGGCCTCGGCAAGTTCCACCTCGCGGCGGTGCAGTTCGTTGCGTGTAGCCTCCGCTTCGGCCTCCACAGCCTCCTTTTCGGCGGTGAGAGTCTTGATGCGGTCGTCGAGCACCTTCATCTGGCGCACATCGAAGGCGAGCAGGCGGATTACAAAGAGTACCAACAGCACTCCGACTGCCGATAGAATTATGATGGTAGTAGTTTCCATTGCAATAAATTAGTTATTATCCTCTCAAAATTAGGTAAAAAATATGGTTTTTTCGCTATTTTTGTGCAAAATAATAGACCAATTATTTTTTCGCCTCGCTCCACGCTGAGCCGAGGCTGACCAAACAGATAATTATAAACCATAGATAGATGAAACGAATTATTTCACCCTCAATGCTTTCCGCCGATTTCGGCAACCTTGCACGCGACACCCGTATGATTGACGAGAGTGCTGCCGAGTGGGTACATATCGACGTTATGGACGGTCGCTTTGTACCCAATATCTCCTTCGGTTTCCCCGTGCTCAAATCGATTGTGGCCGCTACCGACAAGTTTATGGACGTTCACCTGATGATTGTCGAGCCCGAAACCTACTTGGAGCGCTTTGTAAAGGCGGGTGCCGACTTGGTGACCTTCCACGTTGAGGCTACCGACAAGGTCGAGGAGTGCATTCGCATTGTGCGCGAGGCGGGAGCTAAGGTGGGTATCTCCATTAAGCCCGCTACCCCCGTGGAGGCTATCCGCGAGTGGCTACCGATGGTCGATTTGGTCTTGGTGATGAGCGTTGAGCCCGGCTTTGGCGGCCAGAAGTTTATCCCCGGCTCGACCGATAAGGTGCGCGAGTTGAAGGCTTTGCGCGAGGAGTTGGGTGCCGACTACCTCATTGAGCTCGATGGTGGCGTATGTCGCGACAATGCCGCTATGCTCTTCGAGGCGGGTTGCGATGTGCTGGTGGCAGGCAGTGCTGTGTTTGGTGCAGCCGACCCTAAGGCGGAGATTTTGACACTCTTGGGCGAATAATCTATGGTATCTGTTGATAATCTGACAATTAGTTTTGGTGGCTGGGACCTGTTCAAGGATATCTCCCTGCTCATCAACCCCAAAGACCGCATCGGTCTGGTGGGTAAAAACGGAGCGGGCAAGACCACTCTGCTCAAAGTGATTATGGGGTTGCAGCCACCCACCTCGGGTGTGGTGACCCGCTCGGCCGATACCACTCTCGGCTACCTGCCACAGCAGATGACCGTTGCCGATACTACGACCCTCGTTGACGAAACAACCAAGGCTTTCGAGGAGGTGTTGGCATTGGAGGCCGAGATAGCACGCCTGACTGCCGAGATTGCCGAGCGCGACGACTATCAATCGGCTGAGTATGAGTCGCTTCTGCACCGACTGAACGATACTACCGACCGTCACAACATATTGGGTGGCAACCACCGCGAGGCCGATGTTGAGCGTACCTTGCTCGGCTTGGGCTTCCGTCGCGAGGACTTTGGCAGGGCCACGAGTGAGTTTAGTGGCGGCTGGCGTATGCGTATCGAGCTGGCCAAGTTGCTGTTGCGTCGCCCCTCGGTGATTCTGCTTGACGAGCCTACCAACCACCTCGATATCGAGAGTATCCAGTGGCTCGAAAACTACTTGAAGGAGTACGATGGCTCGGTGGTGATTATCTCCCACGACAGGGCCTTTCTGGATAATGTCACCAACCGCACCGTGGAGTTGCTGCTCGGCAAGTTGTATGACTATAAAGTCCCTTATAGCCAATATGTTACCCTGCGACGTGAGCGTCGCGAACAACAACTTGCAGCCTATGCCAATCAGCAGCGACTGATTGAGAAGAGCGAGGAATTTATCGAGAAATTCCGCTACAAACCGACCAAGAGTAATCAGGTGCAGTCGCGTATCAAGCAGCTCGAAAAACTCGACCGCATCGAGGTCGATGAGGAGGACCTGAGTGCGCTGAACATCAAGTTCCCGCCCTCGCCCCATTGCGGACAGATTGTTGCCGAGGTGCAGAGTGCGGGCAAGAGTTTTGGCGACCACCACGTCTTCTCGGGTGCCGACTTTATCATCGAGCGTGGCGATAGGATAGCCCTTGTAGGTCGCAACGGTGAGGGCAAGACCACCTTTGCGCGTATGCTCATCGGCGAGTTGGAGCCCACCGAGGGAAATATCAAGGTGGGTGTCAATGTCGATACAGGCTACTACGCTCAGAATCAAGACGATTTGATGGACGGTAACTTCACCGTGTACGACACTCTCGACCGAGTGGCGGTGGGCGATATTCGTACCCGTCTGCGCGATATTTTGGGTGCTTTCCTCTTCCGTGGCGAGGATGTCGATAAGAAGGTGAAGGTGCTCAGTGGTGGTGAGCGTTCGCGATTGGCTATGGCACGTATGATGCTCTCGCCCCACAACCTGCTGGTACTCGACGAGCCTACCAACCATATGGATATGCGCTCGAAAGATATTCTTAAACAAGCGCTGCTCGATTACGATGGTACGTTAGTGGTGGTTTCGCACGACCGCGAATTTCTTGATGGTCTGGTAGATAAGGTCTATGAGTTCCGCGACGGTGGCGTCAAGGAGTACTTGGGAGGTATCTACTACTTCATTGAGAAACGTCGATTGGCATCGCTGGCCGAGGTGGAGCGCCGAGCACCCGAGGAGCGTGTGGCAAACTCTGCCGAGCCTTCGCGTGGCAAGCAGGACTACCTCCAAAAGAAGGAGCAGGAGCGACAAGTGCGTCGCACCCGCTCGGCAATCGAGGCTGCCGAGAAGCGCATCGAGGAGTTGGAGGGCGAGGTGGCCGATTGGGAGAAACGTATGGCCGACCCTGCCGCTCACGGAATAGACCTCTCGGACCCTGCTCATTTCAAGGCATATAACGACACCAAACAGCGACTTGCTGAGGCTGAGCACGAGTGGGAGAAACTCAATTACGAACTTGAAATTTTAACCGACAATCTATATTAATCGTATGGAAAACACAAAGAAGAGTGGCGAGAAGAGCAACCTTATCTTCGGCCTCCGACCCGTTATCGAGGTCATCGAGAGCGGCAAACAGATAGAGAAACTCTATGTGAAGAAGGGTGCTGAGGGCCAACTGATGAACGACTTCAAGGACCTCTGCTACCGTGCCCACGTGCGCTATCAGGAGGTACCTGTCGAGAAGCTCAACCGCCTCACCCGTGGCAACCATCAGGGCGTTGTGGCTCAGATGGCGGCTATCGACTATGTGGCGTTGGAGGATATCTTGGAGCGTGTGCCCGACGACGAAACACCGCTCATCGTCCTCTTCGACGGGGTGACCGATGTTCGTAACTTTGGCGCCATTGCTCGCAGTGCCGAGTGTGCTGGTGCTCACGGACTTATCGTACCCTTGAAGAATAGCGCCCCCGTCAACTCGGAGGCTATCCGCTCGTCGGCAGGTGCTCTGACCCGCATCCCCGTACACCGTGCAGGGTCGCTCCGCAACACCTTGAAGGCACTCGCTGCCGAGGGTATGCAGATTGTGGCAGCCACCGAGAAGAGCCGCAAACTGCTCTACGATGCCGACCTCTCGAAGCCCACCGTTATTGTGATGGGCAACGAGGAGAAGGGTGTGTCGAAGGAGATAATGAAACTCTGCGACGAACAACTCGCTATCCCGATGATTGGCGCTATCGAGTCGCTCAACGTGTCGGCTGCTGCGGCTGTTATGCTCTTCGAGGTTGTTCGCCAGCGTATCGGTTAGTACGGGCAACGATGTTCGGACTCTTTGGCAGACAGAAGGTTAGCCGCACCGTTACCCGTGTGCCGCACCCGAGGTGGGGCAGTGTGGAGGTGGTGCGCTCGGGGCGTGCAAAGCGTATCTCGCTGAGTGTCCGCGCCGATGCCACTGTGAGGCTCACCCTGCCGCCCAATGCGCTGATGCGTCAGGCGATGACCTTCTTGGAGAGCCGCGAGGAGTGGGTTGAGCGTGCCCGAGCTAAGGTGCTGAGCCGCTACACTCCTGACCCTCGTACCGAGGAGGAGCGGGTGGCTGAGCGTGAGCAGTTGAGGGCTGAGGCGAAAAGGTATCTCCCGAAGAGGGTCGCCGAACTGTCGGCACAGACAGGACTACGATATGGCCGCCTCTCAATCCGTGCTTCGCGTACCCGATGGGGTAGTTGCTCGGCGAGGAACGATATCAATCTCTCGCTCTACCTGATGAAACTCCCGCCGCACCTGATTGATTATGTGATACTTCACGAACTCTGCCACACGCGCCACAAAGACCACTCCGAGCGATTTAACGCTCTGCTCGACTCGCTCTGTGGTGGCCGCGATAAAGAGTTATCCCGCGAACTTCGCAACTACCGACCATACTAAAATAGGGTGTCCCAAATCGGGACACCCTATTTTAGTATTACTTAGGAGATTAGTTCGAATAGACCTCGTTGCGGGGCAACTGCTTATCGAGGTTGGCAGTGCCCAGCGAGATAATCGCCATAGCAGCACCTGCCTGCTCCTGATACTCGGGAACGCTCTCGTTGAAGTTGTCGCGCTCGGTGTGCCAAATCTCGCTATAATTGAAGTCGTAGCCCTTGGCGTCGGCCTCGCGCATATTGATAGTGGGGATACCCTGCATACCAAATACCGAGGCGTCGGTACCACCCATACTTGTAGGCTTGGGCGAGGGGCGCATAGCATTTACCGTGAAACCATAGTCGGGGTAGAGTTCGCGCAGAGGCTCTGCCATCTTCTCGTACTCCTTAACCAGACTTGCAGGGACATTGATACTCGTATAAGCCAGCGGGCCACCGTCGCGGTTGAAGAGGTTGGAGATACCGTCCAGCTTGTCGGCGTGGGTCTTAACCCAAGCCTGAGCACCCAGCAGACCGAACTCCTCGGCAGCGAAGAGGATAAAGTACATTGTACGCGCAGGCTTAGCACCCGAGAGGGCAATCATACGCGCTGCCTCCATCGTCACGCTCACGCCCGAGCCATCGTCAACACCACCTGTTGCCACGTCGTAGGCGTCGAGGTGACCGCTCACAAGCACATATTCGTCGGGGTACTTGCTACCCTCAATCTTTGCCACAACATTGTGATACTTAACGGGTCCCATCTTGAAGTGGTTACGGATATCGAACTCCAAAATCACATCCTCTCTCTCGCGTACCAGTCGCTCGATGGTGGCAAACTGGGTTGCGTCGAGCTTGATATCGGGCACGGTGGGGAGTGTCTCGAAGGTGATGTTGGGATTCTTCACTACACCCTTGTCGTAGAGTGCGCGCATAGGGGGAGTGGCGGGCTGAATGATACCCAAGATGCCTGCCTCGACCATCTGGCGGTAGAGGATAGCGGGGGTGTCGTTGAGCTCCTTCAAAGGCTCGTTAGTGCCATTGGCGCGGTTGCGGGCCTGAATTTCGCGGTTCTCGGCGGTAATCTGCTCGTTCTCGGCAAGTGCCTTGGCACGTGCAGCATCGCCCTCGGCCGACGAGTCGATAGCCCAACCGTCGCTCTGGCTGCGCAGCAGCACCCAAGCACCTTTCAGCTTGCCCTTTACGCGGTTGAACTCAGCCTCGGTGCGAGGCTCCATCACCACGTGACCACGCTCTACGCCCGTAGTACCCGAGGTGTAGGAGGGGGTGACAAAGTGAAGGTGGGTGAAGCCTGCATCGGCATTGAGAATTTTACCGAACCAAGGGCCACGGTTGAAGCCCACACCCATAGTGCCGGCCTCCTCGATGGATACCTCCAAACCCCAACTCTCGAACTGCTTGGCAGCCCACTCCACTGCGTTATCGTAGTTGTCGCCACCCACCATACGACCACCGAAGCGGTTGGTGAGTGTGCGGAGGTGGGTCACGGTCTGGTTGTCGTTCTTTGCCATCTCGACAATTTTCTTCACTGCGGCACTTTGTGCCATTGCTCCCACGCTCATCAGCACAGCGAGCAAGGTGACTAATACTCTTTTCATAATTGCTCTTTTATTTTGGTTTGTAATTATTTACTATTTGACCGATAACAAAGATACTCTTTTTTTTGTCGATTAGTACACCTTTTCCTACTATTTAACAAATTATCTTCAACTTGTTCTATTTTTTCGCTTTGGTACTCTTTTTGCTCCCATCTCCGATTGACAACTTTTTGTTTAATCCTGTTTATTTATAAAGGTATGAGTGGACTCATCAAGAAAAACCAAAATTGGTTACCCTCCGTCTTTAACGACTTCTTCGACAACGATTGGCCTGTGGCAACCCTCCCCGCACGAACCGCCTCGCCCGCTATCAACGTGTGCGAGACCGACAAAGAGTATGTAGTTGAGGTGGCAGCTCCCGGTATGACCAAAGAGGACTTCCGCGTATGCATCGACGACAACGACTACCTTGTCCTCTCGCTCGAAAAGCGCGACGAGCGCAAAGGCGACAAGAAAGAGGGTCGCTACCTGCGCCGCGAATTCTCCTACACCTCTTTCCGTCAGGCTATTGTGCTCCCCGATAATGTAGATAAGGAGAAGGTAGAGGCCCATATGGACAAAGGCGTACTCTGCGTAACCCTCCCTAAACGCGAGCCTTCCGAGAAGCGCGAATCGCAGCGTATGATAGAGGTGAAGTAACCCCCATAACTACAATTTAATACAACGGACGTGTGCAGTAGTGCTGTTCACGTCCTTTTTTTGCTGTTTGAGGGGTCGGAGTGTTTGCAAAACAAAAACAAATTGATATATTTGTTTGTGATTAAAACACTAACTAAACAAACAGTAACTATGAAAATTTTTAAGATGATTGCCCTGGCAGCAGCTGTCTGCTTCGGCACTACCGTTTCCGCACAGGAGACCTTCACAGTGAAACTTAACGACTCGCCCCACGGTAAGGTTATCGTTACCCCCGCACTTCCCGCCGATGGCGTGGTAGCAGCAGGCACTACCCTCAAAGTTATCGCTACCCCCGATGCAGGTTGGGTATTCGATAGCGGTTATGTAAGCCCCCAGAGCCGCTTCGGCTATGGCGCATACACCGAGTATATGTCGCCCATCTTCGAGGTGAAGGTTGACAAGAATATGGCTATCGGTGCCTCGTTTATGGAGGCTTGGCGTCTGGAAGGCCACCGCGTAATCAACGACGTGGTATATGCAAAGCCCGGCGAGAAGGTGCTGAAATATGATGTATATATCCCCGAGGGCGCAAAGAACCTCCCCGGCGTGATTATTATCCACGGTGGTGGCTGGTCGAGCAACTGCGAGGATATTATGCGCGGCTTGGCTCGTGAGCTTATCAACGACGGTAAGTATGTAGTGGCCAGCATCGACTACCGCTGGATCAATACCGGCGATGGCGACGCTACTCCCAACACTATGGCTAACCTCATCGAGGACTGCTACGGTGCTATCCTCCACATTCAGGAGCACGCTGCCGACTACGGTATGGATCCCAACCGCCTTGCAGTGACCGGCGATAGCGCAGGTGGTCACCTCTCGGCATCGATGGCTACCCTCATCGAGCGCATTGGCGACGGTGGCTTTGGCGTTAAGCCCGGCGTGTATGAGTTCAAGCCCACCTACCTCCCCGCAGGTATGACCACCGCTGAGGCACGCGAGAGCCTGAAAGCTATCAAGGCTGCCGCTCCCAGCTATGGCGTGTTCGACGTGAATACCCTCGGCAACTTTGTTCAGGGCCTCGATGACGAGGCTAAGAAGGCTGTTGCTCCTATCAACAACGTACCCGATGCTAAGGTGCGCAAAATCGCTCAGTGGCAGGTACTTGGCATTCGCGACCCGCTGATCAAGCAGGCTCCCTGCCAGGCATACGTTGACGAGCAGAAGGCTAAGGGTCAGGAGGCTCACCTCGTGATGGTAGAGGGTGCAAGCCACGCCTTCTTCGATTGGAAACCCGACCAGGCTACTAAGGATACCTTTGCGAAGTATGGTGTGCCTTATGCGAAGCAGATGAAGGAGTTTTTTAATACCATCTTCTATTAAAAAGCCATCTGCAAAAAAGCCATCTGATTGGTAAATTTTGCACTTCCCTTGCGAGGCTGCTCCTCACATACGCTTAGTATGCTGCGGGCAGCCTCGCTGCACGAAGCCCAAAATT
>JAFXAY010000089.1 GCA_017521965.1 Tidjanibacter sp. | reverse complement strand
ATGTTGGGCTCCCAAGGCTCCACGTCGGCGGGATAGAACTCGGTGGTGAAGGCGTCGGGAGTGTCGTAGAAATACTCATCGGCAAGGCCTGCAAAGCTGTGGCCGAACTCGTGGACCATCACCTGCGGGAAGAGCGGGTGGTGGGCGGTGGTCAGCGCGTAGGAGTTGTAGATGCCGCCACCTCCGTAGGTGTCGGTATTGGCGAGTACGATGATATGCTCGTAGTCCAGTCCGGCCAACCTGTCGTGCAACCCGTGGAGGTCCTTTACGGTGAGGTAACGGTCGGAGTAGAAGGTGTCGAATGCCGACGAGGTGGCGGTGCGCAACCACTCATCGCGGCGTGGTACGGATACCCCGCTATCCTCCGATAACGACCTGACAGCCAAGATGTTGAATTTATTGCGGAACGTTCTGTAAGGCTCGTAGTTGAAGAGTATCTCGCAGGTGCGACGTGCATCCTCCATAAAGAGTTCCATATCCTCGGCAGCATACCCCTCGGCCACAATCGCCACGTCAATCATATCGCGCGGGTCGCCACCTTTCCACACATATTCAGCCTCGGTTTGAGGGGTGCGGTCGAAGTTGCGGATAAGGATATCTTTCGGGTTAAAGTGGTGGCGCAGAGAGTCTTGCACCTCGCGGCGATTGTTGTAGAGTGTCACTGTAATCTCCGCTTCGGCGCGCGGCATAGGCACCAGCAACGTAAATGGGTAGCTCTGCTCGGCACCTACCGCACTGCTATCGTTCACCCACTCCTGGAAGAGCGACGAGAAGGTGTTGCGGTAGATTATCTGGTCGCTCGCAGCGTCGCGCACCGTGAGCTCGCCATTGCCCGCCACGCCTACTTGGTCGAGGTTGGTGCGGCGACCTGCCCAACCCTCCCACTCGGCATACTCGTCGAGGGCTATCATCTGGTGGTTGTAGTTGCCGGCGAAGATGTAGTCGATACGCAGTGTGCGGTCGGCAAAGTAGTTGTCGAACTGTTGTGCAGAGGTGGTTGGGGCATTCAGTACCAACATCACAATCCCCACTAACATAATGTTTAAAAATTTCATAAACTATTGATGATGATAAGGTTCGTTGTTGAGTATGGTGAGTGCGCGGTATAGTTGCTCGGTGAACAGGGCGCGCACAATCTGGTGCGAGAAGGTCATCTTCGAGAGCGACACCTTTTCGTTGGCGCGGTCATAGACCTTTTTGGAGAAACCGTAGGGGCCACCAATCACAAATACCAACCTCTTGGTGCCTGCTGCCATACGCTTGCCAAGCCACGCCGCGAACTCTACCGAGGTGCTCTCCTTGCCGCGCTCGTCGAGCAGCACGAGGTGGTCGCTCGGCTCTATGAGGCGCAGTATTGCCTCGCCCTCCTGCTCTTTCTGCTCCGCCTCGGAGAGCGACTTGCGATTCTTGGGGTCGGGGATAACTGTCTGACCAAAACGCAGATAGTGGCCGATGCGCGCGGCGTACATCTCCACCAATCGCGCCACCTCGGCCATATCGGTCTTGCCGACAACTATAAACTCTATCTTCATAGGGTGCGGTGTTACTCGATGGGTGCAGGTAGTGTGAGGTCGCTGTTCCACTCGCCCTCCGAGTCATAGACCACGGGACGGGTGTCGCCCTGCTCTTTAAGCCACTGGTAGGCCTTGTAGAGGTTGTAACCGTTGCCGCTCGGTTGTGCCAGACGGTAGGCAATCACCGAGGGGTGGAGCTGACTGCGGAAGTACATAGCCTGCACACGGTCGAGGTACTCGTCGAGCCACTCGGGGTCGTTGACCGTCGATGCACCCACCTTGCGCGATGAGCCATCGGTGTTGATGTTGGCGGTATCGACCACATAGATACCCTCGCGGTCGCAGAGTGTGTAGAACCACGCGGGCTGCGGATAGGCGAGGTAGAGGGTGTTGATGCCGCGCTTCTTCTTGTCGCGGATAGCCTTCTGGCTCTCGCTCTCGCTGAGGTCGCTCTCCCAACGTGCTGCACGAATCTCGATGGGCTGCTCGTTGCGAAGTATGGTATTGCCCTCCCAAGTGGTCTGCCCGAAGCCAATGCGGAAGGTGGCGTACTCGTTGATTATTCTATCTTTACGCATAAAAACGGTGAGCGTGTAGAGCTTAGGCGACGAGGCGCTCCACTGCCTCTCCACTGCTCCGGGGAAGTCGGCCTCGAAGCGGATTGTGTCGCGCGAGTTACCCGCAACGGTTGTTTCGCGCACGTCGTAGTATTTCAGCTCGTTCTCGGGCGAGTAGATGTCGTAGCATACGTCCACCGGCTCTTCGTAGTTGTAGGAGGAGTTGACAATCACATCGAGCGTCAGCGCACCACGCTTGCCGGTAGAGTCGGGGAGAGCCGACACGCGGATGTCGTAGATGCTCAGTCGGGGTTGTGCGTGGAGCCACACTCGCTCCACCTTTGCACGATTGTCGGGCGTGCGGTCGGCGGGCTTGGCGGTGTCGTCGATGACCTCCACCACAAAGTTGTTCACTCCGTCGGTGATATGTTCGGTGATGTTGTGCTCCGAGGTTACACGGTTGTCGCGTGCCGCACCTGCATACTTGGTGTTGACGTAGATTCGGTGACCGTTGCGTGAGCCCTCGGTGTGGAGATAGATATCCCTGTCGCGCCAAATCATCGGCACATCCACCTCGTCGATAACGTAGAAGGTGCTCTCGCCACGCTTCACCTCCACCATCTTCTCGGTCAGGTCCATATAGAAGCGCTCTCCGTCGGGCTTTTGGGCGAGTGCCGCCTCGCGGGAGAGGTAAGTGACAAACTCGGTGCGCCAGTCGCTACGGTTCTCTTTCACTACCGTGCGTTCCTGCGCAGTGAGCGAGGTGGCTATCGTTATGGTTAATATGCTGATTAGTAGGTGCTTCATATTTGGTGAAAAAAGTTTGATTTAGTTCTCAGGAAATCGTACAGCATTAAAGTCGGCTATCACCTCATCTTGCGAAGTGGCATCAATACCGTAACTAATACGCATAACATTATCGCTATCTTTCTCTTTGTCCTTCTCGGCCATTGCGCGTAAATCTCTGGTGGCCTCTGTGCCCAACTCTATCACGCGACTAATCTCCTCCTCGGTCGGGGTGTGTCCCACAAACGAGGTCAGACGGTCTTTTGCCCAACTATATGCGTAGTCGGCGTAGAGGTCGTGCTCTGCGGCAAAGCGCTCCACTATGGCTTCGGTGGTGGCGAGTGTTCCGTTTTCGATGTCGGCCAAGAGTCTCTCCATAGCCGATAGCGGCATATACTCACCTGCTACATCAATCCACTGGCCGCTGCCATCGACCTCGGCGCCACTGCGCTCCGCGCCAATCATCGCACCGATAAACTTACTGCGGGCAAGAGTATATAACTTCACACCTCGGCGCAACATCGACGCCTTGATACGCATACGACCATAGTTGTAGTACTCGGTAATCTCCTTAGCACCCAACTCTTTGAGGATGTCCAGACCTTTGAGCAGTCGCTCGGCGATAAAGGGGTTGCACTCGTCGAAGTTGACAATATCGCGCTTAGTTCCCTGTCGTTTGTCGCGCTTGGGCCACTTGGCAATATCGCGTACAGTACCGTAGCTCACAAGATTGTGGGCAGGGATAAGGGTTGTTGCGTCTTGATTTTCAATGAGGTACGAATAGGGGAAATTCTCCGTGTCGGGGTGGTTTTTGTGGCGACCGAGAATCACTGTAAATGCTCCGTTCTTGACGGGTAGCATCATATAGGCGTCGCTCGCGAACTTACAACCGCGCTGGTGGATACCCTGATGCACCGGTCCTGTCTTGAAGAGGTGGTTGCTCTGGTTGCTGCCGCTACCCGCATTGAAGAAGGAGAACATACCCGCAATGAGCAGGCTCGCCTTGTGGTGCGACACGGTGTAGGGGCCGGCAAATATGCTGCACGCCTCGCCATTTTCGCAGTGCGAGTTGGCAAAGAAGAGCGAGTCGGTGGCAGTGAAATTGCCAAGTTTGACACCCTGACCAACATAACAACGACGCAGGGTTGTGCCATCGTCGATGTGGCAACCGTCGGCAGTGAGGAAGGCGTTCAGCCTCACGTTGATACCTACCGACGAGGGTGACTGCTCCGTCGAGCCGATAGTACCGTTGCTCAGCAGGCTCACCCCGTCGAGAGTGGCAGACGGGCCTATATGGGTGTTGATGATGATATTGCAGTTGGTGAGCCTTGCACCACGACCTATCGTGCCGAGAGTGGTCGAGCGAGAGGCGATATCCTCCTCGACCATCTTCAAAATCTTGGCGATAGCCTCCTTGCGGTGGCGGTAGAGGGCAATGATATAGGCGGTCTGTGCAGTGATGCCTCGGTAGAGTGGCACTTCGCGACCTCCGCCCTCGTTGATACAGGCGACCTCGGTGCCCTCGCCGAAACGTGATGCTCCGTCGCACTCCAATCGGCCTATACCGCAGATGGTTACGCCATCTTCGATGCGGTAATTCTTAATATGGGTGGTTACCCCGCTTATCGTTACATCTGCTCCAATCTCAATCTCTCCCTCGAAACGACAGCCACGAATACGCTCTGCGCTGAACTTCGAGCTGACGCTCACTGAGTCCCAGCACTCGGCAGAACAACCCTGACTGGTGAGTTGTTCGCGTTCTTGGTGAGTAAGTTTTCTTAAATTTTCCATTTGCAGATGATTTTTACAGTATCGGTGTTTTTGGTTTGTTAACTGACAAAGATAGGATATTTGTGTGGGAATTGCAACAATGGAGGCTCTTTCTTTGTTTTAAGATGGTTATTTTGTTGGGTGGTGTTGTTTCCTTGGTAAAAAAATACGATATTTGCGGTTGGTTTGTTCCGAACTTGATGAGGGGGCGGAGTAAGCAGCGAAATTGACTAAGAGTATAACTAAAAACTAAATAAATATGGCTTTTACAGGAAGAGTAACTATCGCACAAATCCTGCGCTCGACAGAGATCGATGTTGCAGTGACAGTCAAAGGTTGGGTACGCACAAAGCGTGGTAACAAAAATGTTGCATTTATTGCACTGAACGATGGCTCGACCATCAACAATATCCAGATTGTGGTCAATCCCAACGACTTTTCGGAGGAGTTGCTCAAAAATATCACCACCGGTGCCTGCCTCCGTGTTGAGGGTCAGCTCGTGCAGTCGGTAGGTTCGGGTCAGCCCGTTGAGGTGCAGGCTCGCGAGATTGAGATTTACGGTAAGGCCGACCCCGAGAGCTACCCCTTGCAGAAGAAGGGCCACACCTTGGAGTTCTTGCGCGACATCGCCTACCTGCGTCCCCGCACCAACACCTTCGGTGCAGTGCTCCGCATCCGTCACGCAATGGCCTATGCTATCCATAAATACTTCAACGACAGAGGTTTCTACTACTTCCATACCCCGCTGATTACCGCATCGGACTGCGAGGGTGCAGGTGCTATGTTCGAGGTGACTACCCTCGATATGAAGAATCCTCCCCGCACCGAGGATGGCGCTATCGACTACTCGCAGGACTTCTTCGGCGAGCCCTGTAACCTCACCGTGAGTGGTCAGTTGGAGGGTGAGCTGGGTGCTTTGGCTCTCTCGCAGATTTACACCTTCGGCCCCACCTTCCGTGCCGAGAACTCCAACACTCCCCGCCACTTGGCAGAGTTTTGGATGATTGAGCCCGAGATGGCCTTCTATGAGTTGGAAGACGATATGAACTTGGCTGAGGACTTTATCAAATACCTCGTTCAGTACGCTCTCGACAACTGTGCCGACGACTTGGCCTTCCTCGAGAAGATGTACGACAAGGAGCTCACCGAGCGTCTGCGCTTTGTGGTGGAGAACGACTTCGTCCGCCTCGACTACACCGACGGTATCGAGATTCTCAAAAAGAGTGGCGAGAAATTTGAGTTCCCCTGCGATTGGGGTTGCGACTTGCAGAGCGAGCACGAGCGTTACCTTGTGGAGAAACACTTCAAGAAGCCCGTTATCCTTATTAACTACCCGAAGGAGATTAAGGCCTTCTATATGAAGCAGAACGAAGATGGTAAGACCGTACGCGCTATGGACGTGCTCTTCCCCAAGATTGGCGAGATTATCGGTGGCTCGGAGCGTGAGGCCGACTTCGATAAACTCAATGCCCGTGTTGAGGAACTCGGTATGAGTAAAGAGTCGCTCTGGTGGTACCTCGACACTCGTCGTTGGGGCTCGGCACCTCACAGCGGCTTTGGCCTCGGATTTGAGCGTCTGCTCCTCTTCGTGACCGGTATGAGTAATATCCGCGATGTGATTCCGTTCCCGCGTACACCCAAGAACGCCGAGTTCTAAAAAACCATCTGGTGGGTGATTTTGGTGTTGGAGCAGCCTTGTCGACTGCTTACATACATAGAGTATGCCGCGCAGCCGACAAGACTACTCCGCCTAAAAATCCCCACACCATATGACTTTTTCATTGTAGGTTAAATAATTGGGTATTAGGACTTCCAATTATTTCTATAATAACTCTTATAATTCCTATCTAAGGAAAAACTACACCAACCCTGAAACTTATTTTTTAGATGTAAGAAACAATAGTCAACATTGTCGTACCTAACAAACAAAAAATAAGTATCACTATGTCAGTAATCAGTCAGCGACAGCTTCAAAAGCAGCTCCAAAAACTATCGCCGCAACAGATCCAGATGATCAAGTTGCTCGAACTTCCTGCATTGCAACTCTCGCAGCGCATCAAGCAGGAGATTGAGGAGAACCCCATACTCGACGAGGAGGTGGCAGAGCCTACCACCAACGAGGAGGGTGAGCAGAAGGAGATAAGTGTCGATGAATATATCAAAGAGGGCGAAATACCCTCCTACAAACTCCACTCGCCGGCCGCCTATCGTCCTGAGGATAAGCAGCGCCAAGTCTTTGTGTCGAGTGGTGTTTCGTTCCACGAATTCCTCGAAGAGCAACTCGGCTACAAGCAACTATCGGAGCGAGAACTCACCATCGCCAAATACCTGGTGGGGAGTATCGACGATAGTGGCTACCTGCGTCGCGACCTGCTCTCCATCTCCGACGATTTGGCGTTCAGTCTGAGTATGGACGTGAGTGTCGAGGAACTCGAAGAGATGCTCTCCGTGATTCACGAGTTGGAGCCTGCGGGTGTGGGTGCGCGCAACTTGCAGGAGTGCCTGCTCTTGCAACTCGATACTCTGACCGCCGGTAGCGACGAGCGCCGCCTGGCCCGTCGCATACTCACCTCCTACTTCGACGAGTTTGCCAAGAAGCACTACGACAAACTCTTGGTGCGCCTTGGAGTGAGCGAGGAGCAGCTCAAAGCGGCAATAGATGAGATTATGCGCCTTTCGCCCAAGCCCGGCAACCTCTATTCGGGTGGGGGAGTGGAGGGAGCTCCATACATTACCCCCGATTTTCTGCTCGACTATCAGGATGGTCGCTTCGACCTCCGCCTGAACTCCTCCAATGTCCCCGAGGTGAAGATTAATCGCCGCTATGTGGAGATGATGCGCTCGCTCTCCGATGAGAACGACGAGCAGAGTCAGGAGGCGATGCGATTTATCAAGGGTAAAATCGACTCTGCCAAGTGGTTTATCTCGGCTATCAAGCAGCGCCACGAAACACTGCTGAGCACTATGAGCGAGATACTCGACTACCAGCAGGACTATTTTATAGATGGCAATCGCAGTCGTCTGAAACCGATGATTCTCAAAGATATAGCCGACCGCACGGGATTAGATGTTTCGACCATCTCGCGTGTGGTGAACAGCAAGTATATCCAAACCCATTTTGGTATTATCCCCCTCAAACAACTCTTCTCGGAGGCTATGCAGACCGATAGTGGCGAGGAGGTGTCGTCGTATGAGATTAAACAGATACTCTCCGAGTGTATCGCCTCGGAGGATAAGCACCAACCCCTCACCGACGAGGCGCTGATGGATATACTCAACGCCAAGGGCTACCACATTGCCCGTCGTACGGTGGCTAAGTATCGCGAGATGTTGGGTATCCCTGTTGCCCGACTGCGCCGAACATTTTAATTAAAGGTATAGCAGATGTTACACGATAGAGTATCGCAGAGTGAGATAGTGGCCGCAAGCCTCGGTGAGATGGTGGTTGAGCCGCACGGTTGGCGAAAGTGGTTGTCGAGAGCAATCTCCTTCGCTATGCACCCCTTTGTACTGCCGCTCTATATGGTGGCACTGTTGGTCTATACCGACCTTATCCCATTTGCGGTGCCCGACCAACTCGACAACTATGTCTTTCTGGTGGTGGTGATGAACGCACTTGTGATGCCTGCCTTCTGTGTGATGATTCTCAAAGTGACGGGCATTATCCACGATTGGTCGCTCTCGACGCGCAAGGAGCGCATCTTTCCGCTGATATTGGTGGCTATCTCCTATGCCTGCTCGGCGTGGCTGTTTAGCGATGCACTCCCGCTGTTTATTCTGCGTCGCTTTATGTGGTCGGCCTTTGGGTGTGTGGTCTTTGCGGCAGTGGTCAATCTCTTCTGGCAGGTGAGCCTCCACCTGACGGGCGCGGGAGGCGCTATGGGGGCTATGTTTGTGATGGTGATGATAGGCTATGGCGAGTTGTTGTGGGTCTTTGCCGCCCTCACACTTATGACAGGTCTGCTCGGCACCGCCCGACTCTACCTGCGTAAACACTCTGTGGCTCAGGTGGCTGTGGGCTTTGCAGGTGGCTTTGCTATCGCCTCACTGATGATGATTCTGGGCTAAAAGTCCAAAATTCCCAAACTTTTTTCTTGGTTAGTCGGCTTTTTCTGACTACTTTTGTCGTGCATCTCAGGGTGAGGTGCAGGGGTGCCCCGTGCGTGGGCTGAGATTATACCCTTTGAACCTGATGCAGATAATGCTGCCGTAGGGAGAACGTATAAGATGACTGCGTGATGTGCTGTGGTATAGACCACTACGTTACCGCCCCTCATTGTTTAATGTTAAAAACTTTTCAATATGAAGAGGTTTTTTACTTGGGCGGTAGCACTGATGCTCTCCGCCAATCTGTCGGCACACGCCGATTCCACTAACAAATCGGACTCTAAGTCCGTAAATCAAACATCGTTGGGCGCATTGCCCGACACAATTCCAAACTACATCCAGCAAGTCGATGTGATTGCCAACCGTGCAACCACCTCATCGCCTGTTGCTTACTCCGAGGTAAGTGGCGAGGAACTTGCCGAGAGGAACGACGGTCGCGACCTGCCCTATCTGCTCTCGGCGACCCCCTCGCTGGTGGTCAACTCCGATGCGGGTACAGGTATCGGCTACACCTCGCTCTCAATCCGTGGTACCGACGCAACGCGTATCAATGTCACCTCCGACGGTGTGCCGATGAACGATGCCGAGAGCCACAAACTATTCTGGGTCAACACCCCCGACTACGCCTCGGCGCTCTCGGACGTGCAGGTGCAACGCGGCGTGGGTACCTCGTCGGCAGGTGCAGGTGCGTTTGGTGCTACCATTATGCTGCGTTCCGAAGAACTTAACCCTGAGCCATTTACCGAGATTGCCTTAGGTGGTGGCTCGTTCGGTACGCTCACTCAACGTGTGAAGGTCGGTACTGGCTTGGTGGGTGGCAAGTGGATATTCTCGGCCCGCCTCTCGGATATCCACTCCGACGGATATATCGAGCGTGCAAGGGCCGACTTGCAGAGTTGGGGTTTCGATGCAGGCTACTTTGCAGGGGCTACCAAACTGCGCTTCCAAGTCTTTGGTGGCGAGGAGGTTACCTATCACGCTTGGAACGGTGTTGACGACTGGATGATGGAGGAGAATCCGCGCTACAACTCGTGTGGCGAGATTGAGGACTCGGAGGGCAATGTGATTGGTTTCTACGACAACCAGATAGACCTCTACCGCCAAACTCACTACCGCGCAGCGCTGTCGCACACCTTCTCTTCCAACCTCGACGCTCGTCTGACCCTCCACTACACCGATGGCTATGGCTACTACGAGGAGTACAAAAATGGTCGCTCGCTTGTGGAGTATGGTCTTACCCCATTCGAGGTGGACGGCAACTTGGTTGATGAGAGCAACCTCGTAAGACGCAAGGCGTTGGACAATGGTATGGGCGGTGCTATCTTTGCACTCAACTACCACACCGACCGCCTCTCGGCAACGCTCGGTGGTGGCTACTACCACTACCGCAACGACCACTACGGTAATGTGGTGTGGGTGCAGAACTATCTCGGCGCACTCGACCCATCGCACCGCTACTACTCCAATGTGGGCACCAAAAACGACGGAAATATCTATCTGCGTGCCGATTGGACTCCTATTGAAAGTCTGACCCTCTATGCCGATATGCAGTACCGTATGGTTGACTATACCATTGAGGGTGAGAACGATAAGTATGATTGGTCGAAGATGGCTCCGCAGCGTTTAGATGTGGATAGCCGCTACAACTTCTTCAACCCCAAGGTGGGTCTGTCGTGGCAACCCACCAAGGAGCACCGCCTCTATCTCTCGTTTGCCTCGGCAGGCAAGGAGCCTACCCGTAACAATTGGACTGACGCTAAGAGCGACCGTGCTCCCAAGCCCGAGCGTCTGAACGATTGGGAGGCAGGTTGGAATTGGAGTGCTGAGGGGGCTCAGTTCGGCATCAACCTCTACGATATGGAGTATCGCGACCAACTTGTGCTCACGGGCGAGGTGAACGACATCGGCGAGCCTCTGGCCGACAATGTGGCGAAGAGTTATCGTCGTGGCGTTGAGGTGATGGGTGCTATGCAGGTGATGCCCTCGCTCCGAATATCTGCAAATGCCACACTGAGCCGCAACCGAATTGTAGATTATGTGGAGTGGGTTGACTCCTACGACGAGGATTGGAACTACTCGCAGGTGGCTGAGCAGTTGGGCGAAACCGATATAGCCTTCTCGCCTTCGGTGCTTGCTGCGGGTGTTGTTGAGTGGCGCAGGGGTGGCCTGAGGGCCTTGTGGCAGACCAACTATGTGGGCAAGCAGTATCTTAATAATTCCAGCAATGAGGCCCTGAGCCTCGATGCCTACTCGGTCAGCTCGTTCACCGTGGGCTATGACTTCCGCGCCTTGGGTTGTGCCGATGTGAAGGTTAGCGCCACCGTGGGCAACATCTTCGATGCGCGCTATGCTTCGAGTGGCTGGGCGTATAGCTGCTACGAGCAAGGCAACCGTGCCGACAGCAAGGGCCTTTTCCCGCAGGCTGGTCGTAACTTTATGGCCAATGTGGTGATTAGTTTCTAAGAAAAACCTATCTTTGTAGTGCTATGCTTTGGCTTGAAATTATAGGTGCCCTTGTCGGGTTGGTCTATTTGTGGTTGGAGTACCGTGCTTCGGTGTGGCTCTGGGCTGCAAATATCGTTATGCCCATTATCTACGTCTTTATATACTACGAGTCGGGTTTCTATGCCGATATGGGTATCAATATCTACTACCTTGTGGCGAGCCTCTATGGGTGGATAATGTGGCGACGAGGCCAAAGCGATGGCAAGGAGTTGCCTATTGCCCACACTCCGCGCCGCAAGATAGCCCCGATGAGTGCGCTCTTTGTGGTGTTGATGGTGGGTATTTGGCTGATTCTTACTAACTTTACCGATAGTACGGTGCCTGTTGGCGATGCCTTTACTACTGCTCTGAGTGTTGTGGCGCTCTATATGTTGGCGCAGAAGTATGTGGAGCAGTGGTTGGTGTGGCTGGTGGTCGATGTGGTGTGTGCGGCCCTCTACCTCTATAAAGGTCTGTATCCCACCGCATTGCTCTACCTGCTCTACTCGATATTGGCGTGGTTTGGCTACCTGCGCTGGCTGAAAATGATGAAAACCGATGAACGTGCGAGCATTACCACATAAAGAGTTGCGCCCCGAGTGGGTGATTTTGGCGGCTGGCGACTTCCCTCTTGGGGAGTTGCCACGCTCGCTATTGCTCGGTGCCGAGCGTGTGGTCTGTTGCGATAGCGCGGCCGAGGAACTGATGACGCTCGGAGTTACTCCGTGGGCTGTTGTGGGCGACTTGGATTCCCTCTCCGAGCCTCTCCGCGAAGCACTTGCCGACCGACTCCACCACGTTCCCGAGCAGGACCACAACGACCTCTGGAAGTCGCTCGACTATGTTGTTGCTCAGGGCGCGCAGGAGGTTATCGTGCTGGGTGGCTTTGGTCGCAGGGAGGACCACTCCATCGGCAATGTGATGCTCTTGGCGGCGCGCGCCGAGAAGTTGCAGATAACGATGATTGCCGAGCAGGGAGTATTCGACTTTATCGCTGCTCCGACCCGCTTTGAGAGCGTGAGTGGGGGTGTGGTGTCGCTCTTTGCCCTCTCGCCGGTGGCTGCTATCGAGGTGAGCGGCTTGCGCTATGCTCCGCCTGCGGGTCGCCTGACTGCCTTGTGGCAAGGGGTGTCGAACGAGGCACTTGGCGAGGAGTTTGAGGTGCGCACCGAATCACCAACTATTGTATATCGCAAATTTTCGGACAATGAAGAGAGATAGAATTTCCATATTTATCCCCACTCCGATTGAGGCAGCCCCGCTTATGCGACGTGGCGCAAAGGTCAATATCTGCGGTATGGGCCTGGCCTGTCACGGTTGTTTGGAGGGCTTTTTGCGCAAAGAGCGCCCCGAGTTGGCTATTCTTGCAGGCACAGCAGGTGCCTACGACGATAGCTTTGCGGTGGGCGATTGTGTGGTCGTTCGTACCGAGTGGAACGAGCGCGGCGACTCCGTTTGCTCGGCTCCCGATGTGGAGTTGCAGGAGTTGTTTCCCCTTGCCGACTCAATGACGGTCGATAGGGTGGGGGCAGTGCCCGAGCCGAGCGCGCTGATTGAGAATATGGAGGGCTACCACTTTATGAAGATTTGCCACCGTCTGGGTGTTAAGTGTGTGGAGTTGAGGGTAATCTCCAACCGTGTGGCTGCTCCGCGTAGTGAGTGGCATATCGAGGAGAGCTCCGAAAGGTTGCCCGATGCTGTTGAGAAGATTATCGAATTATATACCAAGTAGTTATGAGGCTTTCGCTTAATATATCGCCCTGTCCGAACGACACCTTTATGTTCCACGCCCTGCTCTTTGGGCTGGTCGATACCGAGGGGTTGGAGTTCGATGTGGAGTTCTACGACATCGAGGAACTCAATGCCCGCCTTTTGGAGGGTGGGGTGCAGGTGAGCAAGTCGAGTTATGCAGTGCTGCCCGCTATCTGCGACCGTTATGCGCTGCTCGATAGTGGTAGTGCCCTCGGCCGAGGTAATGGCCCGCTTGTGGTGGCAGCCAGAGAGGGTGTGAGCCTTGCAGATGGGTCGCTCCGAGTGGCTGTTCCGGGCTATCATACCACCGCCAATATGTTGATGAACAGGCTCTTCCCTGCTGTGACTGATAAGTCGGCCCGACTCTTCTCGACTATTGCCGAGAGTGTGGAGCAGGGTGAGTTCGAGGCGGGCGTGTTGATTCACGAGGGCCGCTTTACCTACCGTGAGCGCGGTCTGCACTTGGTTGCCGACTTGGGTGAGGAGTGGGAGCGAGCAACGGGTCTGCCACTGCCGCTCGGTGCTATTGTGGCAAGCCGCGACCTCTCGGAGGAGGTGCGCACAAAGGTAGAGCGTGTGCTGCGCCGCAGTGTGGAGTACGCCTTTGCCAACCCCGACGCCTCGTTGGAGTTTGTGCTCGACCACGCGCGCGAGATGAAGCCCGATGTAGTACGCAGCCATATCGACCTGTTTGTCAATCGGTTCTCGGTGTCGCTTGGCGAGGAGGGCCTCAGTGCTGTCAGCAGGCTCACAGCCCTCACCAACGAGCAACTTTTCTAATCGAGCAGATAGACAAAACGACCGACGAAACCCATTTCGTCAGT
>JAFXAY010000088.1 GCA_017521965.1 Tidjanibacter sp. | reverse complement strand
TCTGCTTGTAAGGCAGATGCTCTAAACCAACTGAGCTAAACTCCCTTGTGCATTCCTTGGTCGGAATTGCGGTGCAAAGATACGGCGAAAATTTTATTCTCCAAATTTTTCGGCAATTTTTTTAAAGTTTTTTTTCTCTTTTTTTTGATAAATATCCTTACCTGTTGTCTAATGTTTTGATTTACCGTGTTTTGTAGTAGAGGGCAATTTTCTATTATTTTTCTGCCAATTTTATGGTGAGTAGCCTTGAAATAGGTTTTCTTCATCGAAACAAGGATACAATTCCCATTTATGGCCGCTTACTCCCGTCAAAGCGTTTTTCGACACGCAACTGTAATGTAAATTTCTTGCAAAAAATGTGGTTAAAGTGTTGATAATCGGAAGAAAATGAGTATATTTGCGCGCTTATTCCGCTAAGGAATACTATAAATAAAGTCTAACTTTTTAATTAACAAACAATTACACAAATGAGTGAAATTTTAAAAACTAACGAGGCATTCGATTGGAATGCGTTTGAGAACGATCTCGACCTCTATGGTGGTTCGAAAGAGAACGTTGCAGACAAATATAACGAGTCGATGCTGAACGTCCAGGTGGGCGAGGTTATCGAGGGTACCGTTATCTCGGTTGGCAAGCGCGAGGTGGTAGTTAACATTGGCTACAAGTCGGATGGTATCATCCCCGTAGGTGAGTTCCGCTACAACCCCGAGTTGGCCGTAGGCGAGAAGGTAGAGGTATATGTGGAGAGCGTAGAGGACAAGAAGGGTCAGCTCCTGCTCTCGCACAAGAAGGCTCGTCAGCTCAAAAGCTGGGATCGCGTTAACCAGGCTCTGGACAACGATGAGATCATCAAGGGTTACATCAAGTGCCGCACTAAGGGCGGTATGATCGTTGACGTATTCGGCATCGAGGCATTCTTGCCCGGCTCGCAGATCGACGTTAAGCCTATCCGCGACTACGATGTTTACGTTGACAAGACTATGGAGTTCAAGGTTGTTAAGATCAACCAGGAGTTCCGCAACGTTGTTGTTTCGCACAAGGCTCTCATCGAGGCTGAGTTGGAGCAGCAGAAGAAAGAGATTATGTCGAAACTCGAGAAGGGTCAGATCTTGGAGGGTACCGTTAAGAACATCACTACCTACGGTGTATTCGTTGACCTCGGCGGTGTTGACGGTCTCATCCACATCACCGACCTCAGCTGGGGCCGCGTAAACCACCCCGAGGAGGTTGTAGAGCTCGACCAGAAGCTCAACGTGGTTATCCTCGACTTCGACGACACCAAGAAGCGTATCGCTCTGGGTCTGAAGCAGCTTACTCCTCACCCCTGGGACAACCTCAGCCAGGAGCTCAAAGTGGGCGACAAGATCCGCGGTAAGGTTGTTGTTATGTACGACTACGGTGCATTTATCGAGATCGCTCCCGGCGTAGAGGGTCTGGTACACGTATCGGAGATGTCGTGGAATCAGCACCTCCGTTCGGCTCAGGAGTTCTTGAAGGTAGGCGACGACGTAGAGGCAGTAGTCCTGACTCTCGACCGCGAGGAGCGCAAGATGTCGCTCGGTATCAAGCAGCTCACCTCGGATCCTTGGGAGGGCATCGATGAGAAGTATCCTATCGGCTCGAAGCACACCGCAAAGGTTCGCAACTTCACCAACTTCGGTATCTTTGTTGAGATTGCAGAGGGCATCGACGGTCTGATTCACATCTCGGATCTGAGCTGGACCAAGAAGATCAAACACCCCGCAGAGCTCACTCAGATTGGTGCAGCTATCGACGTAGTAGTTCTCGGCATCGACAAGGAGAACCGTCGTCTCAGCCTTGGCCACAAGCAGTTGGAGGAGAACCCCTGGAACGAGTTCGAGGCACAGTTCGCTGTTGACACCGTACACGAGGGTACCGTAACCGAGGTTAACGAGAAGGGCGCAGTAGTTGCTCTGAACGACCAGATCGAGGGCTTTGCTTCGTCGAAGCAGTGCGTGAAGGAGGATGGCACCACCGTTAAGGTAGGTGAGAAGCTCCCCTTCAAGGTTATCGAGTTCTCGAAGGTGACCAAGCACATCAGCCTGTCGCACACCCGCGTATTTGAGGAGGCTAAGCGTGCTGAGGAGAAGGCAGAGAAGGCAGAGCGTCGCGCTGCTGCTGATGCTACCAAGTCGTCGGTGAAGAAGATCAACGCTTCGATCGAGAAGACTACCCTCGGCGATATCACCGCACTCGCTGACCTGAAAGCTCAGATGGAGGCTGCGGCTGCTAAGCCTAAGGCAAAGAAGGCTGACGACGCAGAGTAATCTGCCAGCCTTTGTTACTGAACATATCTCTGCGGCATAGTCGGCAGAAGAGTAAGGTGGGGGCAACCCCAACAATTAACAACGAATAGACAACTAACGCTATGACTTTTAAGGTAACCATACTCGGAAGCAGCTCGGCAAAGCCGTCAGTCAGAAAACATCACTCTGCTCATACGCTCAATGCGTATGAGCAGTTTTATTTGATAGACTGCGGCGAGGGCACTCAGCGCAGGTTGATGGAGTGTGGCATAAGTCCTATGAAGATTAATGCCATATTCATCTCACACCTCCACGGTGACCACGTATTCGGCCTATTCCCCCTCATATCCACACTCGGCCTCCAAGGTCGCAAACTCCCCCTCGACATCTACGCCCCACATCCGATGGGCGAGATTCTCGAAGCACACTACCGCTGGTACGACACCAAGCTACCCTTCGAAGTGCGCTACCACGAGGTGGACACACGCAGCCACACACTGATATACGAGAACAAGGTGATGGAGGTATGGACCGTCCCCCTGCGCCACCGCACACCCTGCTGCGGCTACCTATTCCGCGAAAAGGAGGCAGGACTCAACGTGCGCAAGGAGGCAATAGAGGAGTATGGCCTCGGCGTAGCCCAGATAACAGCCGCCAAGCGTGGCGAGGACATCACCATCGACGGGCGCACCATACCCAATGCCTCTCTGACCTACAAGCCCTTCACACCGCGAAGCTACGCCTACCTGAGCGACACAAACTACTCCGGCAAGGCGGTGAGCATAGTGAAAGGCGTAGATCTCCTATACCACGAGGCTACATTTGCCGCCGAAGAGAAGAGCTTGGCAAAAGATACCGGCCACTCCACAACACACCAAGCAGCAAAGGCCGCCATAGAGAGCGGAGCCACAAAACTGCTCATAGGACACTTCTCGTCACGCTACAAAGACGACACACTGCTACTCAACGAAGCACGCGAACTCTTCCCCGAAACATACCTCGCCGAAGAGGGCACTACCTTCGAAATCCCCGTGAAAAAGATAGTGTTGTAGAGTTTGTTTTTAATTTGTCGCTTTTTGTAAAAAGCTCCGCAAAAACTTTTGTACTATTTAGTTTGCGGGTTTAGGAATAACTTGCAGTTATTACGATACAAAATAGATATAGGGAAGTTCAAGTAAACTTGATTTCCCTATATCTATTTTCCATCGTACTCTCTTCGAGAGTATCCCCTAACCCCGAAAAACCAAGTATTACATAAAAGGATTATTGCTGAAAAGCCATTCTTTTCTAAAAGAGTTTAAGCGGTTATCCCTAAACTCCCTAAGCTCCCTAACACTCCCTAACACTCCCTAACACTCCCTACAAAACAGCCGAGTAGATTCGAATCTACTCGGCTGTTAATCAAATTTGAATTATACCTTCCCTAAAACTCCCAGTAGAAGATATAGCCGGTGAGGGATGCTTTGTCCCAAACCCATACGCAGTCTGAGGTGGTTTTGATAACGTCCATCTTGGTGGGTTTCACTGCGGTTACGCCCTTGCCCTGCACCGAGAGTTGCACGGTAGCGCCGTTGGTGGGGGTGCTGTCGAGGGTGATGATGGCGTAGGCCGACATATCGTCTTTCTGCAAGCGGACGGTGCGGTCGCCCTCGTTGTAGGCAATTTGGTAATCCTTATCGTTATAAGCAAACGAGTAGGCACCGTCGGTATAGATACCGTATGCGGTTTGGGTTTCGAACGACTTCTTGGCCTCCAACGCTTTGTCGGTGTCGTCGCGGCCGCAGCTTGCCAGAAGCATAGTGAGTGCCAATGCGGCAAACGAAAGTTTCAATATATTTTTCATAACTATCATCTCTATTTTACGGTTACGAACTTAATAATCTTCTCGGTGTCGAACGTGGTCTTCACCACTGCCTCAATCTTATGGCGGCCTGCCGAGAGTTTAGCAGTCGGCGGATTGACCTGCTTACCGTCGATATACCACTCGATACTCTCCTGCGTACCCTGGATGTCGGCTACGCGCAGAGGTATGATATCGCTTGCCGAGTACTCACCCTTGGCAGTTATCGAGGAGTAGCCGTTAACATTGGCAGTTGTCTTCACCGATACGGTCTGCTTCTTATCCGAGGCCAACCTGCCATCGACATAGGGAGTGATGGTTGCTGTGTACTCGGTGTTGGGTTTCAAGCAGTCGATGTGGAACATAGGCTCATCGACCTCTACGGTCTTCTGCAAGCCGCCGCCTACCTGGCTGAACGATACCTGCCACTTGTTGCCCTTGCCTTCCCAGAGGATGATAGCATCGTTTTGATAGGGCTCAACAACGATATCCGAGACTGTATTTTTGATGGTTATCTTAACCGATGCTGTCAGCTTCTTGACAGCGGTTGTAGCAGTCACGGTCACCTCGCCACCGTTCTTAGCGGTTAGTACGCCATCTTCGTCAATAGTCGCAAGGTTGGAGGGGGCGATTGTCCAAGTGACCTTGGTGTCGTAAGTGCCCTCGGGCGAAACAACTGCGCTGAGCTGTACGCTCTCGTCAACGTGCATCAACTCCTCGTAGCCTGTGATGGTCACACTCTCGGGCTCAACAAGCTCACCATTTACCGCAAACATTGCACCCACAGCACCCCAAATCTCGTTGGGCAGGTAGTCGTGTTTGCTCGACAGATACACCTCGTAGGTAGCACCCTCGTAGAGGTGCTCGATGGTGTAGCTAGTTACGTTTGCATCGAACTCCTTCTGGGTGAACTTAGTGTCGATATTCGACTTATAGTACAGCGACCAGCCCTTGCGTTGTTTCAGAGGTGTCCAACTGATAGTAGCTGTGTTGGCATCGCTATCAACCACGGGCTCTTTGAGGGTTACCTCTGCGGTAGCGTTTACTGTTACGCTGCCACTTGCTGCCTTGCTGCCAAGCGAAACGGTGATTGTGGCGTTACCTGCACCAACCACGCGCAGAATGCCACCCTCGTCAACTACTGCCACCTTCTCGTCGCTGCTCTTCCAGGTGGGTGTGCCTGTTGTGCCGGCGGGGCTGAAAGTGTATGCAAGTTTCTCTACCTCGCCTACGCTGAGGTTGTAGGTCTTGGTGGTGAGGTTCATCGAGGTAGCGTCGTCCTTGTAGTCGGCAAAGCCTACGGTGATATCCCAGGCCACATCGCCACCATACTGAGGACCCATATACTGCCAGTTGTCGCCATCGCTCGAAATGAGGTTGCGGCCCCACTCGGGGTTGTTGTCGATATCCAACCAGCCACTGAAATTATTAACACCGACAATCACCTCGTCACCATTGGCGATGACAACTTTGTGCTCGGTGAGGTCCACCAGACCGCTCGAACCAACTGTGTACTCCTTGATGATAGGCTCGTCGGAATTCTTCTTGATAGCAACTTTTACTCTCTCATTCTTAGGTGCTACGACGGTCGAAACTATGCGCTGTGTGCCTGTTGTGCTCTTCACCTCGTCGTAGGTAAACTGAATACCATAGAAGCGGCTCTTGTCAACACCATTGCTGAATACCAATGCGGGGTTATCCGAGTAATTATAATAGGTAACCTTGCCACCCACGTTCTGGTTGCCCAACTTATAGGTCATTGTTGTCGTACCCGGAACAACCTTGATATCGTCGCTTGTGCTACCCAGACCCGACTTGCCGATAAGCACCTTGTACTCACCTGAGGTTAGGTTAAACACAGCCTTACCGTTGCTACCTGTGGTGGTGGAGTAGTAGCCGCTGGTAGCGCGAGTGCCGCCTTCGAGCGATACGAAGTCGGTATTCATACCCTTTACAACCGACGACTCAATCAGCGTTACCGTTGCGCCACTTACCATAGCGCCCGACTGGTTGGTAACCACGATGGATACCTGACCATCGGAGGTTTCCACGTCGAAGGTTACATTGCCATTTTTGGTGGCGATGTTGGTAAAGGTGTAGCCTGTGCTGCCACCTGCCCAAGTCTTAAACTCGTTGTTGTTGTCCGAGGAGAGGGTGGTGTGGTTCTTGCTACCGGGGTACATCCACATTTGCGGATAGTTTTCGTTGGTAGTCTCGGCGCGAACTGCCTTGAAACACTCGTGCGAGGAGTAGGCATTGGGGCGGTTCATCTGCCACAACTGGCGGGCGGTAGTACCTGCCTCAGCCACAAAGTTGCTCGACTCGTCAACGTGATAGACAAACATACCATTGCTGGGCGCACCACCTGCGATATACTTATTCCACTTATAGGTCATATCGCGGTTCTCGAATACGAAGTACTCGCCATCGACACTTGTCGGGATATAGTAACCTACGTTCTCGTTGAGGGGCTCCATTGTGACCTTACCCGAAGTGGGCATCTGCTTCAACTCCAACCAGCCGAGGAACGACTTGTCGTAGGCACTCAGCTCAGGAGGAGTTGCGCCATTGTTGTTGTAGTTACCTGCGCTCATCAGCGAGAGAGTACCGAGGTTTACAGTACCCGAGCCACCAATGGTGTTGTAGTAGTCGGCCAGACCGATGCAGTGACCATACTCGTGGCAGAAGGTACCGATGTGTGCCATATAGGTACCCGAGCTACCACGCAACTCCGACGAACAAGCGTAGTCGTAGAGTTTGACACCATCAAATGTAGGTCTACTCATCACAACACTACGGTGTGGCCAGATGTTATCTACCGGGCCGCCCTCAGCGGGGTTGTGACCTGCAAAGTAGACAAACAGACGAGTAATCTGCCCGTTGGTCGCATACTCCGTGAAATCCACCTCAGGGTCGGCAGCCTCGCAGACGTCGATAATCATCTGGTCGGCATTTGCGTCGTCGTTGCCACCATAGTATGCCATATTGTGGGGCAGGGTGTAGGGACCCACCACGTCCATCTGCAAGTCGTACTGACCATTGGAGTTCTGATAGTAGTAGTCGCGTGCCGAGCCTGTTGCACCATTTTTGCTGTAACCCTCCTGGTTGAGCATATTGCTGAATGCCTGGCGCGGACTATCCACAGTGAACTTCACGTCGGGAAACTGTGCCAGCAGTACGATAACCTTCTCCTGTTTTACTCCTGCGCGACTCTGGCCGCCCTCGTTCTTCATCTTGTCGAGGGTGAAAGGCGAGTCGATAACCAGCTCGGCTCTGCGCTTGCGCTGTACCTGTTCGAAGATGTGCTGAGGTACACCACGCGAGGCTTTCGCCACTGCGGCATTGTCGGCCGAGGTGCGCAGCGAGGGGTTCTTGGCATTAACACCGAGAGCGGTGATGCGGCCCTCGGCATCGACGGTAGCATACTGGTAGATGCCATCGACCGACGAAACCAAGATACCATCGGCGGTGGTAGTATAGTGGTAGAACTCATCACCATAGGTGATTACTGTAATGGTCGTTCCATCTTTTTGTCTGATTTGTTTAGGTCGTGAATCGGCAGGAACAGCCGATACACTAATGCTCGATAGTACAAAGAGTACAGTGAGCAGACAGAGGTTAAATACTCTTCTCATAGTCTTTGTATTTTGGGATAATTATTTCCAACTAAATTCGTGACCCATACGCTTGCCGGTCTGCATCTTGGAGTTCTCCTGCTTGGTGTTGAACTGCTCAACATTGGCATAGAGCACCTCCTCGTAGGGTGGTACCCAGAGGTCGAAACCGAGCGAGTAGAGCACTGCGGTCTGCAAAATACGCATCATAGCGGGTCTGTCGAAACTCTTGCTGCCAAACTGCTCGACGGGCATCGAGTCCTGCTCCTTGCCCTCGACAAAGTAGCAACCCTCGCGATTGACAAATACACGTCCAATCAGGTAACCCTCGTCGTCGGCACGGTTGTAGCGGAACGAGTCGGCCAGGAAGTTGTAGATGTTGATTACACCGCAATAACTTCTGTGCGGGTCCTCCTTGACGTAGTCGGTCTGCCATACGGGGTGGTCGGCGGGGAATTGGAAGACGTTGGTGTGCATAGTGAAGATAATCATATCGCCTGCCACCTGCACCTGTGCCTCGAATTTACCACGGTCGCGGTATTCGATTTTGATGCGGCGGTCAATCACCTCGTCCATCTCCTCGTCGATCTCGGTCGAGAATTCGTGGATAGCCTCTTTGAGCTCCTCAAAAGCGGCAAAAGTAGTGTCGAAAACCAACTGCTTGGTTGCTGACTTGTCGGTTAGCAGCGCAGCAATCTGCTTCCTTAATTCGCTCATTTTCTATAAATTATATTTAGTTATAAGGTTTCTCTCTTGTAACACTAAAATGTATAAAAATTACATCAGTCGCAGTTCCTCGCCTGCGTAGGGCTCCTCGCCGCCAAGCACTGCCTTGTTCATCTTTTTCAGTCCTTTGACCGACACTCCGAATCGCTGAGAGATGGAGGCCAGAGTGTCGCCCGAGGCTACGATATAGACGGTCTGCTCGCCGAGGTAGTTGTGGGGCTTCTCCTCAATGTAGATGATGTCGCCCTCCTTCACCTCGCCACCACGCTCGATATTGTTCAAGCGGCGCAGACGACCCACACTGATACCTGTTGTGCGCGACAGACTCTTCAACGAATCGCCCTCGCGTGCTATGATGTAACGAGTGCTATTGTTGAGGAGTATTCCGTAACTGCCCACACTGCTCATAGCCACCGTGTAGTTCTCCACATCTATTCCGTCGCTCCACTCGTAGTACTCCTTAGGTGGTCGGGTGAGTATGGGGGCGGGTTTTACTATCGCCTCGGCAGTTACGCCCGGCTTTGCGCCACCTCGACGTGTCGAGGGGTCGTCGTAGCGGTGCAGGTTGTTGTCGGTGATAATTTTGATAAGTCGCTCGGCGTAGGCAGGATTGGTGGCATAGCCCGCAGCCTTCAAACCGTGAGCCCAGCCCTCATAGTCGGTAATCTCCAAGTCGAAGAGCGATGCATAGCGCTGACCGGTGGAGAGAAACACGGAGTGGTCCTCATAGGACTCCTCGGCGGTACGATAGGCGCGGAAACACTCGTCCTGCTCATCGTCGTCGTGATAGACCTTACCGCCCTTCCAGTCACTTTTGCACTTGATGCCGAAGTGGTTGTTGGCCTCGGTGGCGAGTCGGCTGTTACCGTTGTCCGACTCCAAAATGCCTTGCGCCAGAGTGATACTCGCAGGGATACCATACTCCTCCTGTGCCTCGATGGCCAGAGGGGCAAACTCCTCGATATACTCCTCGCGCGTCATACGCTTATCGGTCTGCGCCGATAGGGTAGTGGTCAGGCAGAGAAACGCTCCGCAAAATAGTATGGACACTTTTCTGTACATACTGCAAATATATAAATAAAACCCATATTTCAATACTCCCAGAGCGATATTCTGACTGCTTGGTAGAAAAATTTGCTTTTTTTTGTTGCTTAGTGTAATTTTGTATGATTGCTGTGATACTTTTACCACAAATCCGCTACAACAGTGAACCAAAAGAGAGTGAAACCGGACCCCACCGAGAGTGTGGCACTGATGATGCTTGCCGAGATGAGCGACCTCGTTGAGGTGATGTGGATTCTCCGTGCACTGCGCAAAGGCTATCCCGATACGAGGGTGGCTATCGTCACCGCTGCACCCTACCGCTCGCTGGTCGAGGGCGAGGGTGCCGAGTTTATTGAGTGCCCGCCTCGTGGCGTGTTGGGCATCTGGCGCACCGCCTCGGCTCTCCATCGTGGCGGATATCGTCAGTTGGCCGACCTGCAAGGCTCGTCACGCACCGCTCTTATTCGCTGGGCATTTGCCTTGCGCCGACTCTTCCGATGCAAATTATCGGTGGCCGAAAAGACGCGCAAGAGCCACCAAATGCTGACTCGTAAGTTCCGTAAAGTACTCTTGCCCAATACCTTCAACACCGAGCGCTACCGTTTGGCTCTCAATGAGTTAAGTTTTGTAGGACTTAGCCTGCTCGATAACCGCATAGACAGCAATCGTAGCCTTGCCACCCCGCCCGCCGACTTTGCGGAGGCACTTGGCACGAAGAGTGGTCTTTGGGTAGGTTATGCCCCCTTTGCTGATGAGCGTGGCCGAATGTTCCCCACCTCCACCTCCGATAAACTTGTGGCACTGCTTGCTGAGCGTTTCGAGCGTGTGGTAATCTTCGGCGGTGGCGCAATGGAGCGTCAGTTTGCCGAGGGTGTGGCCTATAAGTATGGCCCGAAGGTTGTCCCTGCTGTGGGTATGCTCTCACCCTACGACGAGATGCAACTGATGCGCTCGCTCGACCTGCTTATCTCACCCGATAGCCCCTCGCTCCACTTGGCGTCGCTCGCCTCGGTGCCTGTACTCTCCATCTGGGGCGCTACTCACCCCTTTGCCGGTGGTGCGGGCTATGGCCAAAACCCTGAGTGGCAGTTGCAACTCGACCTCCCCTGCCGACCCTGCTCGCTGCGCGGTGAGAAGGGGTGTATGTTTGGCGATTGGCGTTGCATCAACAATATCACCCCCGAGATGGTCGTTAGTCGAGCCGAGGAGATTATCGCCTCGCTCAAATAGGCTGAATTGCTCTGTCAAAATGGCTCTCTGCCAATCTTTTTGCCGGTCTTTCTGCAATACATTTTTCCCCGCTACAAGCAAAATGTATAATAGTGTGAAAAAAATCACACTGAAAGTTTGTACGCTCGGGAAATAGTATTACCTTTGCCTAAGTTGTGGATTAGAGTTTTTTAACACATTAAATATAGACTATTTCAATGAACACTCCTACCAATTTGAAGTACTCCGAGGATCACGAGTGGATCCGTGTGGAGGGCGATGAGGCCTATGTGGGTATCACCGATTTTGCACAGAGCCAGTTGGGCGACATCGTATTTGTCGATGTGACCAGCGTTGGCGAGACTCTTGCAGCACACGAGGTATTCGGTACTATCGAGGCTGTGAAGACCGTGTCGGACGCATTTTTGCCCGTAGGGGGCGAGGTGCTCGAATTTAACGACGCACTCGAAGCCGACCCCGCACTGGTGAATACCGACCCCTATGGTGAGGGATGGATGGTGAAAATCCGTATGACCGACCCCGCAGAGCTGGACGCACTCCTCTCGGCCGAGGGCTATGAGGCACTTGTAAATGCTTAGGAATTAGGTTTATATATAACAAATAAAACAAATCAAGAAAATGGCAAAAGTTACAGTTGTAGGTGCAGGTAACGTAGGTGCTACCTGTGCAAATGTGATGGCTATCCGCGAGGTGGCCGACGAGGTTGTTCTCATCGACATCAAAGAGGGTCTTTCCGAGGGTAAGATGCTCGATATGTATCAGACTGAGACTCTGATGGATTTCGATACCAAGTTGGTAGGTGTTACCAACGATTACAGCAAGACCGCTGGTAGCGACGTAGTAGTTGTTACTTCGGGTCTGCCCCGTAAGCCCGGTATGACTCGCGAGGAGCTTATCGGTGTTAATGCTGGTATCGTTAAGAGCGTAGTTAAGAGCGTGTTGGAGTACTCGCCTGAGGCTATCATCGTTATGGTATCGAATCCTATGGATACTATGACCTACCTCACCTTGAAGAGCCTCGGTCTGCCCAAGAACCGCGTAATCGGTATGGGTGGTGCTCTGGATAGCGCACGTTTCAAATGCTATCTGGCTAAGGCACTCGACGCTAACATCAACGATATCGACGGTATGGTAATTGGTGGTCACGGTGATACCACTATGATTCCCCTTGTAAGCAAGGCTTCCTACCGCGGTGTGCCCGTTAGCCAGTTCGCTTCGCAGGAGGTATTGGAGAAGGTTGCTGCCGACACTATGGTTGGTGGTGCTACCCTCACCGGTCTGCTCGGTACTTCGGCTTGGTACGCTCCTGGTGCTGCTGCATCGTCGGTTGTTGAGGCTATCCTCCGCGACCAGAAGAAGGTTATCCCCTCGTGCTGCTACTTGGAGGGTGAGTATGGTCTGAACGACATCTGCATCGGTGTTCCCGCAGTTATCGGCCGCGGTGGTGTAGAGAAGGTTATCGAGATCGAGTTCACCGCTGAGGAGAAAGCTAAGTTCGAGGCAAGTGCAGCAGCTGTTGCTAAGACTAATGCTATTCTTTCCGAGATTGGCGCATTGTAAAAAAAGCCATCTAATCGGCTATTTTGGTGTTGAGGGTGCTTGGGTAACCGCTTACATACAAAGAGTATGCTGCGCGGCTCCCCAAACACCCTCGCCTAAAAATAGCTCGATTATATGACTTTTTTTTCGTTGTGGGGTTAAAATAGAAAAGCGTCTATGACGCCTGCGGGCAGCCTCGCTGCACGAAGCCCAAAATTTCCTCAATCATATGGCTTTTTTGTAAAAATGAGAGCAATTCGATATTGCTCTCTTTTTTTATAGGGAGTTTAGAGAGTTTAAGGAATTTAAAGATTTTCCCATTATTCCCATTACTCCCATTACTCCCATTATTCCCTTCAATTTCCTCCAATAGAAAAGGCTCTGCGACCCTTACAACTCCAACTCCCGTATTGCTTGGTACGAGCAGAAATCCTCGGTGCGGAAGCAGAAGTGGCGCAAGCC
Organism: Tidjanibacter sp.; assembly: GCA_017521965.1. Taxonomy (GTDB): domain Bacteria; phylum Bacteroidota; class Bacteroidia; order Bacteroidales; family Rikenellaceae; genus Tidjanibacter. Next base: position 33,801 of record JAFXAY010000088.1, on the reverse strand, counting down.
ATTGGTAATCATAATCTGGGGGGAGTGGAGGGTGGCGTTATAGCGCACCACTTGGGCATAGACCTCGCGCACAACCTCCGAGCGGGTGAAGTCGATGCGGCTCTCCTTGCACTCCACAACCAGCTGTGGTGCGCCGCGCTTATCGACCACCACCACGTCGGCCCTCTGGCGGGTGCCGCCAATCTCCACGGGGTACTCCAACACTATCTGTTCGGGCAGCAGGTGGTAGCTCTGCATCAGCCACTCCACAACGTGGCGGCGCACCCACTCCTCGGGAGTGAGCACAATATATTTATGGCGCAGCGAGTCCCAAACGCTCACTCCACCATCGCCTCGCACGCAGCGAAGTGTGATGCCCGGAAAATTTAGTTGGCTGTACTCTTCCATATCTCAAAAAAAAAGGCTACTTTTACCCTCCTAAGGTACAAATTTACATTTTTATTCGTTTTCCGACAAGATGAGGCGACTATTCACTATACTTTTCCCCCTATTTTGCGCTGCTACCCTCAGCGCACAACCTCTCGGCGACTACTCCGACCCTGAGTTGATTGGCGTGGGCCGACTTGCTCCGCGTGGCGAAATCAACCCCTACGCTTCGCGCGACGAGGCCATTGCCGATGCTTTTGGCGGTGACTACATCATACCCCTCACCGAGTGGCAGAGCAGCGAGAGTGCCGATGCGGTGACCTACTCGACACGCTTCAAGGTGAATTACCGTTGGAGCGACCGCGTGGTGCTCCTGCGCGTGGAGGACGCTACCTCGGCCTACGAGGTGACTATCAATGGCACTACCGCAGGCTACTCGCAAGCAGGGCACGGTAGGGTGGAGTTCGACCTCACCAAACTCTCGCAAGAGAATTACAACGATTTGGAAATCAAGGTCTTTAAGCAGTCGGTGGCCGAGGTGCTCGAAGATGGCAGGGAACATCGTGGTGAGGCTAAATTCCGCAAGGCAGCCATCATCTCGCAGCCCAAAGTGCGTATCCGCGATATCAACGTATCTTCCACATACTCAGTGGGCCAGAGCAATATGACTATCGAGGTCGATATGGAGAGCCACCTGCTCAACTCCAAAGAGTTTAAGGTATATTACGAGCTGATTGACCCCAACGGTAATGTGGTGTCGCACGGTAACCGCACCTTCACTACCGATATGTTAAAGGGTGATAATGTGATATTTATGGCGTCGCTGAGCGATGCACTCCCGTGGAACCACGAAACGCCCTACCTCTATCGTCTTGTTATTCGCACCCAGTATGAGGGCCGCTTCAAGGAGTATGTGATGCGCCGCGTGGCGTTCCGCGATGCGGTATATACCGACGGACGCATTGCGCTCGATGGGCGTGTGGTCGATATGGTGAGTGCCGAGGCGGCCTATGAGGGCGATATTCAGACCACTGCTGCACACCTCACGGAGCTTAAAGAGGGTGGAGTGAACACTATCATCGTGATGGGTGGCACTCAACCTGAGGATTTCTATACCGTGTGCGACCGTCTGGGACTCTATGTGATTGATTGTGCGGATGTTGACACCTCGCGTGGTGGCGACCGTAAGGTGGGAGGCAACCCCTCCAATGACCCGAAGTGGACTGCTGCCTTTGTAGATAGGGCGGAGCGTATGTACCACTACTCGAAGAATCACCCCTCGGTGGTGGGCTTCTCGCCTGCTGCACGCTCGGGTAACGGTATCTGTCTGTATGAGAGCTATTTGGCGCTGAAAGCGTTGGAGAAAGAGCGCCCCGTGTGGTATCCCGCCTCGGAGGGCGAGTGGAATAACGACCCGATGACCTTTGCTGAGGCCCAGAGCTCGCAGGGCGGTATCCGCATTGTGGGTGACCGTGTGGCTGAGGGATTTGTGAGTGTCGAGAACGACAATGTGTTGTCGCCCGTGCGTGCCATTTTGCGCTGCACCGTCAAGCAGGGCGGCAGTGTACGCGCCACCAAGGAGGAGCCCGTGCGTATCGCCCCGGGTGGGTCGCTGATGACCACCTTCTCGCTGGCCGATGTCCGCCCGCAACGCAAGGCTACTGTGATTGTCGAACTCCTCACCGAGCCAATGCCCTACGAGTATAACCTCCCCGGCGAGCCGCGCAAACTTACCCTCAAAGAGGAGATGTTTGGAGTGAGTGATGAGGTGGAGAGGGTTGTTCTTCATCAAGAGGAATTTGAAATTCCCGCGCAGAAATAAATATAAGAGCGAATTTCTTCGTTACGCTTGGCTCGGCAATGCTCATTTACCACTCAGTAAACTCCGCTTGCCTCGCCTTCGCAAGCCTTGAACTTCATCTCTTATATTTATTTCTGAAAATAATAGGTAAGAGCGAATTTCTGCGTTAATCCCACTTCGTGGGCTTTTCCCCGCTCCGCCTCGGCAGAGCCTGCAAGCAGTCTCTGCTCTCGGCTTAATCGCAGCGTTATGCTTACCTCGGCAATGCTAAATTTACCTGAAAATAACAATAGAGCCTATATTGGATATGAGAAAGTAAGATGTTGTGATTTAACATCTTGCTTTTTGCTTTAAATAGTGTAGGTTTTTGGAATTAATCGTACAATTAGTTACTTTTGTACCGTTAAAAGACAGAATAGATGTCTTTAACGGACATATTTTGAAAGTGTTATCGCTTTATCCTTGTTAGAAAATCTGACAGTTTTCATTAGAGAGAGGATTGGACGACAACGCTCTTCCTTGTATAGTTATGGCTTGTGGCTTTCTGGCTACTACTCCATACTATTCAAGTGTGGAGTAGTGTATTGTTGTATTCTCTCTTCGGTTTTGTCAGAGCCTTCTAACAGATATACAATACATAATTCCACACTTTCTTTTTATGTCTTTGCCTACCACCATATAGTAAGATTCTAATGTACTGAATTATACTTAATTATTATTGTTATTATTATGAAAAACAAAATCACTATTTTATTGCTGACGATGATTGGCTTGGTGTCTTGTTCTAGACTTTCCGAAATGGAAGATCGTATTAGTTTAATAGAACAAGATATTACTACTATTAAAGCAGCGGTTGACCAACTTAAAAATGCTTATAGTAATGGTAAAATTATTAAATTGGTAGATCCCATAAACAATGTCGATGGAAAAACCGGTTGGAAAATAGTATTCTCTGATGATTCATCTATTAATGTTTATGATGGTGCGAACGGTGCCAATGGTCAAAATGGAGTAACTCCGTATTTGCTCATTGATCAAGATGGCTATTGGTGTGTTTCTTATGATAATGGAGATACTTTCACTCGTATTAAAGATAATAATGGAGAGTATATAAAGGCGCAGGGTCCACAGGGTGAGCAGGGCGAACAAGGTCCTCAAGGTCCTCAGGGTCCTCAGGGCGAGCAGGGTCCTCAGGGCGAGCCAGGTCCTCAGGGTGAGCAGGGTCCTCAGGGAGAGCAAGGTCCTCAGGGCGAGCAAGGTCCTCAGGGTGAGCAGGGTCCTCAGGGTGAGCAAGGTCCTCAGGGTGAGCAAGGTCCTCAGGGTGAGCAAGGTCCTCAGGGTGCAGAAGGCATCTCTGTGCGAATAGTTGTTAATGACTTGGGGTTCTATGTCATAGAAATGTACTATCAATCTAAACCTAATGAGGTAATAGAATCCATTGTTACGAATTATTCGGCTGACGCATCGAAGATTATTAGTTCTATTACACAGGATGATAGAACCAATGTAATTACAATATCGTTGGCAGACGGTACTTCTTACACTTTTAATAAATGTTATAATACCCCTACCAGTATCGTAACTCTGCAGACAAAGAATATTGTTCTAAGTAAGGGAACCACAGAAGTGATTGAATTTAGAGTTAATCCCTCAAATGCAATTTTTAATTACGATGTTAACTCTTTGAATTGTGAGATTGAACTGGATATGGTGGGTAAGACCCGTAATTCTTATGTAACATCACCTGAGAATTATAATCTTATTAAGGTAGAACAGGCTGTTGATGAAAATGGTGTGATTAAACAAGGCCAATATAAAGCCTATATTGCAGATAGCGATTTGTCTACGAATTACAATGAGCAAGTAACCTTAGTTCTTAATGTTAAAGATGGCAATAATCAGCTCATTCAGGTTTCGTCAACTGTATTCAATGTTATCTATGCAGGCACAACTCTCTCATATTTTGCCTTCTTGGCAGAAGATAACACCAGCGTAGCATTGGACGTGGAAATGCCAATTGAAGGACAAAATTTAGAGTTTACAACTCCTTTAATATCCAATACAAAGAACCTAGTAGCATCTTTTGTGACCAATGGTGATAAGGTGCTGGTAGATGGCGTAGAGCAAGTGAGTGGTGTAACACAGAATGATTTTTCAAAACCAGTTACTTACTCTATTGTCTCTGCTGATGGTACGGTTGTCAAGTATGTGGTGGACCTTAGGATTACAGGTCTGTCTATTGTGATCGTTAATACTCCTGATCAGGTAGCCTTACCTCCTAAAACTGCTGATTGGTTAGGTGATGTTGAATTGACCATTATTAATAAAAATGGTGAAATTGATTATGATAATATAGTCAATATGCGAGGTCGTGGCAATACAACTTGGAGCTATCCTAAGAAACCTTATGCGATCAAACTAGATAAGAAAGCATCTATTTTAGGCATGCCAAAACATAAACGATGGGTGTTGCTCGCTAATTGGATGGATAGAACAATGCTCCGTAATCGTGTGGCTTTTCGTATTTCAGAGTTGACTGATTTGGCTTGGACACCACGAGGTGAATTTGTGGAGTTGGTACTTAATGGTAAACATGTCGGCAACTACTATCTGTGCGAACAGATTAAAGTTGATGAAAACCGTGTAAATATTGCGGAGATTGAGGATACTGATAATGAAGGTGATGCGGTAACAGGTGGATACTTGATGGAACTTGATGTCTATTATGATGAGATGTTTAAGTTTAAATCATCAGTACGTAATCTTCCCTATATGTTCAAAGATCCCGATGAGATTACCGATGCTCAATTCCAATATATGCAAGGCTACGTGAATAATATGGAGGAGGCTCTATATGATGATGAGCGTTTTGCAGTAAGGGAGTATGTGGATTATCTGGATGTAGATTCGTTTATTGATTGGTGGTTTGTTCATGAATTGACAGGAAATACAGAGCCGCAGCACCCAAAGAGTACGTATATGTATAAAGATAGATTGGGTAAGATGCACGCAGGTCCTGTTTGGGATTTTGACTGGGCTACTTTTGTGCCTGGTAAGACAAGTTCTTATGGAGCAACTAGTGCTGTTTATTATCAGAGATTATTTACAGATCCGATTTTTAAGGCTCGAGTAAAAGAGAGATGGAATATATTGAAACCTAATTTTGAAACGGTTCCTGCTTATATTGATGCTGAGGCTGATAAGTTGAGAGTTTCCGATGAAATTAATAGTGTCATGTGGCCTATTGATAAAACTACAAATGGTGATGAAACGATGACCTATCAAGCAGCCATTGATAGAATGAAGGCCTCATATACTGCTAAACTTAATTGGTTAGATGCTAAGATTCAGCAGTATTAACGGAAATGATGAAACTGCATTTGTGTAGTTATGCATAAATAAAATAGGCTGACCTTTTCGGGTCAGCCTATTGTGTTTGTTGGTGATTATATTAAGGTAGGGTAGTACCGTAGTCGTGGTAGGGGGTGACAAAGAGATAGACTACCTCTTCGTCGTTGGTGCCACACTCGGCGTGCATCACGCGCTCCACTACGAACATATCTGTCCCCGAGGTGCGCTCCTCGGCACGGGTCCACACCAGGTCGCCACGTGCGGGCAGGCGTTCCAGCGAAATAGTCTTCCCTGTGCGCCACTCCTCGTCGATGTGTATCAGTGCTACCTTAACCATAACTCACTAAGCAACAATTGTTTCTGAGATAGTTGGTTGCAAACCTATTCTTGCCGATTAGCAGCAACCGCCCTCGCAGCCACCATCGCCACAGTCACCGCAGTTGCAGCCCTCACCGCAGTTGCAGCCACCGTGTGCGTGGGGGTAGTCGGCCTCGGTAGCCTCGCGTACCTCTACAATCTCGCCGCTGAAATTGAGGGTCTTGCCGGCCATCGGGTGGTTGAAGTCCATCTTAACGCTCTCTGCGCCCACTTCGGTCACCACGCCGATAACGTGCATACCGTCGGCGGTCATCATAGGAATCTGGTTGCCCACCACGAGCAGACCCTCCTCCACCTGACCGTTAATCATAAATGCGGCGGTAGGTACGTCGATTACCATATCGGGGTTGCTCACACCGTAGCCCTCCTCGGGGGTGAGGGTAAAGGCGAAGGTGTCGCCCACCTCTTTGCCCTCGATGTTAGCCTCGAACTTGGGGAGGAGGAAACCTGCACCAAATACAAAGCCGAGAGGACGCTCCTTGGTAGCCTGGTCAGCCAGCTGACCGTCAACAATAAGCTCATAGGTGAGCTGTACGAATTTCTGTGCTTCTACTTTCATTGTTCTGTCGATTTTATGTTTTGCAAATACATTATCTTTTTTCGCGTCAGGCCACAAAGATAACGAACTTTTTGGAAATTTCGCATATCTCACCAAAACCTCATCAGTTCTGTTATACCTATCTATTATTTATGATGGATTGGTTTTTGTTGTGATTTGTTGCACAATTGAGTCTTATACAACGAAAAATAATTTGTTTATTATTATTGCTATTTCGGAAAATAGTTCCTAACTTTGTTGCGTCAGAAACTTTCCGATAACTTTATTAAACGTAATATATAGGACAATGAAGCGCGTAACTTGCTGTAATACAGTGAATTACTTCCCGATGGGGGGGGCATTTTCAGCCTCTTCTTCGGCTTCTGATGCCTATAAGCTGACACAGCAGGCCACTCCGAATAAGGCCTTAAAACATACTAAAAACGGTCAAATTGGGCGACAATTAGGTTTGGTTCGCCTGATTTGTTGTTTTGTTTTCTCAATGTTTTTCCTCCCCTCGGCCTCGGCGCAGAGTTTCATCGAGGAGAACACCCATACCTATTATATATATTATCCTGTGTCGATAGATTTGCTCGACGAGGATTTTAGCGACAACCACGAGGCGCTGACTTCGCTCGACTCGGTAATCTCTGTGATTATCGAGGGCGAGGAGGTGATGGAGTTGCTTAGTGTTACCTTTGGTGGCGCGGTATCGCCCGAGGGTGGTGAGCGCATCAACCGTCGTCTGAGTCGTGGTCGATTGAATAGCATAGAGAACTATGTGCGTAGTCGCATCGAGATACCTGAGGAGATAATCACCCGCAACGATAACTACATCGATTGGCCCGCCTTTATTGAGTTGCTCGACGCTTCGGAGCTCGCAAATAAAGATGAGGTGCGAGTGATCGTTGGCGATGTGAGCGACGAAAATAGCGTTGAGGAGGACGACGATATTGTCCGTCAGCTGCGCAAAATGGGCAGCGCCGCGTGGAATAACCTAAACCGTGAGGTATTCTCGAAGATGCGTTATGGCTATGTCCGTTTCCACGTTCGCGAGATTGTTCGCCGCACACCTCCCGCCGATATTGCCGAGGAGGATACCCTTGGCGCTAATCCCGAGCGCGCTGGCCAACTTGTGCCTATCGCACCGCTCTCCAAGCCCGCTCCCCGCCACCTCTATCTGAAAACCGACCTGCCCGCATTGGGTATGTTGATTACCAACTTGGGCGTTGAGGTCGATGTTGTGCCTCACCTCTCGGTGTCGGTCCCCTTCTACTATTCGGGTTGGAATTATTCGGGCGAGACCACCAAGTTCCGTACTGCTACCCTCCGCCCCGAGGTGCGATTCTGGCCCAAGGCTGAGAATCAGGGGCTCTTTGTTGGTGCTCACTTCGGCTTGTCGTGGTTCAATGTGGCAACCGGTGGCGAGTATCGCTATCAGGATAGAGATGCAAAGTCGCCCGCAATCGGAGGCGGCCTAAATGTGGGCTACCGCCTGCCTATCAGCCGAGATCAGCGCCTGAATTTGGAATTTAGTGTGGGTGCCGGTGGCTATAAGGTGGAGTATGACGTGTTCCACAATGCTCCCGATACCGACAACGGTGTATATATCAAGAGTTGCAACAAGACCTACTTCGGTCTGGATCACGCGTCGATATCACTCTCCTATAAGTTTAACCTTAATTCGAAGAAGCGATGAAGAGATTAGGGTTAAGATATTGGTTTGTGAGTGTGCTGAGTGCGCTGTTGCTTGGCGGATGTGTGCACGAGTGGCCCGACGAGAATGCCACCGTACCAGTGCGCCTCGACTTGTCGTTTGCCACTGCTATGCCGCTCTATACCACTATAAATCTGAATAGTCGTGTCGATGTTTCGGATTACGATGTGCGCTATATCGTTTCGGTCTATCGTGGCGGCAGTGGTGCTCGCTCTATCGACCGCGACGAACTCTATCGCTTTACCTTCACCAAAGATAATGTTGCTACCCTCGACCATAGCCTGTCGATGGATATTCACCCTGGTGAGTACACCTTCCTTGTCTGGGCAGACTATGTTCGAGCAGGTAGTACAGAGGATTTGTATTACGATACCTCCGATTTTGAGGAGATTAAGTTGCAGGGCAACCACGTGGGTAACAACGATTTCCGCGATGCTTTCCGTGGCGAGGCCTCGGCTGTTGTGGGCTACTCTTCTAAGCCTGTTCCCGTCGAGATGGAGCGCCCGCTGGCTAAGTTCAACTTTATCTCTGTCGACCTTCCCGAGTTTATCTCTCGTGTGCTTGCTATGATTCAACAGCGCGAGCAGGAGAAGAAGGCCGAGCAGGAGGCGTTGGCCGCTAATAGTGATAACAGCTTAGGTTCAGATAGTAATGGGTTAGACGATGAAGATGGCGTAGGAGCCGATGAGGATTATCTTTCAAATGGTAGTCTTGCCGACGAGGGCACAAAGGGCGAGACACGTGTTAATCTTGAAAATTTTACAGTAGTTTTTTCCTACTTCGGCTCCATGCCATCATCGTTTAATATGTTTACCAATCAGCCCGCCGATGTGAGCTACAATGTTACCTTCGAGTCGCGCATTGCTCAGATTAGCGAGAATGAGGCAGAGCTCGGCTTCGACTATGTCTTTGTCAATGGCCACCAGTCGTGGGTCAATGTTAGCATTGCTGTTTACGACGAGGAGGGCGTGAAGGTGTCGTCCACTAACCCTATTGAGGTGCCTATCGTGCGTAGCAAACTGACTACAGTGCGCCACACTTTCCTTACCTCAATGACTTCGGAGGGTGTGACTGTCCACCCCGATTTCGATGGCGACCATCCCTATGTGGTGCCCTAATAATAAGTAATTAAAAATCAAGTATATAATATAATACTAAATTAACCAAATTTTCACAAACCTAATTATTTTATTATGAAAAGATTACTTATTTCTGTGTTTGCAGTAGCCGCTGCGCTGTTTGCAACATCGTGTGCACAGGATGGTCTTGACAACTCCGCTGCCAAGGGCGAGGAGGCTGTTGTTACCTTCGCTGTTAATGCTCCTGAAATGGCAACTCGTGCCCTCTTTGGTGATGGCACTGCTGCCAACCAACTCTACTATGCTGTCTACGACGAGGACAACAAGGTGATTGATGCTATCTCGGTTATCGACAATCCCGAGGCTATCAACATCAGCAAGCAGGTTACCCTCCGTCTGGTAAACGGTAACACTTACAGCCTTATCTTCTGGGCTCAGAACGCTGATGGCGTTGCCACTATCGACTGGGACGCTCAGACTATGGAGTACGCTCCTACCACTATGAGCGTTGAGGCTTACGACGCTTTCTGGGCATACGTTGAGCCTTTCAAGGTGAATGGTGCTATGCAGAAGAACGTTGATCTCTATCGTCCCTTCGCACAGGTTATCATCGGTGCTGCCGACTATGACGATGCAGTTGCTGCCGGCCTGACCGTTGCTGAGACTCAGATCACCGTTACCACTCCTTCGGCTATGAGCCTTGTTGATGGTGCTGCTTCGGTTCCCGCTGAGTTCACCTATGCTTACGCTGCTCTGCCCACCGAGGCTTTCCCCATCGCTGACCACCAGCATATGGGTATGACTTACCTCCTCTTTGGTGCTGACAAGGGTATGGTTGACATCAAGTTCGACTACAAGGATGCTGCTAACAACGAGTACACTCGCAACTTCCCCGCAGTTCCCGTACAGCGCAACTTCCGCACCATTATCTACGGTAACCTGCTGACCAGCCAGACTGACTTCAACGTGAAGATCGTTCCCGAGATGCAGGATATCGATTGGCCTCTCACTCCCGAGTACACTGCTGTTACCACTTTGGCAGAGTTGCAGGCTGCTCTCGATGCTGCAAAGGCAGGTGAGAAGACCTCTATCGTGTTTGGTGCAAACATCGAGGGTGATGTAACCATCACCGAGAAGGCTGATGCTACTATTTTGATTGATGGTGCTGACTATGAGTACGATGGTACCATGACTTTCATCGGTGGCTCGACTTATGCAAATGCTACTACTCAGATTACCAATTTGAATTTTGTTGCTGACGAGGCTAAGACCTTTATCTATGGCGATGCTTCGAATGGTAATGCTCGTTATGTTGACAATGTAACCATTTTGGATTGTACCTTTACTGCAAATGTTGCTGCTGGTGTAGATGTAGTAGGTGCTAAGCTCCGCTCTCTCAAAGGCGAGTTTAACCTTATCAACTGCGAGGCTAATGGTTTGCACACTTTGGTTCAGACTAACAGCTGCGGCGAGGGTGTTGTGTTGGTAGATAATTGTGTTATCAATGGTAAGAATGGTGTATCGTTCACCAATGGTACTAAGAGCGCAAAAGTTTCGAACTCGACTATCGTAGCCGATGGTTACGGTGTACGTAGCGACGCTCGTACTGCTAATGAGGCACTCAATGTAGAGAACTGCGATATTACCGCTGAGCTTCCTATTGTTGTTCGCGATTTGAGCAAGAACGATGGCTTTACTCTGACCTTTGCAGGTGCTAACAACTTTGTTGGTGGTGCTGGTTACGACGCTGTTTTGACCGATGGCGACGATGGTACTTTCATCATCCCCACTAAGAGCTACACTTTGGTAGGTGCAGAGGGTTATAAGGTATTCCCCGATGCTGTTATTGTAAACCACGATGCTGCTCTGACTGCTGCTCAGAATGGCAAGGCTCTGTCTGATGCTATCAAGGCTGCTAAGGATGGTGCGACTGTATATGTAGGTGCTGGTACTTATGATATGGCTACTGTTTCGGCTATTGGCGATATTAACAACAAGAGCGTTACTTTGCAGGGTGTAGATGGTACTATCATCACCGGTAGCGCAAATGCAAGCTACGGTCTGCGCATCAGTGCATCGGAGGAAGGCCACGTAGTAAATATCCACGATATCACCTTTGGTGCTTCGACTCGTTCGAACGTATATGCTTAGGGTTGGGCTACTGTTAACCTCTACGACTGCGTTGTTAGCACTCTGAATATGGATAGTGCATCTACTTTGGTAAATGGTGTTGAGGCTAATGGCTGCACCGCTACTATTAGTGCTTACAACTGTGCTGCTCCCGCTGGTGAGAAGATTAACGTTGAGTTCATTGCTAAGCCTTGCACTTCTATTGGTACTATGGACGAGGTTACCTATACTCAGTTCAACTACGATGATGCTACCGCTGCTCATATCGGCGTTTGTGGCCCCAACGCTGCTGCAATTAGCACTGGCGCAAATATGTTCGTAAATGGCGAGGCTGTCGCTGTTGCTGCAAACAATGTCGTAAATGCTGCTGCTATGGTTAATGCACTTGCAGATCCTAATGTAACCTACGTAAAGGTAAATGCTCCTATCGCAGCACCTGGTGAGGCCTTTGAGGTAGCAGGTGGCGATACTAAGAAGATTGATTTTAATGGTAATGAATTTAATGCAGGTTCTACTTCAAGCTCGATGAACTATGCACTTGAAGTTGCCGGCGAGGCTGAGGTTGATAATGCAAACTTTACCCGCGCAGGTGTGGCCGCATTAGATGGTGGCTCGGTAGTATTCAATAGCGGTACTATTAACCACAAACCCGATCGTACCGGTCGCTATATCTTCTGTGCAATCGGTGAGGGTTCTACTGTTACTATTAAAGATGGTACTTTCAAAAATGACCGTTCAAAGAATAAATATTTTGGTGCATGGAATGGTGGTACTATCATTGTTGAGGGTGGTAATTTCGGTGGCGTTGCATCGAACGACAAAGTTTACACTGCAAATGGTGGTAAGGTAATCATCAAGGGTGGTACCTTCAACTTCGATCCTACTGCTTGGTTGGCTGACGGTTACGAGGCTGTTAATAGCGGTAGCACTTGGACCGTACAGGCTGAGTAGTCTTCCATGAAATAGACAAATTATAGTTCATTTCTGCACCGCGCTCCAAAAGGGGCGCGGTGCTTTTTGTTTTAGGGAGTTTTAGGGAGTTTTAGGGAGTGTTAAGGAGTGTTAGGGAGGTTAGGGAATAATGGGAGTAATGGGAAAATCTTTAAACTCCCTATGTTCTCTAAATTCCCTAAGCTCCCTAAGTTCTCTAAGTTCTCTAATCTCCCTGCACTCCCCAAAAATAACCCACCCTCTTTGCCAAAGGCAAAGAGGGTGGGGGGAAACCTATAATTCTTATTAGTGCGTTACTTGATGGGGTTGATGAGTTGGAGCATATACTCGTCGAGCCAGTCGGTGGTGGTCTTGACCCACTCGCGTTTGAGGCCTACCACCGTGAAGCCCTTGCTCTTGAAGAGGTTGAGAGAGCGGGTGTTGTTCGACAAGATATTGCAGTAGAGTTGGTTGAAACACAAAATATGGAAGGCGTAGCGGATGAGTGCCGAGAGGGCGCTCGACGCGTAGCCCTGGCCCTGGTCCTCCTTATCGTAGATAAGTATTCCCACGCCGGCGCGTTGGTTGTAGGGGTCGATATCGAAGATGTCGATACTGCCCACGGGGCGACCGCTCTGCTTCGACTCGATAATCAGGCGCATCTGGCGGGTCTCGTAGATATCATACTTCTGATTCTCGATAAACTTACGCAAGATGTAGCGCGAGAAGGGGGCAATGGTGTTACTCACCTTCCAGACGTTGGTGTCGTTCTCCCACTTATAGAGGATATCCACATCTTCGGGCTCCAAGGCACGGAGGCGGATAATGTCGGTTTCCAATGCGTTCATATCGTCGCTCCTGACTCTTAGGTTCTACAATCCAATTATCTTGTTACGTATCAACATTGCCGCACCCAGAGCACCCGCATCGGCACCCATCTGCGACAGGCGGAACTTGGTATCCTTATATACCAAATTCAGCGAGTACTTATTGGTGGCCGATTTGAGGGGCAACATCAGGTAGTCGCCAGCCAGGGCGAGGTTACCACCGATAATCACCAGCTCGGGGTTGAAGATATTAATCAGAAATGCAATACTCTTACCAATCTTTTCGCCGGCCTCCTCAATCAGCTCAATCGAGAGGTTGTCGTCGTTCTTAGCGGCAGCAATGATGTCGTCGATGTGGATATGTTCACCCGCATCGTACTTTTCGCGCAAGATGGAGTTCACGCCCTGCTGTATCTGGCGTGTCATCTTGCCCTCGATGGCGATACCCGACACCTCGGTCTCCAAGCAGCCCTTCTTACCGCAGGCGCAGATAATCTCGTTGTTGAAGAAGGGGGTATGTCCAAACTCACCCGCAAAACCCGACTTACCGTAGTAGAGCTTACCGTCGGTCACGATGCCAATCGCCACACCACGACCCAAGTGGAGGTAGAGTATGTTGCTCTCGCTCTTGGTGTTACCCGCAAAGTACTCGGCATAGCAGCGAGCACGGGTGTCGTTTTCGAGCAGCACGTTGATACCTGTCTGCTCCTCGATAATCTCGCGGAGGGATTGGTGGTTGGAGGTAAAGTACATATAACTGCGGCCCGTGTTCGAATCGACACGACCGGCAATACAAACACCCATACCCAGAATTTTGTTGCGCTCCACACCGCAGGTGCTCAGGAAGTTGTTAATCTTCTGACAGATACGGGCCAAGCACTGCTGGTTGTCGGCCAACTCAAACGACGACTCCAACTGGCTGAGTATGATGTTATTCTTCAAGTCGGTGAGGACAAAGTAGATAGAGTCGCGACCAATATCGACACCCGCGAAGTAGATAGCGGTGTTGGCCAGACCGAAGACATTGGGGCGTCGGCCACCTGCTGTTTCGACCTTACCGTTGTCGGTCACGATATTCTCGGTGACAAGTTCGCCCACGAGTTTGGTGATGGTTGGGACACTGACGTGCAACTCCTTGGTGAGTTCCGCAATCGTACACTCGCCATTGACCGCCATATAGGCAATTATGCCGCGCTTAATCAACAGGTTCTTGTGCGAAATGCCCTTCGCCTCGTCGTCCTGCTGATTGAAGAAGTCCTTCAAAAGCACTAAGTTTTTCTCCTCTTCCACCTTGCCTTTTTATTAAATGTTTCTTTTCGACACAAATATAATTTGAAAATTTTTAAAAACAATGGATATTTTTAAGTTTTTTTAAATTTTTAGTGATTTTTTTTAGAAAATAGCCACTTTTTTTACTCTGTTTTTAAATTCTCCCTCGGTGATTAACAAAAAAAGAGCCGAATCTGTCGATTCGACCCTCTCGATTTATTTAAGAATTAGCCCCTGAAATTGCCCTCAGACTAGGCTTTTTGTAGGTATTTAAAAATGTTTAAAAACTTTATAAAAACTTAAATTGCCTGTTTTGAGTAAGTTGCAATTTTGGGGTGCGGAGTTTTCGTTTTTATAGCGATTGTTTTGAAGAAACCTCCACCTCTTTATTAATTTTTTTGATTAATCCCTGCAATACCTGACCCGGGCCAAGCTCCTCGAAAGAGGTTGCACCGTCGGCAACCATACGCTCCACCGACTGAGTCCAACGTACAGGCGATGTGAGCTGTGCGATAAGGTTCTGCTTAATCTCCTCGGGGTTGATATGAGGTTGAGCATCAACATTTTGATAGACGGGGCAGATGGGCTGGTGGAACTCTGTCGCCTCAATCGCTGCCTGCAATTCCGCACGTGCCGGCTCCATCATCGGCGAGTGGAACGCACCGCTCACATTGAGCGGCAATGCGCGCTTGGCACCTGCCTCTTTGAGTGCCACGCAAGCTGCCTGAACGCTCTCCACCTCGCCCGAGATAACAACCTGACCCGGGCAGTTGTAGTTGGCGGCTACCACCACGCCATCAATCCCTGCGCACACCTCCTCGACCTTCTCGTCGGCAAGTGCGATGACTGCCGCCATTGTCGAGGGTCGCACCTCGCACGCCTTCTGCATAGCCTCGGCGCGTGCTGCCACCAATCGCAGTCCGTCCTCAAAGGTGAGTGCTCCCGCTGCTGTGAGTGCGCTCAGTTCGCCCAGCGAGTGGCCTGCCACCATATCGGGGCGGAACTCCTCGCCGAGAGTGGCGGCAAGGGCTACGGAGTGGAGGAAGATTGCGGGTTGGGTGACGCGGGTCTGTTTCAGCTCCTCGTCGGTGCCGCTGAACATAATCTCCGATATCTTGAAGCCGAGGTTAGTGTCGGCCTTGTCGAACATCTCGCGTGCAGTGGGGTTTGTGTCATAGAGGTCTTTGCCCATACCTGTGTATTGAGCACCCTGACCGGGGAATACATACGCTTTTTTCATACCTATTATATAATAGTTTTTCGATTTCGCTTTTCGCCTGCAAAGATAGACAAAAATATCTTTTACCCGTAATCGACCTACCGATTGGTGGTGGACGGTGGGGTTGATGTGGCGAAATTGGCGTTGCGGAGGGTGAAAAAATGTTAATAAGTTTTCCGCCTCGGATTTCGATTACTCAAAAAAAGAGTGCAAATTTGCACTCTAAATTGGCTAATTATGCCCAAATAGGGCGTTTTGAGAGAGAATATGATAAGAGCACTTATATCGATACCTACCTATATATTATTGCTACCTTGGGTGATCCTCTTTGTGGTGGCCCACACTCTGCTGTGGTTGGTGAGCCTCCTCTTCGACCACGATGGCAGGGCTATGCAGTGGGCGTGCCGCTTTTGGTCGAGGAGTCTGTTTGTGGCCGTACCGAGCTGGAAGTTGGAGGTCGAGGGGGTGGAGAATATCGACCCAAAGGAGCGCTATGTGGTGACCATTAACCACCGCTCGATGCTCGATATACCCGTGATGTTCACCCTGCCTGTGATGTTCAAATGGGTGAGCAAGCGAGAGGTGTATCGCATACCCTTCATTGGCTGGATATTGTGGGAGAGGGGCGATATTGCTATCCGCCGAGGTAACACCTCTTCGACTATCGAGATGATGGAACGTGGTAAGGAGTTTTTGGCTAAGGGTATCAGTGTCAATATGTTCCCCGAGGGTACTCGTAGTCGCGATGGCGAGATTCACCGCTACAAAGATGGTGCTTTCTACTTGGCGCACGAGGCCGCAGCCCCAATACTTCCCTGTGTGATGGACGGTACGGACCGACTCTTCGACGGGTGGAAGATAGCGCGCTGTACGGTGCGACTGAGAATTTTGCCCCCTATCTCTGCCGAGGAGGTGGCAGCCACTGAGCCTAAGCAGATGTCGAAGCGAGTGCAGGCAATGGCTACCGAGGTGTTGGCCGATATCAGGGCAAAAAAGTAACGGGAGTGACAAGTGTTGTCACTCGAAAGGCTTTACTTTGCGCAGCCCCAGAACGAAATTTGAGAAAAGAGAAAAACAATATATAAACGATGGCAGTAAACTATACTGAGAAAGATATTAAGACCCTATCCACACGCGACCAGATGCGTCTGCGACCCGGTATGTGGATTGGTAAACTCGGCGATGGCTCACAACCAGACGACGGTATCTACACCCTGATTAAGGAGGTACTCGACAACTCTGTCGATGAGTTCATTATGGGTGCGGGTAACCTGATTGAGGTGACTATTTCCGAGGACAAGATGGTGACCATACGCGACTATGGACGTGGCATTCCATTAGCCTCGCTCAGCGATGCGGTGTCGAAAATCAACACCAGCGGTAAGTATGGCTCGGGTGCATTTAAGAAGACCGTAGGTCTGAACGGTGTGGGTGTCAAGGCGGTAAATATGCTGTCGAGCAGCTTCACTGCACGCAGTGTGCGCGACGGACAGGCACGAACGGTGAGTTTCCAGACCGGTAATCCGGTGTCGGACGTGTGGGAGGATAATGTGACCGATAAGGTGGGTACTACCATCACCTACCACGTTGACGAAGAGGTCTTTGGCGAGTATGAGTACAACTTGGAGATTGTGGAGCAGCGCCTCCGCAACTACACCTACCTGCTCACCGGACTGACTATCTCGCTCAACGGTACTCGCTTTACCTCGAAAAATGGTCTGCTGGACTTGCTCAACGAGAACCTCAGCGAGGAGCCACTCTATCAGCCTATACACTTGAAAGGCAACGATATAGAGATTGCTATCACCCACGGTACAGGCTATGGTGAGAGCTACTTCTCCTTTGTCAATGGCCAGCACACCACTCAGGGTGGTACTCATCAGGCGGCCTTCCGCGAGGCTATTGCCAAGACTATCAAGGAGTTCTTCAAGAAAGATTTCGACCCGAGCGATGTGCGTACATCGGTTATGGGTGCTATCAGTGTGAGTGTTGAGGAGCCTGAGTTTGAGAGTCAGACCAAAATCCGTCTGTCGTCGAAGTTGATGGAGCCGGGAGGTCAGACTGTGCGTCAGTTCATCTTGGACTTCGTGAGCCGCGAGTTGGACAACTACCTCCACAAGCACCCCGACACAGCGCAGGCTATGCTCAAAAAGATTCAGGAGAACGAGAAGGAGCGCAAGGCTATCTCGGGTGTGCAGAAGAAGGCCAGGGAGATGGCTAAGAAAGTGAGCCTCAATAACAGCAAACTCCGCGACTGCAAGATACACTACAACGATGTGAAGAATCCCCGTAAGAACGAAACGATGATTTTCATCACCGAGGGTCTTTCGGCGAGTGGCTCTATCACCTCGTCGCGCGATGCTCAGACCCAAGCGGTGTTCTCGCTGCGTGGTAAGCCGAAGAATAGTTACGGACTGACCAAAAAGTTGGTCTATGACAACGAGGAGTTCAACCTGTTGCAGGCTGCGCTCAACATTGAGGAGGATATTGAAAATCTGCGATATAACAAAATTGTGATTGCCACCGATGCCGATGTCGATGGTATGCACATCCGACTGCTGATGCTCACCTTCTTCCTCCAATTCTTCCCCGATGTGATTCGCCAGAACCACCTCTTCGTGTTGCAGACCCCTCTCTTCCGTGTGCGTAACAAGAAGCAGACGATATACTGCTACAACGAGGAGGAGAAGCAGAAGGCTGTGACGAAGTTGGGAGCGAGTGCCGAGATTACTCGATTTAAGGGTCTGGGTGAGATATCCAAGGAGGAGTTCCGCGAGTTTATCGGTGAGAATATCCGATTGGAGCCTGTGCGCCTGACCAAGGAGGACCCCATAAACGATATGTTGGAGTTCTATATGGGTAAGAACACTATGGAGCGTCAGGGCTTTATTGTCGATAACCTGCGTATCGAGGCAGACTATATCGAGGATTTGATTTAATAACCCCCACATCGAGAAAAGAGATTAGAGAATATGAGCGAGATAGAGAAAAACTATTCAGAGCCTGAGGTTACCGACGAGGTTGTCGAGAGTGTAGAGGCCGCCGAGGAGGATACCCCCGTCGAGGAGGGTGCAGTGCGTAGCGGTAAGTACGACAAGTTGCTCGATGCCGATACCTCGCGTAAGCGTCTGACGGGTATGTTCAAGGATTGGTTCTTGGACTATGCCTCCTATGTTATCTTGGAGCGTGCTGTACCCCACATCGAGGACGGTTTGAAGCCTGTGCAGAGGCGCATCCTTCACTCGATGCGTAAGGCGGAGGATGGCCGATACAACAAGGTGGCCGCCATTGTGGGTGATACGATGCACTTCCACCCCCACGGTGACGCCTCGATTGGCGATGCACTTGTGCAGCTCGGCCAAAAGGACCTGCTGATTGACTGTCAGGGTAACTGGGGTAACATCTTTACGGGCGACGGTGCGGCTGCTCCTCGTTACATCGAGGCGCGACTGACCAAGTTTGCTATGGAGGTGGTCTTCAACCCCAAGACTACGGAGTGGATGCTCTCCTACGATGGTCGTAATAATGAGCCTGTTACACTCCCCGTTAAGTTCCCGCTACTGCTTGCGCAGGGTGTCGAGGGTATCGCTGTGGGCTTGGCCTCGAAGATATTGCCCCACAACTTCAACGAGCTGATTGATGCAGCCATCGCCCACTTGAAGGGTGAGCAGTTCGAACTCTACCCCGACTTCCCGACGGGTGGTCTGGCCGATGTGAGTCGCTACAACGATGGTTTGCGAGGTGGTGCTGTGAGGGTGCGTGCCAAAATCACCAAGAGCGACAAACGCACACTGATAATCAGTGAGATACCCTTCGGAACAACCACCGAGAGTATCAAAGAGTCGATTATCAAGGCCAACGAGAAAGGCAAAATCAAGATACGCCACGTCGATGACAACACCGCCCAAAATGTGGAACTCGTTATTCAGGTGGCAGGCGACGAATCGACCGATAAGACTATCGATGCGCTCTACGCATTTACCGACTGCGAGGTGAGCATCTCGCCCAATGCCTGTGTGATATGCGACGAGAAGCCCTGCTTTATCGGTGTGAGCGAGATTTTGCGCCGCAGTGCCGAGCGTACTAAGTGGCTGCTGGGCAGAGAGTTAGAAATTCGCTTAGAGGAACTTGCCAAGGAGTGGCACACCTGCTCGTTGGAACGTATCTTTATCGAGAATAAGATATATCAGGTGATGGAGGGTTGCACCTCGCGCGAGGAGGCCTACGAGGCTGTCGATAAGGCGTTGGAGCCCTTCAAGAAGTTGTTGTGCAGGGAAGTGGTGCTCGACGATGTAATCCACCTGACCGACCTGAAATTTATCCGTATCACCCGCTACGATGCCGACAAGACCGACCAGCAGATTAAGGCTATCGAGGCGGAGGAGGCAGAGGTTAAATACAACCTCGATCACCTTGTGACCTACACTGTAAACTACTATAAATCAATCAAAAAGCGTTACGGTAAGGGTCGCGAACGACGTACAGAGTTGCGCCAGTTCGACAATATCGAGGTAGCTAAGGTGGCTCTTGCCAACTCCAAGTTGTATGTCGATAGGGCAGGTGGTTTCTTCGGTATCGGTGCGGCTATGAAGAAGGAGGAGTACGTCTGCGACTGCTCCGATTTGGACGATGTTATCCTCATCACCCGCGACGGTCGCTACATCATCAAGAAGGTGCTCGACAAGGACTTCTTCGCCCCCGATATTATCCATATCGGAGTCTTCAAGCGCAATGACGAGCGCACCATCTACAACGTCTTGTACCGCGATGGCGACAAGGGCGCTATCTTTATGAAACGTTGTGCCATAACGAGCATCACCCGCGACAAGGAGTACAACATCACCAAGGGTACTCCCAAGAGTAAAGTGCTCTATATGAGCGTTAACCCCAATGGCGAGGCCGAGACCTTGAAGGTATTCTTCCGCCAGCGTGCAAGGCTCAAAAAGTCGATTGCCGAACTCGATTTCAGCCAACTGCTCATCAAGGGTCGCTCCTCGCAGGGCAACCTCTTCTCGCGCTACCCGATCCACAAAATCGTCTTGAAGGAGCAGGGTGTTTCGACTTTGGCGGGTGTCGATGTATGGTTCGACCAAGATGTGCTGAAACTCAACACCGATGGCCGAGGCCGATTGCTCGGTCAGTTCGAGGGTGCCGACAAGATTATTGTTTATACAGCAGCAGATTGCTACTACACAACGGGTTACGAGGTGGGACACCACTTCCCCGAAGATACTACTTGGGTGGAGAAGTACGACCCCGAGCAGGTTTTGAGTGTGGTCTATTGGGACGACAGCCAGAAGTACTACTACCTGAAACGCTTCACTCCCGAACTCTCCGACCGCCCCGCCTGCTATGTCGATGAGGAGAATCGCAAGTCGCGCAGCGTCTGCCTGACCAAGGTGGCGGGCTGTAAGGTTGAGGTGACCTATGGCGGTAAAAATGCGGGTCGTCCTGCTGAGCAGTTCGATGTCGATAGTTTTGTGGCTGTCAAGAGCCGCAAGGCCAAGGGTAAACGACTGACTACCTACGAGGTAGCCTCGGTGAAGTTTATCGAGCCCGAGGTGCCTCCCACTCCCGAAGAGCCCGAGGAGGCAGCGGTTGTAGAGCCTGTTACCGCTCCCGCTGTGGAAGTGGCTGAGCCTGCTGCGGCAGAGCCTAAGGTTGTGGCCGAGCCTAAGGTTGTGGCCGAGCCTAAGGCTGTGGCCGAGCCTAAGAAAACTGAGCCAAAAGCTGAGCCCAAGAAGGCCGAGCCTAAGGTGGCTCCTGCACCTGCCAAGGAGGAGGTCGAACTCATCATAGAGCGTCCCTCCGAGGAGGATAGTCGCAATAGCGAGAACACACAACTAAACCTCTTTGGATAAGAGTATGGTACTCTTCTTGGTTGGTTTTATGGGCTCGGGCAAGAGTAGTGTAGGGCGCAGACTTGCTGCTGCACTCGGCTATAACTTTGTCGATACTGATAGGGCAATTGAGGAGGATACAGGTGTAACGGTGAGCGAGATTTTCGCCTATGAGGGCGAGGCAGGTTTCCGCCAGAGAGAGAGGGAGTTGCTACGTTTGCTTCCGTCGGAGGGTGATGTGGTTGTGGCTACCGGTGGCGGTATGCCCTGCTATGCGGATAACCTGGCGCTGATGCGTGAGCGAGGCAGGGTTATCTACTTTAAGCTATCGCCCGATCGTCTGTTGGCCAGACTTGGCCGAGGTCGAGCGCGCCGCCCCAAAATTGCGGGTATGAACGACGAGGAGTTGCTCGAATATATCACCACCACACTCCCTGCGCGCGAGGCGTGGTACTCGCAGGCTGATATGGTTATTGATTGCAATGGAGCGACGGATGATTATATTATTTACCACGTTAAGAATTTTCTAAATTGTTAATGATAATAATGAGAGCAATATCGTATTGCTCTCATTATTATCATTTTGCACAGCACCCTCTGTAAGGTAGATACCCTATTGCCTTTAATCACCACCTCGACACCTGCCTGCTCCGCAGGCAATTGTAGGCCTGACCCACCCCCAAGCCCCCGCCTCGGCGGGGGATGTGTGCCTTCGGCTTACGCCTCAGGCGGGGTGGGGATTGTAGCCTTCGTGGGTTTCGGAGGTTGCGGGCACGACCGTTTTCTGAAACCTATTGGGCCTATCGGGCCTATTGGGCTTATAATAGTGAATTTAGTGAGCTTAGTGAATTTAGTGAGTTTAAGGAGTTTAAAGATTCTCCCATAATTCCCATAATTCTCATTATTCCCTAACACTCCCTAACACTCCCTAACCTCCCTAACGCTCCTTAGCCTCGCAAATTCATTTTGAATTTTGAACTTTGAATTTTGAATTTTTGAAACTCCCTAACACTCCCTAACACTCCCTAATCTCCCTAAACCATTTTGCCTTCTTGCATCTTATTATTCTCGCGAAAATACTGTGATTTATTGCGAAAAATTCTTATATTTGCAAGATAATGGAGTGGTGTGTCCTCTCCGCTTGTAGCGGTGGGTCTAAGGGAAGTTGCACCCCGCTCCAATAGTGCTGACAAAGAGTGAAAATGAACAATTCGGCAATAGGTGTATTCGACTCGGGTATGGGTGGTCTTTCGGTGTGGCGCGAGCTTCGTCGTCAGCTGCCCGAGGAGTCGCTCATCTACTATGGCGACGGTAAGAACTGCCCCTATGGTAATCGCTCGGCAGAGGAGATTCTCACCTTTGTCGAAGAGGCTGTTGAGGCCCTTTTGGCGCGAGGAGCGAAGATGATTGTTGTGGCGTGCAACACCGCAACAGCAGTTGCCATCGACACCCTGCGCAGCCGATACCCGATACCCTTTGTGGGTATGGAGCCCGCGGTGAAGCCCGCTGCACTCACTTCGCAGAGTGGGGTGATAGGGGTGCTGGCCACCAAAGCCTCGTTTGGCGGTGCGCTCTACCTTGCCAATGAGGCGCGTTATGGCTCACAGGTGCAGATTATCCGTGCGGTGGGCGAAGGATTTGTAGAACTTGTCGAGTGTGGCGAGGAGAGGAGTCCCGAGGCACTACAAACCGTCAGGGCGGTGGTCGAGCCGATGATTGAGGCGGGTGCCGACCGTATAGTATTGGGCTGCACTCACTACCCCTTCCTGACCGACACGATAGCCGAGGTCGTTGGGGATAGGGCGGTGGAGATTATTGATCCCGCACCTGCTGTGGCAAGGCGTGCAGAGTGGTTGCTCGACCAAAATAACCTCCGAGCCGAGAGTGGCAACGTGGCCCGATATGAGTTCCTGAGTGCGGCAGGCGAGGAGTATGAGGCCATGCTCGCCGCACGAGCAAATAGTTTGAAGTAAATAAATGTAAGTATATGAGTGCAAAGAAGATAGCAACACCACAACCCAAGAAGAAGAGCACGAAACCTGCTCCCAAACCCGTACCTCCCGCTCCCGAATATCGTGAGCAGGCGGGTGGTCTTGACACCACACGTTGGGTGCTTAGTTTTTCGTTGCTCTTCGTGTCGTTAGTGCTTCTCTTGTCGGTAATCTCCTACTACTTCACTTGGAGTGCCGACCAGATTTTCCTGCGTGCGCGCGAGTTGGGTGCACCGACCCGAGGTATTAGCGTTAGCAATGCGGGTGGTAAGTTGGGCGCAATTATCGGCCAACTGCTCGTAGGGCGTATGTTTGGTGCCTTTGCGGTGTGTGTCCCTATTTTCCTTATTGCACTGTCGCTCAAAATCATACGCTATCGCCCGATATGGTTTGAGAAGGCGATGCGTGTGACGTTGCTGGCTATGATTCTTGGCTCACTAACCCTCGGTTTCGCCTTTGGTATCCGTTGGAACGTCTTTGGTACGGGCCTGGGTGGCGAGATGGGTATCTTTGTGGCACTATGGCTCAAAGAGTATATTGGCAAGTGGGGCTTGGCTCTGATGTTGGTGCTTGGCTGGGTGCTCTGGGCTGTCTATGTTAATCGCCGCACAATCAGCGTTGTAAATAGCCTTGGCGCACAGGTGGCAGGTAAGACTTGGCAACTCTTCAAGTTCCCTCTTCGTCGCCGCGACCGTGCCGAGCAGGAGGAGTATGATGAGGAACCTGAGGAGGAAGAGGTTGAAGTGCAACCCGCTCCTGCTCCCGCTATCGTCACTGTCGGCGAGTGCCCCTTTGTTGATGAAGTACCTCAGCCCGCAGGACCCTATATCGCCGATGCTGACGACGATTGGGCCGACATTAAACCTGCTGGCGATGAGGAGATTGAAATAGAGGGCGACGAGATACCTCTCGGCTATGTACACCCCACTGAACAGCCTGCTTCGCGTAGGCAGTCCTCAGGCCGACCGAGTGGCGGTTTTGAGATTGTCGACGACAACGATGCGGGTATGGTAGGGCTCCCTGCCGATACTCCCGGCATCGATAAGTTGGGTGGTGCGGCCGCTGCTGCCACCGTGACACTTGGCGGATTTACAATCTCCGATAGTGATGAGCCTGAGGAGGCTAATGATGATACGGGTAGTATCACCCTCGGAGCAGGTGGCATTGTGGAGAGCAAGGAGGACGGAGTGCAGGTTGTGCGCAGCGAACTTGTCGATGCTGAGGCCGACGAGGATAGCCTCGCGAAACTATATGACCCCACTCGCGAACTATCTCGCTATCAGCGACCTCCGATTCAGATTTTGGAAAATCGTACCTCCGATGTGGAGTTCTCGCAAGAGGAGATTATCGAGAATAAGAACATCATACAACACACCCTCGAAAACTTCGGCATCAAGATTAACCGCATCAAGGCGACCATCGGCCCGACCGTAACCCTCTACGAGATTGAGCCTGCTCAGGGTGTGAAGATTAATCGCATCAAGAGCCTCGAAGAGAATATCGCGCTCGACCTCAAAGCACTGAGTATCCGCTATGTAGGTCTTATCCCCGGCAAGGGTACTATCGGTATCGAGATACCCAACCGCACCCGCGAAACGGTGTCGTTCTTCTCTGTAGTCAAGTCGCTCAAATTCCAGGATAGCAAGTACGAACTCCCCATTGTGCTCGGCAAGACTATCCAGAACGAAACCTTTGTCATCGACCTTGCCAAGATGCCCCACCTGCTTGTGGCGGGTGCTACGGGTCAGGGTAAGTCGGTGGGCCTCAATGTGATAATCAGCTCGCTGCTCTATAAGAAACACCCTGCCGAACTGAAATTTGTGATGGTTGACCCGAAGAAAGTCGAGCTCTCGCTCTACTCCAAATTGGAACGTCACTTCCTCGCGAAGATGGAGAGCGAGGAGGATGCAATCCTCACCGACACCCAAAAGGTGGTCAACACTCTCAACTCGCTCTGCAAGGAGATGGAGGCGCGCTACGAGCTGCTGCGCAGGGCACAGGTGCGCAAAATTTCGGAGTACAACGAGAAGTTCCTGCAACGTCGTCTGCCGCCCGATAAACTCAACCCCAACGGACTCCTCTCGCACCGCTATCTGCCTTATATTGTGGTGGTTGTCGATGAGTTTGCCGATATGATTATGACCGCAGGTAAGGAGGTCGAGGCCCCCATCACCCGTCTTGCTCAGTTGGCGCGTGCGGTGGGTATCCACCTCATTATCGCCACTCAACGACCCGACGTGAAGGTCATTACAGGTCTGATTAAGGCCAACTTCCCTGCGCGTATCGCCTTCCGCGTGACCTCTATGGTCGATTCGCGTACGATTATCGACCAGCCGGGTGCCAATCAGCTGATTGGTCAGGGCGATATGCTGATGCTCATAAATGGCGAGCTTACCCGACTGCAATGCGCCTTCCTCGACACCCCCGAGATAGAGCGCATTACCGAGTTTATCAGTCGCCAGAAGGGCTATCCGACAGCCTACCCGCTGCCAGACTATGCGCCCGAGGGTGGGGCGAGTGTGGGTGGCTCGGAGCCGATGGGTGAGATTAGTTACGACCCGATGTTCCGCGAGATAGCCAACTTTGTCGTACAACATCAACAAGGCTCAACATCATACATACAGCGCCGATTTACAATCGGTTACACACGTGCGGCACGTATTATGGATCAGCTCGAAAGTGCAGGCATTGTAGGCCCTGTCGATGGCGGTAAGCCACGTGAGGTGTTGGTATATGATATGGGCGAATTGGCGCGCATATTGGAGGGTCTTGGCTTGTAAACAATGAAGAGTATGAGAAGATTTTTGTTCATATTGGCTGTGCAGCTGCTGATGTTTAGCGTAGGGACTAATGCTCAGAGTGCCAACGATATAGTAGAGCGTGTTACCACCTTCTTCGCCGAGCGTGCCGATGGCTACCGATTGCGCTTTGTGGTCGATATGGAGGGTATGGACCCTCAGCGTGGCGAGTTGACCGTGGCAGGTAGCAAATACCATATCGAGGTGATGGGACAGGAGCAGTTTAGCGATGGGCTCTATCGTTACGGTGTAGATGGCGTCAATATGGAGGTGACCATCGACCGTATCGATACTGAGAGTCGTAACCTCTTGGTAAACCCCCTTCGTGCCTTCGATTTTAGCGACGAGGCATTCGATATCACCCTTGCTGGCGAGAGCGATACCGAGGTGGGGCGTGCCCTTGTTGTCGGGCTTGCTCCTCACGAGGGTGTGCTCGATGGTGTGCGTCGCGTGGTGCTCTACGTCTTGCCCGACGAGGGTCGACCCGTGGAGTTGCGCTACGACTTCAATGGCCTCGAAATGAGCCTGAAAATCGAGAGTATCGAAAAACTTAAAGTGGTCAACGATAAGAAGTTCCAATTTTCATCTGCTAATTATAGGGATTATGAGATTATCGACTTCCGGTAAAAAAGCCATCTGGCTGGTAAATTTTGCACTTCCCTTGCGAGGCTGCTCCTCACATACGTTTAGTATGCTGCGGGCAGCCTCGCTTCACGAAGCCCAAAATTTCCTCAGCCATATGACTTTTTTAGAAAAATGAGAGCAATATCGAATTGCTCTCATTTTTTATAGGGAATTTAGGGAATTTAATGAGATTAGGGAACTTAGGGATAATCTTTAAATTCCTATTATTCCTATTATTCCCATTATTCTCATTATTCTCTAAATTCCCTAACGCTCCCTAACACTCCCTAACGCTCCCTAACATTCCCTAACGCTCCTTAACACTCCCTAACACTCCCTAAATCAATTTTGCATTCTTCATTCTTTAACCTCTTGCCCTATGATTCTCCGAAAAAACGGGTTGGTTTTCTGTAATTTGGGCTAAGTCGCTTTTTAATACGCTTTTTTGGCGGTTTTACGCTTGTTTTGTTTGGTCAAACGGAAAAAAAGTTGTACTTTTACACGGTTATAGTAACAACGTTTTTATAATGGCAGACGAAAGGATAATAAAGATTAATGTCGAGGAAGAGATGAAGAGTGCCTACATCGATTATTCGATGTCGGTAATCGTCTCGCGTGCTTTGCCTGACGTGCGTGACGGTATGAAACCCGTTCACCGACGTATTATGTACGATATGAGCCACGAGTTGGGGCTCTATTCCAATAAACCCACCCGTAAAAGTGCTAAAATTGTCGGCGATGTGCTGGGTAAATTCCACCCCCACGGCGACAACTCCGTATATGACGCAATGGTGCGTATGGCTCAATGGTGGAGCCTCCGCTACCCGTTGGTAGATGGTCAGGGTAACTTCGGCTCGATGGACGGCGATAGCGCAGCGGCTATGCGTTACACCGAGGCGCGTATGCGTAAAATCGCCGACGAGGTGATGGCAGATATTGACAAGGATACCGTCGATTTCCAGCCCAACTACGACGACTCGGAGAAAGAGCCCACCGTACTCCCCACCCGTATCCCCCTCTTGTTGGTAAACGGTACTTCGGGTATCGCGGTAGGTATGGCAACCAATATGGCACCCCACAACCTCTCGGAGGTGTGTGATGCTATCTGTGCCTATATCGACAATCCCGAGATTGAGATATCGGAACTCACCAACTATGTCAAGGGTCCCGACTTCCCCACAGGTGGTATCATCTACGGTTACGAGGGTGTGCGTGAGGCTCTCGAAACAGGTCGTGGCAGGGTTGTGATGCGTGCCCGTACCGAGATTGAGCACACCGCCTCGGGCAGAGAGTGCATCATCGTTACCGAGGTGCCCTATATGGTCAACAAGGCGGAGATGATTAAGAAGATCGCCGCTCTGATCAACGAGAAGAAGATCGAGGGTATCTCCTACATCAACGACGAGAGTAACAAGGAGGGTACCCGTATCGTGATAATCCTCAAACAGGACGCAGTGTCGAGTGTGGTGCTCAACACCCTCTACAAGAATACCCCGATGCAGAGCAGCTTTGCTGTGAACAACATTGCTCTGGTGGGTGGTCGCCCGATGTTGCTCAACCTGAAAGACCTGATTAAGCACTTCGTAGATCATCGTCACGATGTGGTGATGCGCCGAACTAATTTCGACTTGGCAGCCGCCGAGCGTCGAGCACATATCGTTCAGGGCTTGCTCATTGCGCAGGAGAACATCGACGAGATTGTGGCAATCATCAAGAACTCTAAGACTCCCGATGAGGCTAAATCGACCTTGATGAACCGCTTCGCACTTAGCGAGTTGCAGGCAAATGCCATTATGGAGATGCGTCTGAGAGCCTTGACAGGCTTGGAGCACGGTAAGCTCAGCGACGAGTATGCCGAGTTGTGTGCCAAGATTGACGATATGAAGGATATCCTTGCTCGTCCCGAGCGTCAGTTCGGCATCATCAAGGAGGAGACAATGGAGATCAAGGAGAAGTATGGCGATGAGCGTCGCACCGAGATTGTGATGGCAGCCGGTGAGTTCAACCCCGAGGACTTCTACGCCGACGATGATATGGTAATCACCATCTCGCATATGGGCTACATCAAGCGTACCCCGCTGAGCGAGTATCGCAGTCAGCGCAGAGGTGGTATCGGCTCGAAGGGTAGTGCTACCCGCGACGAGGACTTCATCGAGCATATCTATGTGACCACAATGCACAATACAATGTTGTTCTTCACCGAGAAGGGACGTTGCTATTGGCACAAAGTATATAATATCCCCGAGGGTACTCGCTCGTCGAAGGGTCGTGCAATCCAGAACCTGATTCAGATTGAGCCCGACGACAAGGTGAGAGCCTATATCACTGTTCGCCACCTGGACGACAAGGAGTTTGTGGAGAACAACTACATCGTGATGGCTACTCGCGAGGGTATCATCAAGAAGACCAAGTTGGAGGCCTATTCGCGTCCTCGTCAAAATGGTGTCAATGCAATCGTTATCCGCGAGGGTGACCAGCTGATTGATGCTTGTCTGACCAGCGGTAAGGCGGAGATTCTGCTTGGTACTATGGAGGGTAAGGCTATCCGCTTCAACGAGGAGTAGGTACGTCCTATTGGTCGTGTCGGTGCAGGTGTGCGCGGTGTGGAGATCGAGGGCGACAACCGAGTTGTAGGTATGGTATGTGTTGAGCCCGACGACGATAAGACAATCCTTGTGCTGAGCGAAAATGGTTACGGTAAGCGTACCGACTTGGATGATTACCGTGTGACCAACCGAGGCGGTAAGGGTGTCAAGACTATCAATGTGACCGAGAAGACAGGTAATCTGGTGTCTATCCAGGCTGTAAGCGACGATAACGACCTGATGATTATCAACCGCAGCGGTATCACTATCCGTACCTCGGTGAGCGATATCCGTGTGGCAGGTCGTGCTACTCAGGGCGTGAAGATTATCGACCTGCGCGAAGGCGACCAGATTGCATCGGTAACACCTGTCCCTAAGAACGATGAGCAAATTGCTGAGGCTGAGGCTATTGCCGAGGGAGATGCAACAGAATCGACTCCTCAGGAATCATAATAGAAAGAGCATATTTAACAAACCGATAACATATTTGGGAAAAGAAAACAACTATTAACAAACACTTTAATCAACTTTTATTATGAAACGTTTATTCTTAGTGGTAGCAGCAGTATTGGTGATGGCTGCTCCCTCTTTCGCTCAGGGTGGTTTTGCACCTCAGGGCAATGTGAGCCCCGTTAAGGTAGACACCGAGGGAATTATGAAGAAAATTGAGAAGTCGGACAAGGATGTTGCCAAGAAGGCAACTAAGGCTTCGACTTGGATCAATCGCGGTAAGGCGATGTATGATGCATACACTGCTTACTCGAAACACGTTTATGAAGGTCTGAACACTATGACTGCCGGTATGATGTTCGGCGAGCCTAAGTCGCAGGAGAACGTAAACGTAAGTGGCGTTGATATGGTAAAGATTACCTACACCCCCGAGTTCGTTGCTTATGCTGACGCTAATGGTCTGATTTCGGGTTGGGAGTTCCCCGTAGAGCTCGTTCCTGGTGCTTTGGATAAAGCTGTTGAGGCTTACAACAAGGCAATGGAGATTGACTCGAAGAGTATGATGCAGGTTATGGGTGGTCTGAACAGCATTATCGACGCTCTGTTGAAGGAGGCTGGTTTCGCTTACGGTGCTGGTCAGTACAACAAGGCTGGTGATATCTTCACCAAGGCTTACGAGGTTTCGGACTCGCCCGCTATCCTCAATATGAACTACGCTGCAATGTACAACGCTGGTTTGGCTTACTTCTTCGGTGAGAACTACGAGGCTTCGTACAACGCTTTCAAGACCGCTGCTGAGGGTGGTTTCGACCAGGATGGTGATGTATTCTACTTCCAGTATCAGGCTCTGAAAGAGATGGCTACCGGCGACGAGATTAACAAGGAGCTGTTGGCACCTGCTAAGGATATGCTGATGGCAGGCTTCGAGAAGTATGCTGAGAACGCTAAGATTATCGAGTGCCTCACCGACTACTATGTAAGTATGGGCGAGGATCCCGCATCGGTTATTCCTTTGGTTGAGGAGGCTATTGCTAAGGATCCCAACAACGCTTCGTTGTGGAACGGTCTGGGTCGTATCCAGAACGGTCAGGGCGACATCGACGGTGCTTTGGAGAGCTTCGTTAAGGTTGCTGAGTTGCTCCCCGACAACGCTGGTGCACATTACAGCGTAGGTTACCTCTACATCAGCAAGGCTGACAAGATGTTCCGCGATGCAAATGCTAAGACCTACACCGGTCAGGCAGAGTATGACGCTGCTTTGAAGGAGGTTAACGAGGTTTATGCTAAGTCGATTGCTCCTCTGGAGAAGGCTCACGAGCTGGATCCCGCCGACAGGTCGTATGTTGAGTACTTGCGTAGCGTATGCTTCCGTCTCCGCGATATGGAGGGTATGATGGACAAGTACAACCACTACAACGACCTTCTGAAAACTATGGAGTAATCAACACTCCTCAATAAACGCCAAGCCCGAACCCGAGAAGGTTCGGGCTTGGCTGTTTAAAATGCAAAGTTCAAAATTCAAAATTCAAAATGATAAGCCAGAGAAGAACTCGATGTTCTTCTCTGGCTTTTTTAGGGAGATTAGGGAGTGTTAGGGAATTTAGGGAGTTTAGAGAGTGTTAGGGAGTTTAGGGAATTATAGGAGTAATGAGAATTATGAGAATAATGGGAAAACCAATTAGACTATTTAAGTAATAATTGCTTCTTAACAATAACTCTTTGGTAATAGTTAGGTTTTTCGGGTTTAGGGGATACCCTCGTAGAGGGTACGATGAAAAATAGAGATATGGACTGTCAAATTTATTTGAACAGAACATATCTCTATTTTTTGTCGTAGTTACTGCAAAGTAACTCCTAAACACGCAAACTAATAGTACAAAAGTTTTTGCGGAGCTTTTTACAAAAAGCGACTACAAAAGTTTTTTGGTGCCGCTTTTTTACAAAAAAGGGGCGATACAAAAAGTAATCTATTAAATCGGGTGTAAATTTTGTAAAACGGTCAACTATCACTAAATTTGTAGGTTCAGAATAGTGCATTCTGGGATAATTGTTTTGAGATGAAGGATAGTAAAGATATAATCAATGATGAGTTGTCGGGTGACTACAAGTATGGTTTTGTCACCGATATTGAGACCGACACCATACCTCGTGGTTTGAGTGAGGATGTGGTGCGTTACATATCGGCGGCCAAGGAGGAGCCCGAGTGGCTCACCGAGTTCAGGTTGAGTGCTTATAGGAGGTGGCTGACTATGGAGATGCCCGATTGGGCACACCTGCGTATTCCGCCTATCGACTACAACGATATCATCTACTATGCTGCTCCTAAGAGTACCGCTAAGTATAAGAGTATGGACGAGGTGGACCCCGCTCTGCTCGAAACCTTTGATAAGTTGGGTATTCCGCTCGAAGAGCAGAAGGTGCTTGCGGGCGTTGAGGGAGCGCAGATGGCTGTCGATGCTGTTGTCGATTCGGTGTCGGTTAAGACCACTTTTAGACAAACTCTGGCCGAGAAGGGCATCATTTTCTGCTCTATCAGCGAGGCCGTCAAGGAGTATCCCGGGCTTGTTAAGCAGTATCTGGGCTCTGTGGTGAGCAGTGGCGATAACTACTTTGCTGCGCTCAACTCGGCTGTCTTCTCCGATGGCTCGTTCTGCTATATCCCCAAGGGGGTACGCTGCCCTATGGAGCTGAGCACCTATTTCCGCATCAATGCGGCGGGTACAGGGCAGTTTGAGCGTACGCTTATTGTTGCCGATGAGGGTGCTTATGTCAGCTACTTGGAGGGTTGTACCGCCCCTATGCGCGACGAAAACCAGCTGCACGCCGCTATTGTGGAGATTGTGGTGATGAAGGACGCCGAGGTGAAGTACTCGACGGTGCAGAATTGGTACCCGGGTGATAAGGAGGGCCGCGGCGGTATCTATAACTTTGTGACTAAGCGAGGCTTGTGCAAGGGCGATAATGCTCGCCTGTCGTGGACTCAGGTTGAGACAGGCTCAGCCATCACTTGGAAGTACCCGAGCTGTGTGCTGGCGGGCGATAATAGCGTGGGCGAGTTCTACTCGGTGGCGCTGACGAATAACTACCAGCAGGCCGATACGGGTACGAAGATGATACATATAGGCCGCAATACCCGTAGCCGCATTGTGTCGAAGGGTATCTCGGCGGGCAAGAGTGAGAATAGCTACCGTGGCTTGGTGAAGGTGTTGCCGGGTGCGGAGGGGGCGAGGAACTACTCGCAGTGCGACTCGCTGCTGATTGGCGACAAGTGTGGCGCTCACACCTTCCCCTATGTCGATGTGCGTAACCGCTCGGCGGTGGTGGAGCATGAGGCCACTACGAGTAAAATTAGCGACGACCAACTCTTCTACTGCAACCAGCGCGGTATTGCTACCGAGGAGGCAGTGGGCCTGATTGTCAATGGTTATGCTCGCGAGGTGCTGAATAAGTTGCCTATGGAGTTTGCTATCGAGGCGCAGAAATTGTTGTCGATAAGCCTCGAAGGCTCAGTAGGGTAGGGTTATACCTATTATTATATATATAGAATTAGATTGGTGCTGTCAATTTACCTTACATACGGTAATTAGCCCCACAAAGATAATGTAACGTTTAAAAATGTTAAGAGTTAAGGATTTGCACGCCTCGGTAGGGGGCAAGGAGATATTGAGGGGTATCAATTTTGAGGTACACCCCGGCGAGGTACACGCTATTATGGGACCCAATGGCTCGGGTAAGAGCACTTTTGCGTCGGTGTTGGCCGGTAGCGAGAAGTTTGAGGTCACCTCGGGCAGTGTGGAGTATTGCGGAGAGAATCTGTTGGATATGTCGATTGAGGATAGGGCACGCGCAGGTCTTTTCCTCGGTTTCCAATACCCTGTGGAGATTCCGGGTGTGTCGATGGCTAACTT
>JAFXAY010000087.1 GCA_017521965.1 Tidjanibacter sp. | reverse complement strand
TTAAAATTCAAATAGGCAATAAGGAGTGTTAGGGAACTTAGGGAGTTTAGGGAATAATGAGAATAATGGGAAATATGGGAAAAACCATTTAGAATTGTTTTGTGTAACAATTTTTGTTTTTCGGGTTTAGGTATTACTCTCGAAGAGAGTACGATGGAAAATAGATATAGGGAAGTCAAGTTTACTTGAACTTCCCTATATCTATTTTGTATCGTAATAACTGCAAGTTATTCCTAAACCCGCAAACTAAATAGTACAAAAGTTTTTGGGGAGCCTTTTTACAAAAAGGCTCGAAAGAAAAAGCGACAAACAAAAACTCTTAGAACGGGTAGCCGATACCGAAGTTGAGTGCGGTATTTTTGAGGCGGAAGTTCTTTATCCATCGGTCGCCTGCGGGCAGGTTGGGGTCGTGTAGTCGTATGCCCCAGTCGAGTCGGAGTACTGTCACGTTGAGGTCGAAGCGTACGCCGAGGCCGGTGTTGAAGCCGAGTTGCTTGTAGAAGGTGTCGAACTGGAACTTGGAGTCTGGGGTGTAGTCGCCGTGTCCGGCGTTCCATATGTTACCCACGTCGAAGAATAGTGCGCCATCCACCATATTGCTGAGCGGGAAGCGCATTTCGAGGTTGGCTTCCAGGCGCATATTGCCGAGCTGGCTGGGGTAGAGCACGTCGGTGGGTGCTGCTGACCCTCCCGGGCCGAGTGTGCGCACGGGCCAGCCGCGCATACTGTTTATGCCGCCTGCGTAGAATAGTCGGTCGAAGGGTATCGACATATTCTTGCCATTACCGTATGAGTAGCCATAACCACCATATAGTCGGTATGCTATTGCGCTCTGCTCACCCACGGGTGTGCTACCTGCCCACGAGGCATCTATGCGCGCGTATTGTGCGTAGCGTATGCCGAATGCGCGGTAGAAGTCCTCACCCTCGGCGCGGTGGCCCACCATACGGTCTATGCCATAGAGCAGGTTGCCACTCGTCTCCCAGCCGAGGCGGAACGTGGAGGAGCTGCGGCGCGAGCCACTCTGTCGGTCGTAGAGGTAGGCTCCCGATATGCCGGCAATCATCTGCGAGGTGTAACTGTTTCGCAGGTAGGGGTTTTGCAGTCGGTTTAGGAACTCCTCGCTGACGTAGTTCATCTTCACAAGGCTGATGTCGAGTGGGCGCAGGGTGTAGGTGCTGTACTCTCCACCTCCCCAGCTGTAACCAAATGCGCCACTGAGCAGTGAGCGGTGGTAGTAGGGGCGGCGCTGTGTGTTGTACGACGCCTCGAAGCGTGTCTGCGGGTCGTGTGCGCGTTGCAGACGGTCGATGGGGAAGGGGGTCATAAAGCGGGGCACGTTGAGCGCCACACTACCGCCCACCTCGAATGAGTTGCGGCTGGTCTTCACCTTCAACAGCTCGTAGGCGAAGGTGAAGTCGGCCTCGAAGAGCTCGGCACCGCGGAAGAGGTTACGATTCTGGTAGCCCAGCGATGTCGATAGACCGTAGAAGCTCGACGTGGTGCTCGCCTCCAACTCCACCGTGTAGCCCTGACGCGTGGTCGGCGTGCAACGCACGCTGCACGAGAGGTAGTCCTCGTAGGTCTCCACCACCTCGTCGCCCTCGGCACCAATGTATGTCACCGTGTTGCGGCTCTCGACAGGCATCGGCGTGAAGACAATGCTGGCGCTCTTGAAGTAGCTGAGTGCCATCAGGTTGTCGTATGTGCGGTTTATCTCCTCGGCGGAGTATAGGTAGCCCGGGTAGATGCTGATCACTCGGCGGAGCACCTCGGGGCGTATGGGGAGCGACTCGTGGTAGATGATGTTCAGGCCCTCGTAGTGGAGGGTGTCCAGACGGTCGAAATATGTGGCGTCGGTGGCGGCCAGCTGTGCGTCGTAGTCGGGGAATACGTTGATCTCGCCGATACGGTAGAGGGCGTTGTTCTCCTGCACGGGCATACCTTGTGCGTCGTAGCCGGTGGTGTATTGGTTGACAATCATCGTCACATCGGCCAAGTGGTCGCCCACGGTGGTATCAATCGGGAAGTGTATGTTGTCCACCGAGAAGTTATAGTAGCCCTGGTTGCGCAGGTAGTCGGTGATGCGCACGCGCTCCTGCGAGAGTGCCTCCATATCGAGCACATTGCCCACTTGGAGCAGCGAGGCGCTATCCTCCATAATCACATTGCCCACAAAGGGGTCGCGGAAGTCGTACTCCAACGAGGCGATACGGTAGGGCTCGCCCTGCTCCACGGAGTAGGTGACCCTCGCCCTCTGTCGTGCCGAGTCGAGGCGCACCGAGTAGTTCTCCTCCGACTCGAAGTAGCCGCGCCAGTCCATAAACGACTCGATACGCTCCACGGAGCGCTCAGTGAGCGTGGTGTCTAAAATCACGGGGGCACTACCCACATTTTGCAGCAGTCGGTCCCACCAAGAGTCGCGCACGGTGTCGGCCTTGCTATATATCCAACCCCTGATGCCGAAGATATCGACTGCGGGCTTCTGGGTGATGTAGCGGTTTATCTCCTGCTTGGTGATGCGCTCCTCCTTGGGTACGCTCTTGTCGATGGCGATGCGGTTGCGCTCCAACTGATAGCTGCCCTGAGGCAGGTTGCGGGTGGTGTTACAAGCGCCGAGCGAGAGCATAGCCCCCACAATCGCCACACCAAGTAGCGACCTGCAATGTTGCTTGATATACTCTCCTATCCTTGCCATATCCAAACAGTGGGTTCTTACTCGACAAAAATACGAAAAGTTTATGGAAGTATCGATTCCAATTACTACATTTGTAGGAGCAAAACGCCTTTTTTATGACAATTACCTTCCATAAATACGAGGGAGCAGGCAACGACTTCGTACTCCTCGACGGTCGTGGCCCCCTGCCCGAGCTATCGCCCGACTTCGTAGCACTCCTCTGCAACCGTCGTCTCGGCATCGGCGCCGACGGTCTGATGGTCGTCGAAAGTGCCGCAGGCTACGACTTCCGTATGCGCTACTTCAACGCCGATGGCTACGAGGGCACGATGTGTGGCAATGGCGGGCGATGCATAACCCTCTACGCCCATCTGCTCGGCATAGGCGGCCCCGTCAAGCACTTCATAGCCTGCGACGGTGAGCACACAGCGGAGATACTCAGTGGCGATGGCACAGCAGGACGCGTGCGACTGCAAATGGCAGACCCCACACCCATAACAGCCTACGCCAACGGCCTACTGCTCAACACCGGCTCGCCACACTACGTCGAGGTACGCGAAGATATAGCACTCATCGACGTAGCCACCGAGGGCGCAGCAATACGCTACTCCGAGCCTCTCGCATCGCAGGGCGGAGCAAACATAAACTTCATAGAGCCACTCGCCGAAGGCGAACTCCTAATACGCACCTACGAGCGCGGCGTGGAGGCCGAGACACTCGCCTGCGGCACAGGGGCAACAGCAGCAGCCATAGTGGCCGCCACAACATTATACCCAGCACTCAACCACATAGAACTGACTGCCCCCGGCGGACAACTCGAAGTGGACTTCCAACGCACAGCCAACAACTTCACCAACGTACACCTCACCGGCCCCGCACGACTAGCCTTCACCGGCCAATGGACAGTTGAGTAATTTGTTTTTTTTTGAATTGCCCCTTTTTTGTAAAAAAGCGGCACCAAAAAACTTTTGTACTATTTAGTTTGCGGATTTAGGAGTTACTTTGCAGTAACTACAAACAAAATAGAGAGATATGTTTCTGCTCAAATAAATTTGGCAGCTCCATATCTCTCTATTTCATTTGTACTCTCTTCGAGAGTATCCCCTAAACCCGAAAAACAAAAATTGTTACACAACA
>JAFXAY010000086.1 GCA_017521965.1 Tidjanibacter sp. | reverse complement strand
GGAATAATAGGAGTTATAGGAGTTATGGGAATGTAGTGATATTCTTTAAATTCCCATTATTCCCATTGTTCCCATTATTCCCATTATTCTCATTATTCTCATTATTCTCATTATTCCTATTGTGCTCTAAACTCTCTAATTCATTTTGAATTTTGAACTTTGAATTTTGAATTTTTGAAACTCCCTAACCCTCCCTAACGCTCCCTAATCTCCCTTCAAATCCATTCGGCTCACTCTCTTCTGCGTTAAAAATTCTACCAACCGCGTTAACATATTAGCAAAAAATAACTATATTTACACCCTAATATACTCGCGCGTAGGCGATGCGCGCGCGTGAGAGATTGACAATACTAAACTAAGATATTAGAAATGAACAAATTAGCTACCTCTATCCTCTCGGTGCTGATGCTCCTCGTGGTGGTCAACTCCGCCAATGCGCAGAGCAAGCGTTACACCGCAGTATTCTACAACATCGAGAATGTCTTCGACACCATCAACGACCCCACCATCAACGACGAGGAGTTCCTCCCCGACGGTATCAAGAATTGGTCGGGCGTGAAGTATTGGAAGAAGATGGCCAACATCGAGCGCGCGCTCTTCAATCTGTCGAGCGAGTGCAAGGCTTTCCCCACCGTAATCGGAGTGTCGGAGATTGAGAACCGCAATGTGCTCGAAGATATCGCTTCGATGCCCAAGCTCGCCCCCGCAGGCTACCAAATTGTACACTACGACGGTCCCGATGCGCGTGGCGTGGATTGTGCCTTCTTCTATCGTCCCGACCAGTTTACCCTCACCGGTAGTTCGTCGGAGCGTGTAGTGGTGGAGGGGCAGCCCGACTTCCGCACCCGCGATATCCTCACAATGACCGGCACTATCGATGGCGAGGAGTTCCTCTTCATCGTGTCGCACTGGCCCTCGCGTCGTAATGGTCAGGCGGCCTCGTCGCATCTGCGCGAGACCGTGGCGGCTCAGATTCGCGGTATCATCGACACTCACCGCGCCCAGAATCCCAACATCAAGGCGGTAGTGATGGGTGACTTCAACGACGACCCCAAGGATAAGAGTGTATCGGAGATTTTGGGTGGCAAGCGCCGCATCAAGGACCTCGAAGAGGGCGATATGTTCAACTCCTTCTACCAGATGCACCAAGACGGTCACGGCTCGTTGGCATATCAGGATGCGTGGAACCTCTTCGACAACATCGTCGTAACAGAGAACCTCGCCACCGACGGTAAGGGCAAGCTCCACTTGGTGAGCGCCTCGAAGAGCAAGTACCTCGGTAACATCTTCAACCGCTCCTTCCTCATCCAGCAGGAGGGTCAGTATCGTGGTTATCCGCTCCGCACCTACGTCGGTAATGCCTTCCAAGATGGTTATAGCGACCACCTTCCCGTCTTTATCTTCTTCGAAAAGTAGATTAGGCTACCAACTGCAATTCGATAAATAGTACAAAAACATAAAACGTAAAAAAATGAAGAAAAAACTTTTGATGCTTTTGCTCCTTCTGCCCCTGACAGCTATGGCTGCTCTGGCACAGGAGGGCGGTATTCGCGGTAAGGTAGTGTCGCGCGTGGGTCGTGCACCTATCGATGCTGCCAAAGTGATTCTCGACGTGACCCCGCAGCGCGTGACCTACACCGACAGCGAGGGTAACTTCACCTTTGAGGGTATCCCCTA
Organism: Tidjanibacter sp.; assembly: GCA_017521965.1. Classification (GTDB taxonomy): domain Bacteria; phylum Bacteroidota; class Bacteroidia; order Bacteroidales; family Rikenellaceae; genus Tidjanibacter. The sequence continues at coordinate 19,510 of JAFXAY010000086.1, read as the reverse complement.
CGGTACCGTACGCGTACAGGTCGAGGCTGCCGACTTCCAGCCCACCTCTATCAACGTGAAGGTCGATGTGGCGATGAAGGATGTCAACTTCATCACCCTCAGCGCCGCCTCGATGTCGGGCGAGATTGACGATGCCTTCTTTGTGGAGTTCGACAGCGAAACCTTTGAGGGTCAATCGACTCCCTCGTCGCTCGCTTCGTCGTCGGACGTCTTTTCGAGCGTTGCAGGCTACAAGTTCGGACAGCTCCGCTTTATGCCTCGCGGTATGGCGTCGAACACCGAGAGTGTCTATCTCAACGGTATCTATATGAACGACGCGGTGAGCGGTAACGCTTCGTGGTCGCTCTGGACAGGTCTGAACGAGGCGACCCGTAACCAAGATGTTGTGGAGAACGTGAGCGCCTCCACCGTAGGTGTGGGCGGTATGAACGGTACTACTAATATCCTCGCACGCGCCTCGAAGATGCGTCAGGGACTCCGCGCCAGCGTCGTATCGGCCAACGGTCAGTATCGTAACCGTTTGATGTTCACCTATACCTCGGGTATGCAGGACAACGGTTGGGCATACGCCTTCTCCTTCTCGGCTCGTCTGGGTGGTAACGACTTTGTGGAGGGCCTGAACTACAACGCCTACGGTTACTTCGGCTCGGTAGAGAAGAGGTTCAACGACCGTCACCAGCTGGCAGTAACTCTCTTTGGTGTCCCCACTCAGCGTGGCGCGCAGATGGCTGCTACTCAGGAGGCTAACTCGCTTGTTGGCTCCAACTACTACAACCCCAACGTGGGTAAGCAGAACGGTAAGTTGCGTAACGTGCGTACCCGCGAGTACCACGAGCCTGTGGCGATGATTAACCACTACTTCACCCCCAACGAGAAGACCCAAATCGAAACTTCGGTGGGCTTCCGCTTCGGTCAAAATGGTTACTCGGCACTCGACTGGTACGACTCGGCAGACCCCAAGGCCGACTACTACCGCAACCTGCCCAGCTACTACTACAATCGTGGCTACGACGCTAAGGCACAGGCTGTTGCAAATGCTTGGCTCAATAACCCCGATATGAAGTATATCAACCTCGACAAGCTCTACAACATCAACTACAACAGTACCGACACCTACCGCGACGGTGATGGTAACATCATCGAGTCGGGTCGTCGTCGCTCGAAATATATTATCCAGGAGCGCCACACCGACCAGCGCGACTTCAACTTCAAGACCCAGATTACCCGCACCATCGACTCGCGTAGTAACTTCCTGGGTGGCTTGGAGTTCCGTCGCAACCGCACCGAGTACTATGCCGAGGTGAAGGACCTCCTCGGTGGTGAGTATTGGCTCAACGTCGATAACTTCGCCGAGCGCGACTATGGTAACTCCGACTTCGACAAGCTGCGCAACGATATCAACCGCACCGACAACCTCGTATTGGGCGAGGGCGACAAGTATGGCTACGACTACTACGCCCACGTGATGAACGGTAAGGTGTGGGGTATCTACAACCGCTCCGAGGGCCCTATCGACCTGATGGCTGGTGGTGAGCTGGGCTTCTCGCGTTTCTGGCGCGAGGGTCTTTACCGCAAGGGTATCTTCCCCGAGGACTCCTATGGCGACTCGGAGAAGAAGATGTTCCTCACCTACACCGCTAAGGCATCGGCAACCTACAACATCAACGCTGCCCACGGTCTGAAACTCTCGGCGGTGATGATGCAGCGCGCTCCCTACTTCGACGACTCGTTCATCTCGCCCCGCACTCGTAATCAGGCGGTTACCGACCTGCGCGCTGAGAAGGACCTGAGCGTTGACCTCACCTACAACCTGCGCTTGCCCGCAATTCGTATGCGTGCATCGCTCTACTATGCAAACATCACCGACCAGACCAAACTTATCAGCTTCTACGACGACCTGAACAACGCCTTCTCGAACTTCGCGATGAGCGGCATCGACCAACGTCACTATGGTGTGGAGGTTGGTTTCAATGTTCCCGTACTCCCCACTCTCGCCATCGAGGGTGCTGTGAGCTGGGGCGACTACACCTACTCGTCGAACCCCACCTTCACCCAGACCCGCGATAACAACGCCTCGATACTCGCTGAAAATGAGGTGGTTTGGTGGAGGGGTATGAAGGTGGAGAGCACTCCCCAGTTTGCCTCGAACATCGGTCTGGATTGGCAGCCCGGCAACAACATCTACATCAGCCTCGATGCTGGCTACTACGATAAGATGTACCTCAGTATGAACCCGCTCTACCGCACCGACGCTGCTCTGGTGGGTCGTGTGCCCGCAGCGCAGGCGGCTGCCGGTCAGCCTACAACCGAGGCTATGATGGCTCAGGAGCGTTTCGACCCTGCATTCCTGATGAACGCCAGCATCGGTAAGACTTGGTATATCGGCTCGTCGCAGCTCGGTTTCAGCCTCGAAATGAAGAACTTGCTCAACGACAAGTGGATTCGCACTGGTGGTTTCGAGCAGATGCGACTCACCGAGATGACCTCCGACGCAGGTACCTATTGGAATCGCTTCGATTCGAAGTACTACTACCTCTACGGTGCTAACTACTACCTCAATGTCTATTTCCGTTTCTAACCGACTGATAACAACAGAGATATGAAAAAGTTAATATATATCGCTACGCTGCTGACCGCAATGGTGATGGTCGGTTGCGAGAAATTTGAGGACCCCAAACCCTATCAGGCGTGGACCGACGAGATGATTATTGCCGATGGCTATCAGATTGTCAGCGTCAACGACCTCAAAAAGGTCTATTACGACGAGTTTGCCAACGATTATAGTGCCAACAGCATCACCATTGAGGATAAACTCGCCATCAAGTGTAAGGTAATCAGCACCGACCAATTCGGTAATGTCTATCGCACCCTCTACCTCCAAGACTACTCCGGCCCCGCAGGCGGTGGTATCGAGGTGAAGGTGGGCAAGACCTCTATGTATAACGACTACAAGATGGGTCAGGTGGTCTATGTCAAGGCCGACGGTCTGGTGCTGGGCGACTATCGTCGTATGCTCAGCCTCGGCACAGAGCCTACCAGCGCAAGCTATGCCAACGACTACCTCGACATCCAGCCCCTGATTGACGCACACTTGCTGCGCGGCGAGGTGGAGGGGTTGAAGGAGTCGGACTACCTCGTGGTAAACGCCTCTAATGTTGACCAGTACTTCCCCAAGGCCGATAAAAGTGTAGATCCCAAGTACTTCGGTACTCTGGTGCGCTTGGAGGGTATCACCTGCGCTCACGGCTACCACAGTGGCGAGAAGGCGTCGTTCCCCAGCTATCAGGACGATGACTATAACAACCTCACCAAACTGCCCGACGGTACTCCCTTCAATACTTGGGCCTACAACCACGACAACAAGCAGTACTATGGCTCGACCCTCTTCAAGTACAACAACACGAACTACTTTATCGCCCGTACCAGCGGCTACTGCAAATTCGCTCAGTCGGAGGTGCCCGCAAATGGCACCAAGTGCGACATCACCGCTATCGTGTCGTTCTACTGCTCGAAGAGTGGTGGGTATGCTAAGTATCAGTTGGTGTTGAATAATGATTTAGATGTTCAAAAAGCCATCTAAAAAGCCATCTGATTGGTAAATTTTGCAATTCCCTTGCGAGGCTGCTCCTCACATACGCTTAGTATGCTGCGGGCAGCCTCGCTTCACGAAGCACAAAATTTCCTCAATCATATGACTTTTTGTGAATTCAAAATTCAAAGTTCAAAATTCAAAATGAGTTAAACCTGAGAGCAATATCGAATTGCTCTCAGGTTTTTTGATGGGAATTATGGGCATTATGGGAATTATGGGAGTTATAGGAGTTATGGGAGTTATGGGATAATCTTTAAATTCCTATTATTCCTATTATTCCTATTATTCCCATTATTCCCATTATTCCTATAATTCCTATAATTCACTAACACTCCCTTCAAACAATGCCTTTTATTCCCTCTTTCTTCGTACTAATTCTTCTAACTAATACGTTTTAGTGGCAGACTCATATTTTTTTTGTACCTTAGCCCACTGAAATTGGAATTATATGCGCAAATTTTTACTGATACTCACCCTACTGCTCGGTCTGTTTGTTAACGAGTCGCACGCTCAGCTCAACAAGCAGTTCTTCTATTATGTTGGACGTGAGTACCTTATAGATAACCGTTACCGCGAGGCAATCGAGACTCTCAACGTGCTCCTGCGTTTCGACCCCAAGGCCTACGAGGCCTACTTCCTGCGTGGCGTTGCCAAGTACAACCTCGACGACCTGTTGGGTGCCGAGGAGGATTTCACCCAGGCCCTCGAACTTAACCCCGTATATACTACTGCCTATCAGTATCGTGCCATCACGCGCGCCACGATGGGCAACTACGACGATGCTCTGGGTGACTTTGCCGAGGCCATCGACCTGCGTCCCGACATTGCTGGCTCCTATTACAGTCGTGGTGTCACCTACCTCCAAAGTCAACAGTTTGAGAAGGCTATTGCCGACTTCGATATGTATATCCGCTTCGAGCGTCTGGTGGCCGATGCCTACATCAACCGAGGCACCGCCTACCTCTATCTGCAAGATACCCTCAAAGCCCACGAGAACTTCGATCAGGCGGTGCGCACCAATCGTGAGTACCCCGTGAGTTATGCGGCGCGAGGCTCGTTGCTGATGAGCGAAAAGCGTTATGATGAGGCACTTGCCGACTTCAACTTGGCTATCAAGTACGACTCGACCTACATCATACCTTACTTCAATCGTGCGCTCACCTACAACAACCTGAACCGCCCGATGGAGGCTATGGCCGACTTCGACCGCGTTATCCAGCTCGACCCCAATTCGGCAATCGCCTACTTCAACCGTGCGATTCTGCGCACCAATATCGGCGACTACAACCGTGCGCTCGACGACTACAACAAGGTGACCGAGTACCTCACAGGCAACGTGTTGGTCTATTACAACCGTGCGGGACTATACTCCATACTTGGCGACTACGAGTCGTCGCTCGCCGACTACTACCGAGCCATCGAACTCTACCCCGACTTCGCCAACGCCTATATCAACCGTGCAGGCATCAAGACCCTGCTGCGTGACGAGCGTGGCGCGCGTGCCGACCGTCAGACTGCCGAGCGCAAAATTGCAGAGTATCGCAGCAAGCTGACCGACAGCACCTTCTCCATCTATGCCGACACCTCGCGTAAGTTCAACGCACTCCTCGCCTTCGACACCAAGTTCTCGGGTAGCTCCTTCGAGCGCACCTCCGACGAGACCGACAATATCACTATGCGCCCGATGTTCCGCTTCACCATACGCAAGGAGCCTCAGCCGCAAAACCTCGACCCGACGCGCTACCGTCCTGAGCAGGCGGAGCAGTTCTTGGCCGAGATGGCCGAGTTTGGGGTGCAGCTCACCACCGAGAGTACCGACATTGCGGTCGACTCGCTCATAGTGCTCGACCGTAGCCTGTCGGAGCAGTTCGACTGGCAGACGCTCTTCAAACGCGGTATCACTCAGACACTTATCCGCCAATACACCGGCTCGGTGAATATGTACACCGCCGCTATCGAGGAGAACCCCACCAACCCCTTCCTCTACTTCAACCGCGCCACCACTCAGGCGGAGATGATTGAGTTTATCACCTCCATCGACAACAGCTACCAGCGTGTGGCTATCGAGAGCGACCCCGTGGCACGCTTGCAGAACACCTCGCGTAGCTACAACTACGACGAGGCGATAGCCGACCTCAATAAGGCCGCCAAACTCTATCCCGATTGGGCACACATATACTACAACCGCGCCTACCTCCACGCACTCTCGGGTGACTTCCCGACCGCCTACGAGGACTACACGCGCGCCATTGAGATTAACCCCCAATTTGCTGAGGCATATTTCAATAGGGGCTTGGTACAAATCTATATGAAGGATACCCGCAAGGGGTGTCTGGATATGAGCAAGGCGGGCGAGTTGGGCCTGACCGATGCCTACACCGTGTTGCGCCGCTACTCGATAGAGGAGGAATAGTGCAGAATACTTAAACTAAATAAATGAAGTAAACGATGACTGAAAAAATTGCAAAACGTCTTAACGACTCGGTAGCCGCACGTTGGGGTGCGCTTGCCGTGGTGGCCTTCACTATGATGGCTGCCTACTTTGTCAACGACATTATGGCACCGCTGAAAACGATGCTCGAAACCGACCTGGGTTGGTCCAGCCCCGAGTTCGGCTTCTTCACCGGTGCGTACAGCTTCCTGAACGTATTCCTGCTGATGCTTATCTGGGGTGGCTTTATCCTCGATAGGTTTGGCGTGCGCTTCACCGGTAAGCTCGCCGCTGTGCTGATGGTGGTGGGTACTGCTGTTGAGTACTTCGCTATCACCAAGTTGGCAGGTGGCGACGGTACCTTCCTCGGCTATAAGACCAGCGTATTTGTGGCTGCTGCCGGCTACTCGGTATTTGGTGTAGGTGCCGAGGTGGCAGGTATCACCGTTACCAAGATTATCGCTAAGTGGTTCAAAGGCAAGGAGGTAGCAACAGCTATGGGTGTGCAGGTGGCACTCGCACGTATCGGCTCGCAGGCTGCCTACTCGCTCGCTATTCCTATCGCACGCGGCTCGGGCCTCTCGACCCCTCTGCTGATTGGTCTGGTGCTCCTCTTGGGTGGCTTGGTAGCCTTTGTGGTATTCTCGACTATGGACAAGAAACTCGACAAGCAGATTGAGGCGAGTGGCGAGGAGACCTCCGAGGAGGACGAGGAGAAATTCTCCTTCAAAGATGTGGTTGCGATTCTCAAAAATCGCGGCTTCTGGCTCATCGCTATCCTCTGCGTATTGTTCTACTCCTGCATCTTCCCCTTCCAGAAGTTCGCAACCGAGTTCTTTATTCTGAAATATGGTATGGCTGAGGCCGCTGCCGGCACCATCGCCGGTCTGCCCGCACTCGGCGCGCTGATCCTCACCCCCCTCTTCGGCGGTATGGTCGATAAGAAGGGTAAGGCTGCATCGTTTATGATGCTCGGCTCGGCAATGCTTATCGGCGTTCACCTCCTCTACTCGATTCCCTCGCTCCACGCTACTTGGATGGCTGTGGTGCTGATGATTGTGCTGGGTGTTGCCTTCTCGCTCGTGCCTTCGGCAATGTGGCCCTCGGTGACCAAGATCTTCCCCACCTACCAGCTCGGTACTGCCTATGCGCTGATCTTCTTCATCCAGAATATCGGCCTCTGGGGTGTGCCCTACCTTATCGGTGGTATCCTCGATAAGTTCTGCATTGTCGGCAAGACCGCCTCGGGTGCTAACCTCTACGACTATACCCTCCCGATGATTGTCTTCTCCTGCTTCGCAGTGTTGGCTCTGATTGTTGCAATCATCCTCAAACGCACTGATAGGAAGAAAGGTTATGGACTCGAAAAACCCAACATATAAAAAAGCCATCTGATTGGTAAATTTGGCACTTCCCTTGCGAGGCTGCTCCTCACATACGCTTAGTATGCTGCGGGCAGCCTCGCTTCACGAAGCCCAAAATTTCCACAATCATATGGCTTTTTTGAAAACAATGAGAGTGGTATCGAACCACTCTCATTGTTTTTGTAGGGAGTGTTAGGGAGTGTTAAGGAGTTTAGGGAGTTTAAAGAATTTAGGGAAAACCATTTAGACTATTGTGTAATAGTTTTGTTTTTCGGGTTTAGGGGATACTCTCGAAGAGAGTACGATGAAAAAGAGAGATATGGGGCTGCCAAATTTATTTGAGCAGAACATATCTCTCTTTTTTGTCGTAGTTACTACAAAGTAACTCCTAAACCCGCAAACTAAATAGTACAAAAGTTTTTGCGGAGCTTTTTACAAAAAGCGACAATCAAAAAAAACGGGAAAAACTACACTTGTTGCATTTCGATTAGTTTGGCGTAGATGCCGCCTTTGGCGATCAGTTCGTCGTGGGTGCCTTGTTCGGCTACGCGGCCGGCGTCGATGACGACTATTCTGTCGGCGTTGTGTATGGTGCTCAGGCGGTGGGCGATTACTATCGAGGTGCGGCCGCTCTGCAACTTGTCGAGTGCGGTCTGCACAAGCTGTTCGCTCTCGGTGTCGAGTGCTGATGTGGCCTCGTCGAGGATCAGGATATCGGGGTTTTTGAGCACTGCGCGGGCTATGCTGAGGCGCTGGCGTTGACCGCCCGAGAGTTTGGAGCCACGGTCGCCGATGTTGGTGTTGTACCCTTCGGGTGTCTCACCGATAAACCCGTCGGCGTTTGCCACGCGCGCAGCGGCTACCACCTCCTCGTGCGAGGCGTCGAGGTTGCCGAGCAGTATGTTATTCTCGATGGTGTCGTTAAACAGGATTGTCTCTTGCGATACCATACCGAACTTGTCGCGTAGCGAGTCGAGGGTGTAATCCTTGATGTTACGTCCGTCGATAAGTATCTCACCGGCAGTGACATCGTAGAATCGCGGTATCAGGTCGGATATTGTCGATTTGCCGCCACCCGACGGGCCGACGAGTGCCACTGTTTCGCCCTTGCGTATGGTGAAGCTCACGCCGCTGAGCACCTCGCGCTCCTCGTAGGCGAAGCTCACGTTGCGCAGCTCGATAGACTCCTTGAACTCGGTGAGTGCTATGGCATCTCTCTTCTCGGTGATGGGGCTGCGCGAGTCGAGCAACGAGAGTACACGCTCACCGGCGGCAATACCCTGATTGATGTTGGCAAAGGCGTCGGTGAATTGGCGTATAGGTCGTGTCACCTGCGAGAAGATGCCTATGTAGGCGAGGAAGCCGCTTGCGTCGAGGCTGCCACCTACCACCAGCAGGCCACCCGCTACCATCAGTCCCGCCGCGGCCAGGATGCCGAGGAACTCGCTCATAGGCGAGGCGAGTTGCTGACGATACATCATCTTGCGCGACACATCGGAGTAGGCTTTGTTGATACGGGCAAAGCGGTCGCCGAAGAACTCCTCGCCACCGTAGCCCTTGACAATCTTCACTCCCGCAATCGACTCGTCGAGCACCGAGGTCAGCTCGCCGAACTGCTCCTGTGCGGTGAGTGCGGGTTTGCGTAACTTCTTGACTATGCGGCCGATGATAAGTCCTACAATGGGGAGGTAGATGAGGGTGAAGAGGGTGAGTTTCCACGATATGGCCACCATACCGACAAAGTAGCTCAGTATGAGAAATGGCTCACGGAAGGCCACTTGCAGGGTGTTTGTAATGCAGAATCGCACCACCTGCACGTCGGCCATAATGCGCGACACGATGTCGCCCTTGCGCTCGTTGGTGAAGTAGCCCACGTTGAGGCGCATCACGTTGTTATAAGTCTGGTTGCGAAGACGTTGTAGTGCGCGAATCTTCATATTCTCCACTGTACGCTGACCCAAGTAGCGGAAGGTGTTGCTCAGCAGTGCCGAGGTGGCGATGATGGCGGCCAACATTGTCAGCACGTCGATAATCTCAAAGCTCTCGCCATAGACCACATATATCAGATAGCGGATGCTGCCCTCCAACCACGCGGTGGAGAACTCCAACGGTGGCATCTCGCGCACAGGTGCCATTGCTGCCTCGCCACCAAAGAGGGTGCTGAGGATAGGTATGATGAGCATAAAGTTCATCAAGTTGAACAGCGCGTAGAAGAGGGTGTAGAAGAAGTATGGTATTGCGTATTTCTCCAAGGGTTTAGCAAACCCGAGTAGTCGCCAATATGTTTTCATTGCTCCGTTTTGATGTAAAATTGCTGTGTAAACCAATTTATCTGTCGCAAAAGTACTCTTTTATTGGCGATTTTCCCAAGAAAAGAGTTAAATTTGCATTTCGTGGTGACCTCTTTGTGGTTGTCACCCATTGGACAGATAATTGATAAACGAACAATATATGGAAAAAAGTATGAAAAAGACGGTAGTAAGTGGTATCCGCTCGACAGGTAAACTCCACTTGGGCAACTATTTCGGCGCACTGCGCAACTTCGTAAAGATGCAGCACGACCAGCAGTGCTACTTCTTCATTGCCGACTACCACTCTCTCACCACTCACCCCGACCCCAAGGCGCTCCACGGTAATGTGCGCCAGATTTTGGCGGAGTACCTCGCAGCGGGCATCGACCCCGAGGTGGCCACCGTATATGTGCAGAGCGATGTTCCTCAGGTGGCTGAGTTATCGCTGCTGCTCAGTATGCACGCCTATATCGGTGAGTTGGAGCGCACCGCATCGTTCAAGGACAAGGTGCGTAAAAATCCCGAAAATGTAAATGCCGGTCTGCTCACCTATCCTGTGCTGATGGCGGCAGATATCCTCTTGCATCGCGCTGATTTTGTGCCTGTTGGCAAGGACCAGGAGCAGCACTTGGAGCTCACTCGTCGCTTTGCGCGCCGCTTCAACACCATCTATGGTGTGGAGTATTTCCCCGAGAGCGTGCCCTACAACTTCGGTCAGGACTTGGTAAAAATCCCCGGCCTTGACGGTTCGGGCAAGATGGGCAAGAGCGAAGGCAATGGTATCTACCTCTCCGATCCCGATGATGTTATCCGCAAGAAGGTGATGCGCGCTGTTACCGATGCAGGTCCTCAGGAGCCCAACTCGCCCATCAGCGAGCCTATCGCCAACATCTTCACCATTATGCAGGCGGTGAGCGAGCAATCGACAATCGACTTCTTCAAAGAGAAGTACGCCTCGTGCGAAATCCGCTATGGCGACCTGAAAAAGCAGTTGGCAGAGGATTTGATTAAGACTATCACTCCTATCCGTGAGCGCATCGAGGCTATTGCTTCCGACGATGCCTACCTTGCCAAGGTGACCCGCGAGGGTGCGGAGCGTGCACGCGAGAGTGCCGACAAGACCCTGCGTGAGGTGCGCGAGATTATGGGTATTTTTCACTTTTAAGTAGTACAACCGTTTGACAAATAGCACTCTATGTGGTCGATGCTAAGAGCGTTGAAGGATAAGTTCCTGCTGAGGCTGATGATGCTCTCCGAGCGAGTGTCGGAGCGTCAGCTGATGATGATACTTGCTGTGGTGGTAGGTATCATTGCGGGCTTGGCGACCTTCTTCTTCCAGTGGCTGCTGGGTGGCGTGGAGCACGTGCTGACAAGCTGGTTCCCCATCTCCAAGGCGGGTTGGCTCTATCTGGTCTATCCCGGAATAGGTATTATGGTAGCCTCCATATTTGTCAAATATATTATCCAAGACGATATCTCCGAGGGCGTTACCAAGGTGCTCTACGCGATGAGTAAGCGCGGCTCTATCATCAAGCCCCACAACTGCTACTCCTCGGTGGTGGGTGGTGCTATGACCATCGGCTTTGGTGGCTCGGTAGGACCTGAGGCCCCCATCGTGCTGACAGGTGCGGCAATCGGCTCCAACATAGGTCGTCTGCTCAAACTAAACTACCGCAACATCACCCTGATGCTCAGCTGCGGTGTGGCTGCTGCGTTGGCGGCTATCTTCAAGGCGCCAATCACGGGCGTTATCTTTGTGATGGAGATTCTGATGCTCGATATCACGATGAACGCTATCGTGCCGCTCATCATATCGGCAGTGACCTCCACCACTCTCGTCTTCTTCCTCAAAGGCTTCGACCCCATCTTGGCGGTCGATGTGACGGGTACCTTCCAGCTTGCACATCTGCCTATGTATCTGCTGCTTGGCGGACTTGGCGGCCTGATGGCCAACTACTTCACCACCTTCAACGGTAAGGTGCGCGACCGCATCTCCTCTCTGGGCGCACAGCGCAAGAAGTGGCTGGTGGGCGGCATCGTGTTGGGTGTATTGGTATTCCTATTCCCGCCCCTCTACGGTGAGGGTTACGGGGCCTTCACTTCGCTGATGCACGGTGACACCGACACCCTATTCAACAACTCGCTACTCTACCGTTTCCGCGACGTAGATTGGGTGATTTTGGCCTACTTGGCAGCCATTATGTTCTTCAAGGTTATCGCTATGGCGGTCACCAATGCTGCCGGTGGTGTGGGTGGTACGTTTGCTCCGTCGCTCTTCGTGGGTGCATTTTTGGGCGGTATAATCGCTTTTGTGTCAAATACTTGGCTGGGTATGGACCTGCCCATACTGAGTTTCTCGCTCGTGGGTATGGCGGGTGTGATGGCGGGCGTGATGAAAGCACCGCTCACCTCTATCTTCCTCATCGCCGAGCTCTCCAATGGTTACGAGCTCTTCGTGCCGCTGATGTTGGTGGCCTCCATATCCTTCGCCATATCCTACTATATGGATCCCGACTCGATCTACACCAAGTCACTCCGCAAGCGTAACGAGCTGCTGACCCACAACAAAGACCGTTCGGTGCTCGTCTTCCTCAACCTCGAAAAGTTGATGGAGACCGACTTCACGCCCATACGCGAGGATACCACGCTGCGCGAACTCCTCGACCACATAGCCCACAAGCGTCGCAACATATTCCCCGTGCTCGACGACCGCGGTGTGCTCAAAGGTGTCGTACAGCTCGACGACCTCCGCGCCCATATGTTCCGCGCCGAGAAGCACAGCAATACTGCCGACCAATATATGATTCCGCCACCCGACGTGATTCAGAAGAAGGAGTCCATAACCGGCGTGCTCGACAAGTTCGAGTCGTCGCAGGCGTGGATGTTGCCCGTGGTGGACCGCGACTACCACTACCTCGGTTTCATATCCAAGTCGCGAATACTTGCCGCCTATCGCGAGCAGCTTATCGAACTTAGCCAAGAGTAAACCACAATAAGCATATCTCTATGAATAAGAGAGTTGCCTTCATCATACCCGTATATAACCGTCCGCAGGAGGTGCGCGAGTTGCTCGCCTCGATGGTGGCCTATGGCACTCGCACCGAAGAGTGGGAGGTGATAATCGTCGAAGATGGCTCGACAGAGAGGTCCGAAGATGTAGCGTTAGAGTACTCCGACCGTCTATCCATACTCTATTTCAACAAGCCCAACGGTGGCCCCTCGTCGGCACGTAACTTCGGCGCACGATACGCCGCAGCCCAAATGCTCGTATTCCTCGACTCCGACACCACAATACTCCCCGGCTATATCAACACCGTACTCGACAACAAGTCGCCATTTTGGGGTGGGGCAGACCGCTCATCGCCCGACTTCTCGCCTATGCAGCGCGCAGTGAGCTACGCGATGACCTCGCCACTAACCACCGGTGGCATACGTGGCGGAGGCGAGAAGATGGACAAATTCTACCCCCGTAGTTTCAATATGGGCATCGACCACGCCCTATACGACAGCGTGGGTGGCTTCGACGAGAGTATGCGCTATGGCGAAGATGTGGACCTAAGCTACCGTTTGACCAGCGCCGGAGCGCGCGCAGTGCTCCTGCGCGGAGCCGAGGTGTGTCACAAGCGCCGCACAAACCTCGCGGGGTTCTTCCGACAGGTGCACCACTCCGGCGAGGCACGCATAGTACTCACCAAGCGTCACCCGGGGACACTAAAAATAGTACACCTGCTCCCCGCAGCATTCACCATCGGCTCACTATTGTGCCTGCTATTGGCACTCCTCTGGTGTTGGTGGTGGCTACTGCCCATAGGCATCGTAGCCCTCGCCTGGATGCTCGACGCACTACTGCGCGAGAAATCACTCCGCGTAGCACTCCTCGCACTACCCGCCTGCTTTACGCAACTTTATGGCTACGGAATAGGTTTTATTAAAGGATTGTTTTTGCCCCTTTTTTGTAAAAAAGCGGCACCAAAAAACTTTTAAACTATTTAGTTTGCGGGTTTAGGAGTTACTTTGTAGTAACTACGACAAAAAAGATATATGCAGATATTCAAGTGAACTTGATATCTGCATATATCTTTTTCATCGTACTCTCTTCGAGAGTATCCCTAAACCCGAAAACAAAAATTGTTACACAACAAGTTTAAATGGTTTTTCCATAACTCCCATAACTCCCATTATTCTCATTATTCCCTAAACTCCCTAACACTCCTTATAAAAAATGAGAGCAATTCGATATTGCTCTCATTTTTAGCTAATTTTGCATTTTGCATTACTTCTGTAACGCTAACTCCAAAACCTCTTGGTTGGTCTTGACGTAATGGAAGGTCATACCCTTGGTGTAGTCCTCCTTGATGTCGGCGATATCTTTGCGGTTGTCCTCGCAGAGGATAATCTCGCTGATACCTGCACGTTTGGCAGCCAAAATCTTCTCCTTGATGCCGCCCACGGGCATTACCCTGCCGCGCAGGGTGGTCTCACCGGTCATCGCGATACGCTCCTTGACCTTCTTGCCAGTCAGGGTGCTGACCACCGAGGTGAGCATAGTGATACCTGCGCTCGGGCCATCTTTGGGGATAGCGCCCTCGGGAACGTGGATATTGATATCGTGTTTCTCAAACATTGCGGGGTCTATGCCGAGGCTCTGGTGGTGAGCCTTCACCCACTCCACAGCGATAGTGGCCGACTCCTTCATCACGTCGCCCAGGTTACCCGTAAGGCTCACGATACCCTTGCCGGGGGTGAGCACCGACTCGATGTAGAGTATATCGCCACCCACCTCGGTCCAAGCCAGGCCGGTAACGACCCCTGTCATACCGCCCACCTCGTAGGTATCCTTCTGGAAACGGGGTACACCAAGAATCTCCTCCACATCGGCCTCAGTGATAGCGGGTTGGTACTCCATCTCGAAGCCTATCTGCTTAGCCCTGCGGCGTGCTATCTTGGCAATCGACTTATCGAGCGAGCGCACGCCTGCTTCGCGGGTGTATTCGGAGATTATCTTCTCCATAACCTCGGGGCTGATGGTCAGGCTGCCCTCGGGCAGACCGTGTGCATCCATCTGCTTAGCCACCAAGTGGCGCTCGGCAATCTCCACCTTCTCCTCCAAGAGGTAGCCGGGGATGTTAATCATCTCCATACGGTCCCTCAGAGCGGGGTTGATAGCCGATATATTGTTGGCGGTAGCGATAAACAGCACCTTCGAGAGGTCGTACTCGGTATCCAGATAGTTGTCGTGGAAAGTGGTGTTCTGCTCGGGGTCGAGCACCTCCAAGAGTGCCGATGCGGGGTCACCGTGAGTACCTACGCTCACCTTATCGACCTCATCGAGTATAATCACAGGGTTCGACGACTCGCAACGCTTGATGGTCTGAATGATACGACCCGGCATAGCGCCGATATAGGTGCGGCGATGACCGCGAATCTCCGCCTCGTCGCTCAGGCCACCGAGGGAGATTCGGCCGAACTTACGACCCAACGCCTCTGCCACCGACTTGCCGAGCGAGGTCTTACCAACTCCCGGAGGGCCATATAGACAGATGATGGGCGACTTCATATCGCCTTTGAGCTTGATGACTGCCAGGTGCTCCAAGATACGCTCCTTGACCTCTTCCAGACCGTAGTGGTCTTTATCAAGCTGCTCTTTGGCGCAGTTGAGGTCGAGGTTATCGGTGGTGCACTCGTCCCACGGGAGGTCGAGCATCAGTTGCAGGTAGGTCATCTGCACCGAGTACTCAGCCACTGCGGGGTTGAGCCTCTCGCACTTCGAGAGCTCCTTCTCGAAGGTCTGAGCCACCTGCTCGGGCCACTTCTTCTCCGCAGCGCGCTGGCGCATCTTGGCTATCTCGGCCTCCTCGCCACCATCGCCCAGCTCCTCCTGAATGGTGCGAATCTGCTGTTGGAGGAAGTACTCCTTCTGCTGTTGGTCAATATCCTGTTTAACCTTGCTCTGAATACGATTTTTCAGCTCGGCAATCTGCTGCTCACGGATAAGTATTTCGAGCAGTCGGCGCGAACGTGCCAAGAGGCCCGGGGCTTCGAGCAGTCGCTGGCGGTCGGCATCGGAGAGGTCGAGGTTGGAGCAGATGAAGTTAATCATACTGCGGCGCGAGTCGATATTCTTGATGGCGAACGATGCCTCCTTGGGCATATTGGGCGATATCTCGATGATGCTCAGTGCCACATCGCGAATCGAATCGACCAGTGCGCTGAACTCCACATTGTCGCCATCGGGGGTTATATCCTTCAACGCCTTCACTCGGGCGGTGAAGTAGGGCTCGGTGGAGAGGTACTCTGTAACCTCAATCTTCTCCAAACCGTGGAGTATCACTGTGAGGTTGCCATTGGGCATTTCGAGCACTTTGAGGATACGTGCTGCTGTACCCACCTTATACATATCCTCGGCCGATGGCTGCTCCACGCGGGCATCGCGCTGCAACACTGCGCCGAGCAGTCCGCCGCTACGCTCCACCTCGCGCACAAGTTTCATCGACTTGTCGCGCCCAACGGTAATCGGGGTAATAGCACCCGGGAAGAGCACCGAGCTGCGGAGGGTGAGCACGGGGACAATCTCAGGCACGGGGACACTCTCGAAGAGCTCCTCCTCGTCGCCCGAAACGATAGGAATAACCTGCTGGCCACCATCGACCGCATCGGAGATTCCTGCTACAATATCTACTTCTATATCTTTCTTACTCATAGTCTTTACTCTTATTCTCGCTTACGAAAAGCGAACATTTTCTCAATTTAGCGCACAAATATAACGCTTTTATCCGCCCCAAAGTGCTCCGAAAGTGAAAAACAATTATCACTTTATTAACAACTTCTATATTATAGGTACGAAAAAAAACACTATCTTTGCCCCAATTGATTACAAAATAAGTGCAACTCTCTATAACGACTATGGAAAACTGCGACAAATATGTACCTCAACAGATTGAGGATAAATGGTACGAGTATTGGATCGAGAACAACTTCTTCCACTCCGAACCCGACGAACGCGAACCCTATACAATCGTGATTCCGCCACCCAACGTAACAGGTATGCTCCATATGGGCCATATGCTCAACAACACCCTGCAAGATGTGTTGGTGCGTCGTGCCCGTATGTCGGGCAAGAATGCCTGCTGGGTGCCCGGCACCGACCACGCCTCGATTGCTACCGAGGCAAAGGTGGTGGCACGACTCAAAGCGCAGGGCATCGACAAGAGCAGCCTCACCCGCGAGGAGTTCTTGCAGCACGCTTGGCAGTGGAAAGAGGAGTTCGGCGGTGTAATCCTCCGTCAGTTGCGCAAACTCGGCGCATCGTGTGATTGGGAGCGTACCTGCTTCACAATGGACGAGGAGCGTTCCAAGAGTGTCATCAAGGTCTTTGTTGACCTCTTCAACAAGGGCAAGATATATCGTGGTGTGCGTATGGTCCATTGGGATCCCGCAGCGCAGACCGCACTCTCCGACGAGGAGGTGATCTATCGCGAGAGTCAGGGCAAACTCTACTACCTCCGCTATCAGGTGGAGGGCGAGGAGGGTCGCTATGTAATAGTAGCCACCACCCGTCCTGAGACAATCTTGGGCGATACCGCTCTCTGCGTAAACCCCAACGACCCCCGCTACACCGACTTGGAGGGCAAGCGTGTGATTGTACCCCTCGTGGGTCGCTCCGTGCCCGTAATCCGCGACGAGTATGTCGATATTGAGTTCGGTACAGGAGCCTTAAAGGTGACTCCTGCGCACGACGTGAACGACTATATGCTCGGCGAGAAGTACGGTTTGGAGAGCATCGACATCTTCAACCCCGACGGTACTATCAACGACCGTGTGGATATGTATGTCGGTATGGACCGTTTCGTGCTGCGCGACCAGATTGAGAAGGACCTCGCCGAGGCAGGACTCTTGGAGAAGGTCGAGGCATACACCAACAACGTGGGCTACTCCGAGCGTACCAACGTGCCCATCGAGCCCAAGCTCTCGATGCAGTGGTTCCTGCGTATGAGCGAGTTGGCAAAGCCCGCCCTCGAAGTGGTAATGAACGACTCCATCAGATTTGTCCCCGCCAAGTTCAAGAATACCTATCGTCACTGGATGGAGAACATCAAGGATTGGTGTATCTCGCGTCAGCTCTGGTGGGGTCATCGCATTCCCGCCTACTTCCTCCCCACTGGTGGCTACGTAGTGGCCGAGACTGCCGAGGAGGCATTGGAGTTGGCACGCGCCAAGAGCGGCAACAACGAGTTGCAGATGAGCGACCTGCGTCAGGACGACGACGTGCTCGACACCTGGTTCAGCTCGTGGCTCTGGCCGATGAGTGTGTTTGGTGGCGTGACCGACCCCGATAACAAGGAGATTAACTACTACTACCCGACCAACGACTTGGTGACCGGTCCGGACATCATCTTCTTCTGGGTAGCACGTATGATTATGGCAGGCGAGGAGTACCGCAATGAGGTGCCCTTCCGCAACGTATATTTCACCGGTATCGTACGCGACAAGATTGGTCGCAAGATGAGTAAGCAGCTCGGCAACTCGCCCGACCCGCTCGACCTGATTGCCACCTACGGTGCCGACGGTGTGCGCGCAGCAATGTTGCTCAGCACATCGGCCGGTAACGACATTATGTTCGACGAGGCACTCTGCGAGCAGGGTCGTAACTTCGGCAACAAGATATGGAACGCCTTCAAGCTCATCGAGGGTTGGAAGGTCGATGACACCCTCGCCCAGAGCGAGAACAACCGTCTGTCGGTGGAGTGGTTCGACGCTCTCCTCTCGCGCACCCTCGCCGAGATTGACGACCACTTCGAGGCATACCGCATCTCCGACGCTATGATGACCGCTTATAAACTCTTCTGGGACGACTTCTCGGGTTGGTACCTCGAAATGGTCAAGCCCGCATACGGCTCGCCCATCGACCGCGCCACAATAGAGGCTACACGCACCTTCTTCGACAAGTTGTTGCGTACCCTCCACCCCTTCATACCCTTCGTGACCGAGGAACTGTGGCAGCGCGTACTGCCCCGCAAGGCTGGCGAGAGCATCACCGTGGCCTACCGTGCAGTGGCAGGCGAGCAGAAGCCCGAACTGCTGGCACGTATGGAACTCGTACAAGAGGCAGTGACCGCAGTGCGCAACGTGCGCAAGCAGTCCAACACCCCGCAGAAAGAGGCATTGGAGCTACGCGTGATAGCCGACGAGAACTACCCCGCAGAGCTCGTGGCAGTGCTCAGCAAGATGGCAAACCTCTCCTCGGTGACCGTAGTAGAGGAGAAAGACCCCACAGCACAGGCATTCATCGTGAAGACTACACAGTACTTCGTGCCGATGAGCGAGAGCATAGACGTGGAGGCCGAGTTGGAGAAACTCGCAGCAGACGAGAAATACTACGAGGGATTCCTCCGCACCGTAATGGGCAAACTGAGCAACGAACGCTTCGTGCAAAACGCTCCCGAAGCAGTAGTACAGACCGAACGTAACAAAAAACGCGACGCCGAAGCTAAGCTGGAAGCAATACGCGAACGTATGGCCGCACTGAAAAAGTAGTGGTTTTTATGTTTTGCCCCTTTTTTGTAAAAAGCTTAGGGGCTATATTAACTCTATTTACTTCGTTCTTTTAAGTTTGTTTGGGCTCTTTTCTTCCCCGCTTCTCGTTACATAGCCCGAGCTATGCGCCTCGAAGCGAGAAAGAAAATAACCTCAAACAATTCTTAAAATCTTCTCGCAAATAGAGTTAACATAGCCCCTCCCCAAAAACTTTTGTACTATTTAGTTTGCGGTTTTCGGGATAACCACTTCGTGGTTAATACGATACTAAAAATATATAGGCGTGTTCAAGTAAACT
>JAFXAY010000085.1 GCA_017521965.1 Tidjanibacter sp. | reverse complement strand
CTATTGCATATTGGGCTTATTAGGCTTATTGGGCCTATAATAATAAGCCCAATAGGCCCGATAGGCCCAATAGGTTTTCCCTATTAAAAAAACTGAGAGCAATTCGATATTGCTCTCAGTTTTAATATAATCCCTATCAGGTGAGAAGTCATATGGCTTAGGAAATTTTGGGCTTCGTGAAGCGAGGCTGCCCGCAGCATACTAAGCGTATGTGAGGAGCAGCCTCGCAAGGGAAGTGCAAAATTTACAAGCCAGATGGCTTCGTGATTACTTGATTCGCTCGTAATACTCACGAGTACGAGTATCAACTCGAATCTTATCGCCGGTATTGATAAACAAGGGTACCTTGATGGTAGCGCCGGTGTTCACGGTAGCGGGTTTGAGCGAGTTGGTCGAAGCGGTATCGCCACGTACGCCGGGCTCGGTGTAGGTAACCTCCATATCGATGATGGGGGGCAGCTCTGCGGTGAGTGCGGTCTCCTTCTCGGTGTGGAACATAACCTCCAAGGTCTGGCCATCGGTCATCAGGTCAACGTTGTTAATCAGGTCCTTAGGAATAGTAATCTCCTCGAAAGTCTCCATATGCATCAGGTGGATGCCGAGGTCGTCCTCATAGGTGAATTGGTAGGGGCGACGCTCAACGCGTACGGGCTCGATGCGCTCGCTCACCGACGAGTAGGTCTTGTCGAGTACGCGGCCATTTTCGAGGTTTTTGAGTTTGGTACGGATAAAGGCGGGACCTTTACCGGGCTTAACGTGCTGGAAATCTACAACAAGGAAGGTCTTGTTGTCCATATCGATGCACATACCGATTTTGATATCAGAAGCTGTTGCCATTGTTTATTGATCTTTATTTATAATTAATAATAATTTCTAATCCATTTGTGCCACGCTCTTCGGGTCGGAGCAGGCGCAAAACGCCTCCCCCTCCAACAGTTGGGCGTGCAAAAGTACTCTTTTTCTGCTACATTACAAACCCCGCACTCTCTTTTTTGCCGAGAGCAGTGTGGCGATTAGTACTTGGAGCGTGCCAAGGGCATCGACACACCGAAGTAGAGGTTGAGGTTGTTCTGGTGTATGGGCACAAACTGAGGAGTCACCTCTCTAATCATAAAGTCGGTACCCACGAAGAGGTTAATCCACGAGGGGTGGAAGTTGAGTGCCAGACCGAAGTTCTCCGACGAGCCAGCCTGAGCGCCCAGCGAGGAGTAGGTGGCCGATGCCGAGAGCCAACGGGTGGGGGTCAGCGTAGCCGCCAAGGTGAGCTGCGACGAGTTGTAGAGCTCGCGCATAGTGATATTGTAGATAGCACCCACCGAGAGGAGGTTGGTAATCAGGGGTACCTCTGCGCCGAGTACCACGTTGCTGGTCAGGCGGGGCGAGAGGCCCTCTGCCTCGGTAGGACGGAACTTCACGAAGTCGTCGAAGTTGGCACCTTCGAGGGGGTTGCTGGTTGTGCCCTCGCTCACGTCGAAGCCGGTGTAGGTGTAGGTACCGCTGGCCACGCCACGCTGTACATACTGCTCGTCCCACTTCATAAAGCCGAGGTTGAGCACCGATGCCGAGAGGCGTGCGAAGCCGAGGTCATAGGTGACACCCAGGTCGATGGCTGCACCTGTACCTGCCAAGTGCTGCGGGTCGCCAAACTCGATATTATCGAAATCCCATACGCCATCGGCGTCGGTCGGGATACGCATACCACTCATAGCCACCTCGGCCACACCGTCGGAGCTGATGCCCCACGCATCCTCGTTCAGCGCAAGGTCGAGCTGCTGGAAGTTCATCTTGGCATAGCCCACGCCACCGATATACTTACCGCGCACACCGAGGGTGAAGCCCTTGAAGAGCTCACGCGAGTAGCCCAGCGCAATCTCGGCGTTCACTGCTGCCGAGAGCGAGGTGCCTGCCAGACCATAGCTATGACCGCTCTGGCTATTCTTCAAGAAGTCGAAGAGCTCGTAGGGGAGGTTGGCCTGCACGTCGGTCTTGATATCGAAGTCGAGGGTCAGGAAGCCGCGACCGATATAGGTGCCGAGTGCAAAGACGTTGACATTGGCGAGTGCATTGAGGTTATTCTCCTCGGCCAGCGAGGCGAGGAAGGGCTGTGCCTCCACCTTGGAGTTGAGGAAGGGCACGAGTTTACCATCTACCGGGTAGAAGAGGTTGTCCAGCGTCAGGCTGTTCGACATAAATGCCGCACTTGCACCACCCACACCGGGGAGCGATATGTAACCGCGAGAGGGGCGGAAGGCGGGGTTAAGCTCGCTACGGAAGGTCGAGCCGGGCATAAAGTATGACGAAGTGAGCTGTGCGAATGCGGTGCTGCTCATAAGTACCATTGCCAGCACCATTACTACTCTCTTAATGCTTTTCATATCTCTGTGTTGTATAAATATCCTACATTAAAAATCGAGCGAAAGACCGCCTGTCTTGCGGGTCTTGAAGGTGAGCACCACTTTATCCTCGGCGGTCGGAGTATAGGTGGTGAGGTTGGTCGAGTAGTAGATGTTTACCGACGCTGCCTGACCTATTGCGGCGAGGTCCTCGGCGGTAATCTGCACCTCGATTTTGGCCAACGATGCACTCTCGTTTGTGCCCTCGTTAATCTCAATTTTGCCCAGAGGGTCGCACACCACGTTACCCTCGGCGTCGAGGAACTTAGCCTCGCCAGTGAAGAAGATAGGGGTGAAGTTCTCGATATCGACCATCAGGTAGAGCTCGCCCTGAGCGGTGAGCATTTCGATAATCGACTTGTCGATACCGCCCGATATGGGATAGGTCTGCTCGAAGGTCACCACTGCCGAGCCTGCCATCTGAGCGTCGCTCTGGGGGTTGATGGTGATATTGCCCTCCAACATATCCTCGATGGTGGTTGTCACCTTACCGATGGGTGCAACAAACTCGTTACCGATGGTGATATTCTCGGTATCGATGTTATTCAAATCGTAATCCTCGTTAATCTCCACACAGCTACACACTGCCAGCGGGAGCAACACGATTGCAGCAAGACGAAGAATCTGTTTCATAGTAATTTGGACTATAATAGTTTGTTAGAATATACAAAGTTCCTCTTTCCAACTACAAATATATGTTTTTTATTTCGAGTTTTACCTTTTTTTGACCTATTTTTGTATAACTTTTTTCACAACACCTCATCTTTGATGAGATTGTTCGACAGACTATGGCACAGAGCGAGAGAATAGCACGACTCAAAGAGCAGGTGGCGGCACTACCGACCACCCCGGGAGTCTATCGCTTCTACAACTCATCGGGCGAGGTGATCTATGTGGGCAAGGCCAAGAACCTGCGCCGCAGGGTGAGCTCCTACTTTGTGGAGCGTGCCGACCACTCCGCCAAGGTGCGTGTGATGGTGAGCCGCATCGAGCGACTCGAACATATCGACACCGCCACCGAGCAAGATGCGCTGCTGCTCGAAAACTCGCTGATTAAGAGGCTGCAACCGCGCTATAACATACTCCTCAAAGATGACAAGACCTACCCGTGGATTGTGGTGCGCAACGAGCACTTCCCGCGCGTGGAGAGCACCCGCCGCGTGGTGCGCGACGGTTCGACCTACTTCGGTCCTTACGCCTCGGTCACTATGCAGCGCAGTATGCTCGAATATGCCCACTCGCTCTTCCATATCCGCACCTGTCGGCTCGACCTCTCGCCCGAGGCGGTGCGTCGCGGCAAGTACAAGGTCTGCCTGCAATACCATATCGGCAACTGCTTAGGCCCCTGCGAGGGACACCAGAGTGCCGAGGAGTACGCCGCCGAGTTGGAGGTGTTGCGCCGCCACCTGAGGGGCGACGTGAGGGCCACCCGCGCCTACCTCGAAGAGCAGATGCAGGCGGCAGCCGCAGCACTCAAATTTGAGGTGGCGGCGCTCTACAAAAGTCGCTTGGCGATACTCGAAAACTATGTGTCGAAGTCGGTGATTGTCAGCGCAGTGCTGGGCAATGTCGATGTATTCTCGCTCATCGTCGATGACGACGAGGCATATTGCAATTTTGTGAGGGTCGAGGAGGGCACGGTGACCGGCTCGTTCACCTCGCGACTGACGGTGGGTGCCGAGAGCGACCGCGCGAAGATACTTGCCGAGGCCATCTCGCTCATCTCGGAGCGTATCGAGGGCCCTCTGGCGAGGGAGATTATCGTTCCCTACCTGCCCGAAGAGGGGTTGTTTGAGGGGGTACGATTTACTGTTCCGAAGCGTGGCGAGAAGTTGGCACTGCTCGAATTTTCGGAGCGCTCGGCACGACTTTTCCGCGCCGAGAGGCTCAAAAATATGGAGATTAAAAATCCTGAGCGTCACACAGATAGACTTATGGCGGCGATGATGCGCGAGCTACACCTCGACCGAGAGCCGCGCCATATAGAGTGTTTCGACAACTCCAACAATCAGGGCACCTATCCTGTGGCCTCGTGTGTGGTATTTCGCGACGGTAAGCCCTCGCGCAAGGAGTACCGCCACTTCAACATCAAGACGGTGGTTGGCCCCGACGACTTCGCCTCGATGCGCGAAATAGTGCGCCGCCGCTACTCGCGACTGATGGAGGAGGGGAAGGAGTTGCCCGACCTGATTATCGTCGATGGCGGCAAGGGTCAGCTCAGCTCGGCATACTCGGTGTTGCAGGAGTTGGGCATCGAGGGTCAGGTGCCGATTGTGGGCTTGGCCAAGCGTATCGAGGAGATATTCTTCCCGAACGACCCCGAACCTTACTATCTCGACCGCACGGGTGAGCCATTGAAGGTGGTGATGCACCTGCGCAACGAGGCCCACCGCTTCGGCATCACCTTCCACCGCAACAAACGCTCTGCCGACTTTATCCACACCGAGCTCGAAAAAATCGAGGGCATCGGGCCACGCACCATCGAGCAGTTGCTCGGCAAGTTTGCCACCGTGGCACGCATACGCAAAGCCTCGGTCGAGGAGCTTGCGGAGGTGATTGGCCCCGCCAAAGCACAACGCGTATTCGACTATTTTGCGAGGTAGGAGTAGTAGGGGTAATAGGCCCAATAGGCATCTCTCCAACCACACTGCACCTCTCGTATTCGCGGGTACGAAAAATCGTACCCGTGTAACCATAGGGTATAATAATCAAAATTTTTACTATTTTTGTACGAAAGATATTTTTTACACAATAATTAGAATTACAAACTATAATAATAGTATAAAAAAAAATGGAACACATTAAATGTCTTATAATTGGTAGTGGCCCTGCGGGTTACACTGCCGCCATCTATGCCGCACGTGCCAACCTTTCGCCCGTTGTCTATGAGGGTATCACCCCTGGCGGACAGCTCACCACCACTACCGAGGTGGAGAACTTCCCCGGCTACCCCGAGGGTGTGTCGGGTCCGCAACTTATGGAGGATCTGCGCAAGCAGGCTCTTCGCTTCAACACCGATATCCGTCGCGGTATGATTGTCAAGGCCGACCTGTCGAGCCGCCCCTTCCGCTTGGAGGTTGACAATGGCGACGAGTTGGAGGCCGAGGCCCTCATCATCAGCACCGGCGCAACTGCCAAGTATCTCGGTTTGGAGAGCGAGCAGAAGTTCCGCGGTATGGGTGTGAGCGCTTGCGCCACCTGCGACGGTTTCTTCTATCGTCGTAAGGATGTGGCAGTTGTGGGTGGTGGCGACACCGCCTGCGAGGAGGCCACCTATCTGGCTTCTATCTGCCGCAAGGTCTATATGATTGTCCGCAAAGAGTACCTGCGTGCCTCGAAGGCTATGCAGGAAAAGGTCTTCAACACCCCCAATATCGAGGTGCTCTTCGGCTACAATACCAAGGAGATTTTGGGCGACGAGGAGGGCGTAACAGGCGCACTGCTCCAAAATGTCGATGGCTCGGAGCGCACAATCGATATTATGGGCTTCTTCCTCGCCATTGGCCACCACCCCAACACCGAGGTATTTGCCGGGCAACTTGCACTCAACCCCGAGGGCTACATCATCACCGAGGGGGCTTCGAGCCGCACTTCGGTCGAGGGTGTATTTGCTGCGGGCGACGTGCGCGACCCGCACTACCGTCAGGCTATCGTAGCGGCAGGCAGCGGCTGTGTGGCAGCCCTCGACTGCGAGCGATTCCTGCTGGCACAGCACTAACAGCGTATGCTCACCGATTTCGATAAGGTGTTGGGTATCAGCTCCCGCGAGGAGTTCGACCACCTGGCGTTGGAGTTGTTCCGATGGCAGGCGGAGCGTTGTGCGCCCTACCGCGACTACCTCGCCCTGCTCGGCTGCGAGCCGACGGAGGTGGAGCGTGTGGAGGAGATACCCCACCTCCCCATCGAGATATTCCGCACCCACCGTGTCTGGTGTGGCGAGGGCGAGCCTGAGAAGGTCTTTTCGAGCAGCACCACCTCGGGTGGCGAGCCATCGCTCCACCCTATGGCCTCGCTCGACGACTACCGCCGCACCTTCTCCGCCGCGTGGGAGCGTTTCCTCCCCACACCCCACCGCATCTACGCCCTGCTCCCCTGCTACTTGGAGCGTGAGGGGTCGTCGTTGGTCTATATGGTCGATGAACTTATTCGCCTCTATGGGGGTGGCTTCTACCTCCACGACCACGACCGACTGCTGGCCGATATGGCTGAGTATGAGGGGCCTAAGGTGTTGTTTGGCGTGAGTTATGCTCTGCTCGACCTGGCGGAGCGCAAGCCGCAGTTGAGCAACACCATAGTCATCGAGACGGGCGGTATGAAGGGACGACGCAAGGAGATGCCCAAGGCGGAGATGCACCGAGTGCTCTGCGAGGCCTTCGGAGTGGAGCGTATCGCCTCGGAGTATGGTATGGCGGAGCTCACCTCGCAGGCCTACTCGTCGGGCGACGGACTCTTCTATGCCCCACCGTGGATGAGGGTGACGGTGAGGGATTTGAATAACCCCTTTGCCACCCTCGGCGTAGGTCGCACGGGTGGGGTCAACATCATCGACCTTGCCAATCGCCACTCCTGCGCCTTTATCGAGAGTGCCGACTTGGGCCGACTCTCGGCCGATGGTGGTTTCGAGTTGTGCGGCCGCGTGGGCGGCAGCCCGATTAGGGGGTGTAACCTATTGGTTGACAACGAATAGCAAATAAAAATGATAATTATCGACAAGAAGAGCGACTGCTCAGGGTGTGAGGCTTGCGCCACCGCCTGCCCTGTGGGGTGTATCACCTTCGCTGATGATGGTGAGGGCTTTCGCTATCCGCTTGTCGATACCGAGCGATGCATCGGCTGCGGGGCGTGCAACGAGGTCTGTCCCGTCGAGAGTCGCCGACCCACTATCGCGCCTCGTGCCACATACGGGGTGGTCAACCCCAATCGCTCGATACAACGCCTAAGTTCCTCCGGCGGATTTTTTTACATTTTGGCCTTGGGAGTGATTGAGCGTAGTGGAGGAGTGGTGTTCGGCGCTGCGTTCAACGAGCGTGGCGAGGTGGAGCACCGCGCCGCACAGAGCAGCGAGGAGTTGGCAGCGCTGAGGGGGAGTAAGTATTCGCAGAGCCATATCGGCAGCGCTTATGCCGAGGCATTGAAGGCACTTGCCGAGGGTCGGGAGGTGCTCTTCTCGGGTACTCCCTGTCAGGTATCGGGGTTCTTACACCTTGTACCTCAACAACATAGGGATAGAGTCTTGGCGGTAGATGTGGTGTGCCACGGAGTACCCTCGCCCGCAGTATGGAGGGCAAGGCTCAGCGAGATAACGGGTGGCGGAAAGCCACAGAAGATAAACTTCCGCGACAAGCGTAACGGTTGGGCGGAGTATGGTTTGGCGGTGGAGTATCGTCGCACCGACGGTGTGGTGACCGACTCCTACACCCCCAAGCCGAAAGAGCCCTACTATCGTGGTTTCGTGGAGGATTTGTATTGTCGCCCCTCGTGTGCCGAGTGCCCGAGCAAGGGGTTCAGCAGTGGTGCCGACCTCACTCTGGGCGACCTCTGGGGCTACGAAAAGCACTCCGACGATGGTGTCGGGGTGGTCTTTGTGGGCACAGAGCGTGGCGCAAAGGCGTTGGAGGAGTCGAGTGCAGAGCACTTCGCGGTGGAGTACGATGAGGTGGTGCGCCACAACCCGAGCATCGAAAAGTCGAACCCCGCACACCCTAACAGAGAGAGATTTTTCGGCGAGTTTGCCGCGCTCGGAAGCGACGGGAAGGGGTGTGCCGGACTAATAAGGAGAAACACACAAAAATCTGTAACAGAGTTGGTTGCAGGATTTGTGAAACGTAAGATAAAACTATTCGGAACGAGATGAGAGTTGCTATTCTGACACTTGCGCCTGCCACCAACTATGGCGGCATCTTGCAGGCTTGGGCGCTGCGCACCCTGCTCTCCGAGATGGGACACGAGGCCACCGTGGTGAGCCTTCGACTGCGCCCCTCGGTGGCGTTGCGCTATGGCGTGGGCAACTTTCTGATTCGCCACCACCTCCACCCCACCAAGCACTACTATGTGCCCTCGCCAAAGGAGGCACTGCGCACCACTGCCGAGTTGCGCCGATTTATCACCTCGGAGGTTGCACCCGCGCAGCCCTACTCGCCTAAGGGTCTGAGGGTTGCGAAGTTCGACGCCTACATCATCGGTAGCGATCAGGTGTGGAGTCCCGAATATACCCGCCCCTATGGTGCGGAGAACTTTTTTGGCGACTTCCTGTCCGCCGACGACCCACGTCCTATTGTGATATATGCCGCCTCGATGGGTAGCGACAAGTGGCGTTTCTCGCCTGCCGAGAGCGAGCGCATAGGCGCACTGCTCAGCCGCTGCAAGGCGGTGTCGGTGAGGGAGCAAGGGGTAAGCGCACTGCTCCGCGAGAGATACGCGATTGCGAGCGAGTGGGTGGCCGACCCTGTGGTATTGGCAGGGCGCGACAGATTGCTGAAAGTTGCAGATTGTCAGTTAGATAGCAAAGGCGTATTCGCATATCTGCTCGACCCCACCGAGGCCAAAAACGCTATCGTGCAGCAGGTTGCCGAGGGGAAAAATGTAAAAAAAATCACCTCGCCCCAACCCCACCAGATACTACCCTCGGTCGAGGAGTGGATTGCGGGATTTGCTGCGGCCGAGAGGGTCGTGACCGACTCGTTCCACGGAGTGGTGATGTCGCTGGTGATGGGCAAGGAGTTTGTGGCGGTGGGCAATGCCGCACGCGGTATGGCCCGCTTCACCTCGCTGATGTCGGCATTTGGCGTGGAGGAGCGACTCATCGACGAGAGCAACACCGAGGCTGCCGCACTATTCGCCCGACCGATTGACTGGCGGCAGGTCGAGGAGCAGATGGAGGCGCTGCGTGGCCGCTCGCTCGACTTCCTGAGGCAGATTTTTTGAGAGATAAGATGGACAACCAGATAACCATAAGTGTCATTATTCCGCTCTACAACAAGGCGGCTTCCGTCGAGGCAACACTCGCCTCGGTATTGGCGCAAAGTGTTCAGCCATTGGAGATTATAGTAGTCGATGATGGCTCCACCGACGACAGTGCCGAGCGTGCCGAGAGGTTTGCCGAGAGGGGTGTGAGGGTTGTTCGACAGGCCAACGGAGGTGTGTCGCGCGCCCGCAACCGAGGTGCCGCCGAGGCGCAGGGAACACACCTCGCCTTCCTCGATGCCGACGACCGCTGGGAGAGTAACTTTATTGAGAGTATGACCGCCGCTATAAGCGAAAATCCCGAGTGCGGACTCTACGCCTCGGCCTACCGAGTGGTGGGTGCCGATGGTAGGAGTGGCCTGCGCAGGGCTGCCGAGAGTGGTGTGACCGACTTTTTCGAGCAGGTCAAGGTGGGCTTTGTGGCGCTCCCCTCGGCCTCGGTAGTATCGCGCGAGGCGTTCGAGAGTGTGGGCGGATTTCCTGCGGGTATGAAGTTGTGCGAGGATAGCTATTTGTGGATACGGGTGGCGGACAACTACAAGGTCTGCTTCCTTGATGAGCCACTTGCTACCTACCGCGTGGGGGCCGAAAATCGCTCCTCGAAGATATATGTTGCCGAGCAGACGGAGTTCTCGTTCGACGACCTGCGCGGCTCGGGCAACGAGGCACGCGAGGAGTTCATAGCCCGTTGTGTGATTGGCAAGGCGATAACACTCTGTCTGAAAGGCGATAAGGAGTTTGCGCGCCACGCCGAGCAGAACTACTCATCGACCCGCCTCCACCGCCGCTCACTCTGGCGCTTGCGCACAACCCGCCGCCTCCCACGCTGCCTGCGCCACACTTTCAACAGACTCTACGACCATCTGGCTTGGTTGACAAAACGAAAGTAATTCAAAAATTGAAGTTGTCTAAAAATCAAAGGGATTGTCCAATAAGATTATTGAGCAACCCCTATTTTTTGTGGCAAAAAAATTCTTTTTTTGGCGCAAAAGATATATATTTGTTATTCAAATGGGGTATTCTGTGCGCAAAGGCGAACAGAGCGCCCCGATGACAACGCGGTAATACATTGATTCTCAACAGAGAAAGGTATAACAACAAACATTACAACTAACACATTTTATTAACCAAAACTTCTATCTATTATGAAGAAACTTTACTTTTTGGCTATTGCAGCGGCCCTCGTAATGGTGGGTTGCTCCAAAGGCGAGCTCCAGCTTAACGAGAAGAACGTTAAGAAGGTAGTGAAGGCGATGACCACCGACGAAAAGATTCGTCTGGTAATCGGTACCGGTATGCGCGGCTTCACCGGTGAGGATGGTGAGACCGTGATTGGTGAGACTCGCAGCATCGTTCCCGGTGCAGCAGGTACTACCGCTCCTATTCCCCGTCTGGGTATCCCCGCAACTGTATTGGCCGATGGCCCTGCCGGTCTGCGTATCAGCCCCACTCGTGAGGGTACTGAGGACACTTTCTACTGCACAGGTTTCCCCGTAGGTACTGTGATGGCTTGCTCGTGGAACACCGAGCTGGTTGAGCAGGTAGGTAAGGCTATGGGTAACGAGGTATTGGAGTACGGTGCAGACGTACTGCTTGCTCCCGGCGTTAACATTATGCGTAACCCCTTGTGCGGTCGTAACTTTGAGTACTATTCGGAGGATCCTCTGTTGACCGGTAAGATTGCTGCCGCTATGATCAATGGTGTGCAGAGCAACGGTGTAGGTACTTCGATTAAGCACTTTGCTGTGAACAACCAGGAGACCAACCGTAGCCGCAACGACGCTCGTCTGTCGAGCCGTGCGCTGCGCGAGATCTACCTCCGTGGTTTCGAGATTGCTATCAAGGAGGCTGATCCTTGGACTATTATGACCTCCTACAACTTGATGAACGGTACTATGACCTCCGAGAATCGTGAGTTGCTGAAAGGCATCGTACGCGAGGAGTGGGGTTATGAGGGTATGTTTATGACCGACTGGGGTGGCGGTATCGACGCTGTCGCTCAGATGCACGCAGGTAACGACCTGCTGATGCCCGGTAACCAGCGTCAGGCTGATGCTATCAAGGCCGCTATCGAGGACGGTAGCCTCGCTATGGAGGACCTCGACGAGTGCGTTGAGAACGTTCTGAATATGATTGTACGCTCGCCCCGCTTCAAGGGTTACCAGTACAGCAACAAGCCCGACTTGAAGGCTCACGCTGAGGTTACCCGTAACTCGGCTGCCGAGGGTATGGTACTGCTGAAAAACGAGGCTAACACTCTGCCCTTCGGTGCTGACGTGAAGAACATTGCTGTGTTCGGCGTTACCTCCTACGACTTCATCGCTGGTGGTACCGGTTCGGGTAATGTGAACAAGGCATACGTTGTTGACCTGAAAGAGGGTCTGACCAACGCCGGTTACAAGATGGAGGAAGAGGTTAGCGACTTCTATACCAACTACATCGCAGAGGAGAAAGAGCGTCTGGCTGCTCAGCGCCGCGGTATGTGGGGTGCTCCCACCATCGCCGAGGTAGAGGTTAAGGATAAGGTTATCGAGAAGGCTGCTAAGAACGCTGACGTGGCTCTGATCACCATCGGTCGTCAGGCTGGTGAGGGTTCGGATCGTAAGAACGCTCAGGGCGACTGGTTGCTCACCGACGTAGAGCAGAAGATGATTGCCAACGTTACCGAGCAGTTCCACGCTGCTGGCAAGAAGGTAGTTGTTATTATGAACATCGGTGGCGCTATCGAGACCGCTTCGTGGAAGAATACTCCCGACGCTATCCTGTTGGCTTGGCAGTGCGGTCAGGAGGGTGGTAACACCGTAGCTGACGTATTGGCAGGTAAGGTTAACCCCTCGGGTAAGCTTGCTATGACCTTTGCTAACACCTACGAGAGCATCAAGTCGTCGGCTAACTTCCCCGGCAACTACACTCGTCCCGCAAACCGTCAGCCCGCAGATCCTAACGCTCCTAAGGTAGAGGTTAAGGATGTGGACTACACCAACTATGAGGAGGATATCTATGTAGGTTACCGCTACTTCGACACCTTCGGTGTTGACGTATCCTACCCCTTCGGTTACGGTCTGTCGTACACCACCTTCGCTTACGACAACGCTTCGGTTAAGTCGGTTAAGGGTGGCTACGAGGTTAGCGTACAGGTTACCAACACCGGTAAGGTGGCAGGTAAGGAGGTAGTACAGGTTTATGCTGCTGCTCCCGCAAACGCTGCCGGTCAGCCCGCTCAGGAGCTGGTTGCTTTTGCTAAGACCAAGTCGTTGGCACCCGGTGAGAGCCAGGTACTGACCATGTCGTTCACCAACAAGGATCTGGCTTGGTTCGACGAGGCTCGCAACGCTTGGATTCTCGACGCTGGTGACTACGCTATCGCAGTGGCTGCTTCGTCGCGCGACGCTAAGGCAAACCTCTCGCTCAACGTAGCCAAGGAGAAGGTTGTTGAGGAGGTTATCGGTGATGTTGCACCTTTGCAGGCTCTGAATCTTTTGAAGAAGTAGGCATAATAGGCCTAATAGGCCCAATAAGCCCAATATGATTATAGCCCTAAATGAGTTTCTCATTTAGGGCTATAATGTTATCGTCAAAAGCATACTACTACTTTTGACGATATTTGATACGTTCTCTTGTCATCTCTTCTCTGAGCCCACCATTTTCCAGAAAATCTTGCTTTATTCTATTAAAGTAACTCCTAATTAGACAATCTGTTTGATGTATTAGAGTAATTGCAATGTTAGCAATTGTTTCGTCGCTTCGCTCTTTAATCGCTGCTGCGTAATAAGTTGTATCATTGTGTGTAGCACAAACTCTTCGTGTTTGTAAATACCTTCTGTCATTAGTTTTCCACTGCTGTAAACCTCTGACTCGAAGATAGTCCTTATAATCTTCAAGTAATTCTTGCAGACTTGCTCGGGCAACATTGATAAGTTTAATCTCACTCTCGGTAGAGGTCGTGCTTGCCGAACACCCCTCAACTATATTCTGCTTTCCAGAGCGTGCAGCTTGAACCATCTGGTCTATGGTTCGGTCGCCTTTCTGAAGATATGTATGAGCAAAGTAGTAAGTTATATCGTAGATACATACTGCTTTTTTGTAGAAAATCAGATTCTCTACACTTCCTTTCTGACGAATAAACTCCTTGTTGTCCATACTATTATCCTATTGGGCCTATTGGGCCTATTGGGCCTATTGGGCCTATAAATCTTACAACATCTCCGCCAATTTCTCTACTGCTCTGCCGCGGTGGCTCATCGAGTTTTTCAGTTCGGGGGACATCTCGGCGAAGGTTGTGGTGTGGCCCTCGGGGATAAAGAGGGAGTCGTAGCCAAAGCCGCCCTCGCCACGCTCCTCGGTGGCTATCGTGCCGCGCACCTCGCCCTCGCAGAGCCTCTCGGCGCCCTCCTGTATGAGGGCTATGGCAGTGCGGAAGCGTGCCGAGCGGTCGGTGACACCCTCCAAGTTGCGGAGCAGCAGTGCACGGTTTGCGGCGTGGTCGTGGCCATCGGTGGCGTAACGTGCCGAGTGCACGCCGGGTGCTCCACCCAGCGCGGCGACCTCCAAGCCTGTGTCGTCGGCGAAGCAGTCCAAGCCCGTGCGCTCGTAGATGTAGCGCGCCTTCTGCAAGGCGTTACCTTCGAGTGTGTCGGAGGTCTCGGGTATCTCCTCGGTGATGCCGGTGGCGGCGAGTGGTACAATCTCGAAGCGGTCGCCAACAATGGCGCGCACCTCCTCCAATTTATGGGCGTTATTGGTTGCAAATACTATTTTCTTCATAGTTTGGTATAATATAAATAGGTATGGGTATTGTCATTATAGTGCGCAGGCCGAGCCATCGTCACCTTGCGGGTCTTGCTCCTTGGCGAGGAGTTTGAGTTGGTGGTCGGTGTAGATTTTGTCGATGATGGTCTTGACTATGGTGTCCATCTTGCGGCCCTCGCGATAGTCGGCGGGGCAGATGTGCGACACACGACCCTGAGCAATCAGCTCCTCGCTCACCCGTCGTCCCTTCTCGGAGGTGGGGTCATAGACCGCTATGGAGTGGCCACCGTGGTACTTCACCTGACGCATCGAGGGGATATCGGTCGTACCGTCGCCCACATATATCATTCGGTTGAAGGGGAGCGGTCGCTCCTCCTCGGGCACATAACGGTTGACCAAGTGGGAGTCACTCACCGACTCTACGCCCTTGTTTATCTTGTAGAGGAATTGGGTCTTGGTGGTGTAGTTGACCGCCACCGCAGGCCAATAGGCGTCGCCATTTTCGTCGTATAGGAAGGCGCAGGCGTAGATATTCTTGAACTCGTGGGCTATACTGCTACCCTCGATAATCTCTTTGAGGCCGGAGGAGTTGACGTAGTGGAGCATCTCAATGCCTCGCTCGGCGGCGTAGGTGTTGATGCGCTGGAACCACTCCTTCACGCCCGGGTAGAGGGTGATGTTGCGACCGCTATCGACGAAGAGCTGTCGTTTGAGGGGTAGGTTTTTGGCCTTGGCCTCCTGCAACATCATAAACATATAGGAGAGTATGGGGTCGGCAT
The DNA here is from genome assembly GCA_017521965.1 of Tidjanibacter sp. Taxonomy (GTDB): domain Bacteria; phylum Bacteroidota; class Bacteroidia; order Bacteroidales; family Rikenellaceae; genus Tidjanibacter. Next base: position 7,520 of record JAFXAY010000085.1, on the reverse strand, counting down.
CGTGCTGCTCGGCAAGCACGTTGCTGGCGGTCCAGAACTCGGCATTACTTTTGCCCACTGCGGGTATGAAGTCGTACTCCTGCATATTGCCGGGCGAGAGGGTACCGTCGAAGTCATAGACAAGTGCGGCGGTTATGGTATTCTTTTTCTCCATTGTAAAGAGTATTTTGTTCGATGAAGTGTAAAATTAGTTTATTTTGCAGAAATTTCATACATTTGGTTAATAAATAGTCACAATTTAACGAAAGTAGAGATATGGATTTTTTTGAGTTGGTATCTAAGCGCCGCTCCTGCCGCAAGTTCGCGGAGCAGAAACCGGAGCGCGCACTGATTGAGAAGATTATGGAGGCTACGCTCACCGCCCCTTCGTCGAAGAATACGCGTAGCACCCGCTTTATGGTTATCGACAACCCGCAGATTATCAGTCGTATGTCGGAGATGCGCGACTATGGGTCGGCCTTTATGGTGGGCGCACCTGTCGTGGTGCTGGTGATGGGCACTAAGAGCCTCACCGACCTCTGGGAGATAAACTGCGCTATCTCGGCCACCTACCTCCAATTGGCTGCCGAGGCGGCAGGACTTGGCAGCTGCTGGGTGCACGTCGGCGGCCGCCCACGCCTGAAAGATGAACCGCAGGGCGAACAGGCCGAGGAGTACCTCCGCACCTTCCTCCCCATACCCAAGGAGTGCGGCGTGGTCTGCGCTGTGGCCCTCGGCTACTCCGGCTACGATGGCCAGCGCACCAAACCCATCGCCAATAACGACGGTATGGTGACCTACTTATAACAATTTGTACATCACCATACCCTCAGGTCGAGAGCCTGACACAACTTATATAGAATACTCTATTTTTTCTTGCCCCACTTGGGCGTGATGCCGATAAAAAACTCGAAGTTGATACCAGGCATTGGTCGCGAGAGCACCGATAGATACTCCTCGTCGAAAAGGTTGTTTATTGTCCCTTTCAGCGACAGGTCTGCCCAACTGAACTGCATCTCCTTTTCGAGAGTGATGTTGCTCATATAGTATTTTGGGAGTTTACCTGTCAGTGTCAGGTCGTTGGAGGACATTGTAAATCGCTCGGAGTAGTAGCACCACTTATAGAGGAACGACCAACTGCGCCACGCGAGCCTACCTGTGAGGTTGGCCGAGTGGCGGGGTATGTAGGGCAGTTGCTTACCCACCGAGCGGTCGGCCTCGCTCATAGGCTCACCCTTGTTGATAGAGGGTGTCCACGAGTAGTTGCCATCGAGTGATAGCTGTACCTCGGAGGAGAGTGCCACCGAGAGATTGGCCTGAGCCTCAATGCCATAAGCGTGTACATCTTTAATGTTCTTGGGCGAGAAGAAGCCCTTGACCGTAGGCAGCCAGAGTATCCAATCGTGGATATAGGATTCAAACCAATTTGCCGAGCCACTCAGCGAATAGACCCCCTGCTTGCCCACCGCAAACGATAACCCCGCATCGTAGGTCCAACCACTCTCCTTTCTGAGGTTGGGGTTACCACCGGGTAGGAAGTAGAGGTCGTTGAGTGTAGGGAAACGGTAGTTGCGCGATAGCGATGCCTTGGCTATGATATTACCCCTCTCGGAGAGCACACCATCGACAAAGAGTGCGGGTATGAGAGGTGTCCACTCATTACCATACATCTCCTCGCGCAGGGTGGCCGAGATGCCGAAGCGTTCGGCAGGTCGCCACTTGGCGGAGAGCACGCCCGAGACCTCCGCGCGACCTTTGCGGTAGCCCACAACAGCCTTGCCACCATCTTGACGGATGATATTCTTGTCCTCACTCGACACGATGTGCTGATGGGTTGCGAGGTTTGCAGTGAATAGCCACTCGTTGCCAATATAGTACTCGCCCTCGGCCTGACCGTAGAAGGTATCTATCTTACTGCGCGAGCGTGTCATATGGGTCATTGTGCCATTGCCCACATCGCGCTTGTAGTCGTAGGCCATCCAAGTATGGATATGGCCCGCCTTGGTTGTCACCTTCCACGCCTCTTCGAGGTGGTCCCACGAGAGTATTCCTCGGAAAGTCTCCTCTCTTTGGCGGTTGTCGAAGTCGGTCTCTTCGCCATAGTCGGTTGTGAGCATTGGGAGTTCGCGGTTGGAGTTGATGTACCACCCGTTTAGCCCAAAGCGATCGCCACGCCCCGTGTTGTAATAGACCTCCTGCAAAAGGTGGAAATCTCGGAACGAGCCGCTACGGTTGCGCTCTATGGGGTAGTACTGACCGATGATGTTCATCTCCTCGTCGTAGATATTCTCCTTTTTGTCGTGGTTGCGGTACTCGAAGTCGTTGGGCGAGGTGGAGAGCACCGCACGGGTAGAGATTTGCAAGTGGTCGTCACCATAGGTAAGGCGCAGGAACTCGTCGGAGGTGCGGAAAGAGCCTACTCCCTGTATGTATTGCACACCAAAGCCTTCGTTCTGTGCGGGCTTGGTGGAGAGTTTTACAGCACCACCCATACCACCACCCGTCTCATTGACCGATGAGGTACCGTGCAGTAGCGAGGCATCGTCGATGAAGTAGGAGGGAATCATCGAAAAGTCGGTCATACCGAGCATAGGGTTGTTGATGCGCATACCATTCCAAGTCACCTGTGTATGGGAGGCCGATGTGCCACGGAAGGCGACCGTTGAGAGAGTAGCACGCCCGTAGCTCTTGACAAAAATCGAGGAGTTGAAGGTGAGAATCTCTGCCATCGAGAGCGCCACGTTCTCTTTCAACACCACCGAGTCGAACTTGGTTTGCTGTGTGCCAATCTCTTTCAGGGGACGTTTGCCATAGACCGTAACTTCGGGGATATCTATACCATTTCGCACCCAATCTCTTCTTCTATCCGTTTGGGCCAGCGCGAGATATGGTACTAATAAGCAGATTATAAGTAAAAGCCTCTTCATCTTATAAGTAGTTTATTTCCAACAAAAAGCACCCGGGATAATACCAACATAGAAACTATCGAGCAGCCTCCTCTCTTTGGAGTAACGATAGACCTTGCCCTGCTGAACATAGTCAATAGCATCGGCCACATAGACATCGCCATTGTAGGGGCTTACCGTCAGTCCATAGTAGATAGTGCCGCTGTATGCCAAAAAGGGCTCGTCGGGCACTCGGTCGGCGGTAACGTCCATCTCCCACACATCATCGTTGAGCCAATAGAGCTTATCTCGCGTGCCATTGAGTTGCACCTCCGAGGGGGCATCGCCAAACTCGAATTTGAATTGCTTCTCGATGGCAAACGACTCGGCATCAATACGATAGAGTGATGGCGCTTCGTGGCCATAGGGCGAGCCTGCATAGCCGCCATCGGTGATGGTCCAGAGTTTATTGTTGCAATCCATAACCAGCGAGGTGGGCTGGATACCTACAACCAATTCATCGACCACTTGGTCGGTCTCGGTGTCGATTTTGAGGATACGGTTTTGGTAAGACCAGCAGTTCACATAGAGGTACTTGCCCCACTGCACCATCTGCTCCGTAGAGCCCGACTCCATTGTCATATTGGGTACATCGATATAGCCCGTAATCTCGTAGCGTTTGGGGTTTACGATGAAGATGCGGTTATCCCAAATCTGCGTCACATAGGCCTTCTCGTCGGATAGGAAGTGTATGTAGCGAGGCGAGGTGAGATTGACGATGCGCCCCACCTCCTTGAAGGTGCGGATATCGATGGCAAAGATAGCGTGGGAGTTGTTGACCACTACCCAACCTATACCGTCGCGAATCACCATACTCTGCGCCACATCGCCGAGTTTCATACCATTGGCGCGATAGAACACCTCGTTCTCCACCTCACCTGCTGCGGGGTTGTAGTAGGAGAGTGTGGCGTTGCCATACTGAAAATTACCCTCGTTGCAGACAAAGAGTCCCTCGGGGGAGTCAGAGGTGTCGAACTCCTCCACCAAGCCATACTCCCACTTCATACACGAAGTGGTCAGCAGTAGGCCTCCAAGCAGTAGTAACCTCAAAAATCTTCTCATCGCTGCTATTGTTGTTTCAGTTTCAGATTGTAGTCATAGACACCGAAGACCTCGGTTGAGACCTCGCCGAGCCAGCCACTCTTGGAGTTCACCGCACACTGCACCTTTACAAAGTCTATGAATTTCAACTCCACAGGTTTGCCCTTGGCATCTATCGCATCGGAAATCTTGAAGTGGTTGGCATTTGCCGCACCACCCGCATTGGCGTCGTCGGTCAAGCGGTCAGTCGAGCTGAAATTGTCGGCATAGCCCCAATCGTACTCGCCATTTACCCAATAGGAGCCATTGCCCGAGGCGTCGTAGTTGCGAGGCTCCAAGCAGGTACCTGTGAGGGTGTAGCTATCCTCCTCAATCCATAGGGGATAGTAGTAGTCCTGACGATGAAACTGTTTGAGGTAGTCTATCTCGCCACTATTGCCCTGATTATCTGTCCACTGTACGGGTTGCTTCGGTTCGCTGGGGCGATAGTAGGTCACAGCATAGTTTTGTATTGTCTCGGCCTTGCCCGTCTCGGAGCCTGCCAATTCGTACCAAGTATCGTCGGGTTGTGAGTTGCCATTTTCATCTCTCATAACCCACACCACACCAGGCTCCGACGAGCCGCTAAATGAGTTGCCAATGATGCCGATGTCATAGCCGCCAGAGTTGTCGATGCTGTGGTCGAAGCCTACAACGATATAGCCTCCAAAACCACCTAACGACACATAGTTTGGGGAGGGGTTGCCTTTGCTGTCCACCTCGTTCATTCGGCTCTCGGCATAGGCTATTGCCGCCTCGGGCGTGGTCTGTGTGCCATCAAATCCTCCCGTTTTAGTTTCGTTGATAAACTGTCCGGGAGCGGGAGTGTAGTCATAAACCTTGTTCCAATTGGGGCTACTACTGATAAGGGCAGGACGGTAGTGCTCCATAGCACTACCATCCTCGCCGCCTATGTCGGTGGTAATATCGTCGTCGAAATTGCACGACGAGAAGAGTATCCCGACAATAGTACTAACTATTAATAAAAATCCTTTACGAAGAGTCATAAGTGGAAGGGGTTATTTTTCGAAACGAACAGCAATATCATCATAAGCAAAGTAACCAGGGATTGTAAAGCCAAAGCGGCCACCCATCTCATCGGAGTAGAGGAAGTTGAAGCGTACCTTTTTGACTGCGCCAAGCCCCGAAAGATCCCACTTCTCCCAATCGGTTACGACATTTTCGCCCTGCACCAAGTAGAACTCCACTTCGCTGATAGGCTCAGCATCGGCATCGGCATCTACTTCGTCAAAGCCTTGGGCTACAAGCTTCAACCAAGCATCCTCGGTGAGGCCCTCCCAATTGCCACCAAAGTTATTGCCCTCCTCACTCTTCACACCATTGTAGAGTTGGTTGAGGGTGTAGTTGGTGTTGGTAACCCACATATGGTCGATAACACGCGCCACATCGTCGGCAAACGAAACTTCGGGAAGATTTTCGATATATGATTCTTCATCTTTGTATCCGTAGTGTACTGCGAAGTTCTCGCCCGAATGAGCCTCTACGGGTATCATCAATTGGACGTTAAACCAACCAAGCATCGAGTCGTTACCTGCATTCTCCATAACATAGTCCTCGCCGTAATACTTGGCAATGTGATTATTTCTATCCTCGTCGGTCCAGCCCGCGCCCCAATAGTTTGAGATGGCGTGACCACCACCCCAGTAGCAGTAGGAGTAATTGTCGGGGAAGGTGTGAGTGAGCTCGGTGTTGCCCTGATCATACCAAGTGTACATTGCCGTCATACAATCTCCATACATAAGCGGACCACCATACTGAGGATCGTCAATCAGATCGCTCCACTTGGTAATCTCCACTCCGGCATAGTCCAATGTGTATGGGGAGAACTTTTTGTCCTCATCCTCGAAGGTGAGCACGCGCAATTCGTAGGCAGGACCAGGAGCCACCAAGTTCTCCTTGTTGATGGTGGTCACAATGCGCTGAGTAGCACCACTTGTGAAGTCATTCGAAGGGCTCTTTATCTCGGTGAAGGTACTGCCATCGGCAAAGGTATAGACTACAGTGATTTTAGTGCCGGCCACCTCGGCAGGCAACACCACCATTGCCGCCATAACACCCTCATTTGCTGATTGTAATTGCTTGCCCCCTTCAAAGTTTAGCGTAATAGTGGAACTGCCACTTGTAATTGTATTATCCCAATCGCCATTTGCAACGTTGTAGGTGCGCTCACCGGCAATAGATGCACCCTCGGTGCTTACCTTGATGGAGTTCAGCTTGGGCATATCGTCGTCGGTGGTCTTGGTGTCAAACCAGATGTAGGCGGTCTTGTGCTCCAAGCAGAAGGTGTTGAACTCGTCGAGCAAGGCGTAGCCGAAGTCACCGTCGTTGCCCAAATTGCCATCGGCGCTCTGAGTAGCGAGGACCTTGGCACTGTTCGCCTCGTCGGTCATATTATAGAAGATGTGGCCCTCGGAGCCGATAATGGCTGTGCCACCATCGAACTCAAAACGAGCCAGGGTGCTATCCTCGGTCAGTGCCGAGCTCTGCTGACCGCCCAACCATACGCGGTCGCCGGCGCTCCAAATGTAGGGGATTACGGAGCTGTCGGGAGTGCCAAACGCGGTGCGGCTCTGCACACCGTTGTAACCTGTAACCACAAGTGGCTCGGTGGAGGGAGTGAAGGGGTCGTTGTTCTGACAAGCAACAATAAGCGTTGCGATAACTACAAATAATAGACTCTTTTTCATAGTGCACTGTTTGATTAAGTTCTACATATCACGCCACGACGAAGGTTGTTGCGATGTGTCCGACAATGCGATACCTGCCTCGATGACTACATCGAGAATCTCCACCACGGGAGACTGATAAATAGTTTTGCCCATAGATATTTAAATTAAGTTAAACAAAATGCAGTTTGTCAGGCTATTACAACATCTACATACGGGCAATTCACACCTTTAATCACAAAAAGGTGTACGGTCAAGGTATAGCGGCAAAATGCGCACTACCATACCAACTAAATCTGATGCGGGCATACGACGACTACGACAAAGCATAGTACCCCAAGCACCAATCGCTCAAATATGCAAATAGCAGTAATAATTATGTGTGATTACGACCCATATCCCAGCAGGTTATAATCCAAAATGCTAAGGCAGGTCTTCTGACTTATCCCCCCTGTCGCGCCTTCCCGATTGTTAATCAGTGGCAAAGAATACGACAGATAAAGTTCTGACGAACTGGGAATTACAGCAACTGGTATTGTCCCGGATTTGCACCGGATTCCCTTTTCACCTTTCGTAACGCGTAGTCCGTAAAGGCTCCTTATGCGCCACAAAGGTAGGAATAATTTTGACACTACCACACTCTGCACCAACTTTTTTTTGAAGGGAGTTGAAGGGAGTTGAAGGGAGGGTAGGGAGTGTTAGGGAGCGTTAGGGAGTGTTAAGGAGTGTTAGGGAGTGTTAGGGAGTGTTAGGGAGTGTTAGGGAGTGTTAGGGAGTGTTAGGGAGTGTTAGGGAGTGTTAGGGAGTGTTAGGGAGTGTTAGGGAGTGT
>JAFXAY010000084.1 GCA_017521965.1 Tidjanibacter sp. | reverse complement strand
GCCATAGGAGAGAGCCGATGTATAGCCCTCGGTGCCGATGCGCAGATGGTCGCCAAACTGCACCTTCAATGCACCACCGATACCCTTGGTGACTCCGTTCATCGACTGCTGCAAGCCACCCACATTAATATCACCACCATCGATCCACCCCGCGTGGAGCATCATACCACCCGAGAAGCCACGATAGCTAAAACGCTGTGCCGATAGCGAGAGCGACACCAAGAGAGCAAGCAGAACAAAAACCGTCTTCTTCATAATCTATATATAGGTATAAAAAAAGTGATGGTCGGAACTCTGGATTCCGACCATCACCGAAGTAACTATTTCAGACCCAATTTCTTTTTAATCTCCTTGGGAATAGCGTTCTTGTGAACAGCAATCTGGTTGGTCTTGTAGGCTACGAAGGGCCACGAAGCGTAGAAGTAACCGTTGTAAACACCGGTGTCACCCCACGAGTTCTTCACCTTGTAGAACTTGTTACCGTTCTGGTCCTTAGCGATACCGGTGATGAGCATACCGTGGTCGTCGGTAGTCTGGTAGTTATCGAAAGCCTCCTGACGCATCTCCTGAGTAATCTCTACGGGGTCAACGGGCTCTTTGAGGTTAGCCATCATCGAGCGCTGCTGCGAGGTGGGCACGGGTACCCAACGCGACTCCTCAGTACCCTCTTTCTCGCGTACATACATAGTGGGCACTACTGCATAGCCCTTACCGGTCTGGAAACCGGGCTCGCTAACGTCAGCACCCCAGTTTACGGTGTAACCGTTCTCCAACGAGTAGTCAACAATCTGCATCAGCTCCTCGAAAGGCACGTTCCACGAAGGCTCCCAAGCCCAGTTGTCGGGTACCTCGAAGATGAAGGTCTCGTAGAAGGGGTGGTGAGTGTAGGAGGTGAACGATACATAGTCCTCGGGATAGATACCGAGGCTCTCAGCAAAGGTCTTGGGGGTGTACTCTACGCCCTTGTAGGTAAAAGTCTCGGGCAGAGGACCAAAATATGCGTCGAGAATACCATTGATACCCTCTTTCCACGCGGGAGTCAGGGTGCTATTGTCGATAATCGAGTTAACATAAGCAGTCAGGGCTGCATCAACCTCACCGTGGTTGTGGCTCTCCGAGCCATACTCCAAGCCACGATAAACCTCCTCGGGTACAAGACCGTAGCGCTCCCATACGTTGAACACGTCCTCGGTCGAGCCACCTGCGCCGAAGTTGATAGTACCGTGCATACGCACATACTTAACAGCCTTCTCATAGTAGCACCAACGAGCGATGAACATCTCCGAAAGGTCGTACTCGCCCTTACCGGTGCGGAGCAACTCGCTCTCAATGAGGCCAACGCCTGCAAAACTCCAACAAGTACCACTGCTTGCCTGGTCCTTAACGGGGGTAGCGGGTACATCGACAACCTCGGTGAATACATAAGGTGCACCAGGGTTAGGTTTCTCGTCCTGAGCCGAAACAGCGGTTACAGCCAGAACAGCGATTGCGGAAAACAAAAGTTTCTTCATAGTAACACTCTATTAATTAGTTAATTATCAGTCATTAATTCTTCTTCAACTTAAAGCCCACCTTCACTCCGTCGTAAGCCGATGCAAGAGTAGAGATGGTCGAAAGTGTGGCGTTGTTGGTGTAACCCGACACAGCCTTCACGAGCTGCAACAACTTGTCGGCCTTGAAGAGCAGGCTCATACTGCCGCCACTCATCTCCACCGATGCGGTGAAGTTAGTACCGGGGATACCCGACACGATGTTGAAGGCGAGCTGCATAGTCTTGTTCTTCTCATTCACCGAGTAGGTACCACGCAGAGTGCGCGAGCCAATAGTGGCGGCGAACTTGCTGTTACCCTCGAAAGTCATCTGGAAAGCACCAGCCTTGATGCCCGCTTTGGCCAACACATCGTCAATCTTGTCGCCAAGAGTGCCCGATGCCACCATACCACCCGCCTGCGAGAGCAGGTTATCGGAGCTGAGCGACACTGCCGCCTCCTCGTAACTCCAACTACCCACAACACTTGCGGTAGAGAAGCCACCTCCAAGCAACGAATTGACAGCACCGGCTGCCTCTTCGCCAATCACGCCTTTCAGCAAATCACCCCAACCCTGAGCCGATGCACCGCATACACTCATCAGGCTGAGAGCCATCAAAAATACAAACTTTTTCATACTCTAAATTGGTTTCTTCGGTTTTTAGACAAATTTCTAACACTTTGTTATATTTCCTATCACCCCACTCTACTCAGCCCATAGGGTAGCGAGGTTAATGATGGTCTGGGTAGCGCGCTCCATACTCTGCACCGAGCAGTACTCAAACTTACCGTGGAAGTTCATACCGCCCGCAAAGAGGTTCGGACAGGGCAGACCCATATAGGAGAGGCGCGAGCCATCGGTGCCACCACGAATCGGGCGTACGATAGGCACCACACCTGCCATCTCCATAGCCTTCTTGGCCTTGTCGATAACCTCGGGGTGAGGCTCAACCATCTCGCGCATATTATAGTATTGGTCGCGCAGAGCGAGCGACACCACGCCCTCGCCATACTTCTCGGCCATATACTTCTCCACACGCTGCAAATACTCCTTCTTCTGCTCGAATTTCTCGCGCGAGTGGTCGCGTACGATGTAACTCAGTTCGGCAAGTTCCACCTCACCCTTCATACCAACTAAGTGGTAGAAGCCTTCGTAGCCCTCGGTGTGCTCGGGACGTTGAGTGGCGGGCAACATCGAAGCCACCTCCATAGCCACGTGCATAGCGTTAATCATCTTATCCTTGGCATAGCCGGGGTGGATATTACGACCCTTAACGGTGAACTTGGCGCTTGCGGCATTGAAGTTCTCGAACTCCAACTCGCCCTCCATACCGCCATCGACGGTATAGCCAAAGTCGGCACCGAAGCGCTCCACCGAGAAGAAATCGACACCGCGACCAATCTCTTCGTCGGGTGTAAAGCCGATACGAATCTTACCGTGAGCCACCTCGGGGTGCGCGATGAGCCACTCGGCAGCGGTCATAATCTCTGCCACACCCGCCTTGTCGTCAGCACCGAGCAGAGTAGTACCGTCGGTGACAATCAGTGTATGACCCTTGAAGAAGGAGAGTTCGGGGAACTCTGCCACACGCATAGTAAGTTCCGAGTTGAGTGCGATATCCGAGCCATCGTAGTCGGCAATCTCGCGGGGTTTCACATCCTTACCACTCATATCGGGCGAGGTATCCACGTGGGAGATAAAGCCGATAGTGGGCTTTGCCTCATAGCCTGCGGTTGCGGGGATAGTACCCATCACATAACCATACTCGTCCATCTCGACCTCGGTCATACCCAACGCGCGCATCTCCTCGGCCAAGTCGGCCAAGAGCACCTTTTGCTTGTCGGTAGAGGGGAAACTCTCGCTCTCCTCACTGCTCTGAGTGTCGTAAGCAATATATTTATAGAATCTCTCTTTTACTAACATAACTTTCTATATTTTAAGAATTAATCCTCTTTCTTAGCCTTCATTGTGTGGAGTATGAAGTAGGTAATCAGTGCGATATAGACCACAACTGCCAACCACTCAGCACCCTTAGTAGCATTCCAAGCCGAAGCAAATGCATCAACGCCCACATATTTCAATACAGCGCTTACCACACCCATCAGAGCACCACCTGCGATGAAGCCCGATGCAATCAGTGTACCACGGTCGCGACGTGCCTTATTGAGTTTCTCGTCTTTGCTGCGCGAGCCTACAAACCAACTTACCAGACCACCGATGAGCAGCGGGGTGTTGAGTTCGAGGGGGATAAACATACCCAGCGAGAAGGCCAGAGCAGGCACACCAATCATAGTGAGAATCAGTGCCAAAGCAGCGCCTGCAAAGTAGAGAGTCCAAGGAGTCTCACCACCCGACATCAAGGGGCGGATAACCTCTGCCATAGCGTTTGCCTGAGGAGCAACCAGCGCACCCTCGCCCACAAAACCGTAGGTCTTGTTGAGGACAATCATCACACCTGCCACCGTTGCAGCCGATACGAGAGTACCGAGGAACTTCCAACCCTCCTGCTTAGCGGGAGTAGTACCGAGCCAATAGCCAATCTTCAAGTCGGTAACAAAGCCACCTGCCATCGAGAGTGCAGTACAAACTACGCCACCAATAATCATCGCAGCAGTCATACCGCTCTTACCACTCAGACCTGCACTAACCAGCACAAGCGATGCAAGAATCAGAGTCATCAGAGTCATACCCGACACGGGGTTAGTACCCACAATGGCGATAGCATTGGCAGCCACGGTAGTAAAGAGGAAGGCAATCACAAATACCACCAGCAGTGCGATAATCGTGAAGCCCCAATTGTGCAGCACGCCAAACTGGAAGAATACGAAGAGAGCAGCCAGCAAGCCAATCAGCACGCCGAATACCACCTTCATCGAAATATCTTTCTGAGTGCGCTCAACCTTTGCACCACCCTTCTGGCCCTTCAACTCACTCACTGCCATACCGAGCGAGCGTTTGATGATGCCTGCCTGCTTGATGATACCAATCAGACCTGCCATAGCGATACCGCCAATACCGAGAGGCTTAGCGTAGTCGTTGAAGAGTGTCTCAGCCGAGAGAACAGCAGTTGCATCGCCACCCACCGCATTGACCAGAGGCACGATAACAAACCAAGCCACAAACGAGCCTGCGCAGATAATAGCGGCATATTTCAGACCCACGATGTAGCCCAGACCGAGCACCGCAGCACCGGTATTGACCTTGAAGACAACCTTCATCTGGTCGGCAAAATTTGCACCCCAAGCCATCAGACGAGTCGAGATAGACTCGGTCCACCAGCCGAAGGTGCTGACGATAAAGTCGTAGATACCACCAATCAGACCACTGATAGCCAGCAGTTTTGCCTGTCCGCCGGAGCCTTCGCCCGACACGAGCACCTCGGTCGTTGCAGTAGCCTCGGGGAAGGGGAACTTACCGTGCATATCCTTCACAAAGTACTTGCGGAACGGTATCAGCAGCACAATACCCAAGAAGCCACCAAAGAGCGACGAGAGGAAAATCTGGTAGAACTTAGCCTCCAAGCCGAGGATATAGAGTGCGGGGAGGGTGAAGATAGCACCTGCCACAATCACACCCGAACTTGCACCAATCGACTGGATAATAACATTTTGTCCGAGCATATTTTTCTGTTTGGTCAGAGTGCCGACACCCACAGCGATAATTGCAATGGGGATAGCCGCCTCAAATACCTGACCAACCTTCAAGCCCAGATAGGCTGCGGCAGCCGAGAAGATAATCGCCATCAGCAGGCCCATACCCACCGAGTAGGGAGTAACCTCCTTCGGCTTGCTCTGGGCCGACATTAGAGGCTCATACTGCTCCCCTTCACGCAGTTCGCGATAGGCGTTTTCGGGGAGTGTTGCTTTAATCTGTTTGTTCTCTTCCATAGGGAAATTTGTTATAATTAGTAATAAATTATTTCTAAACGTTCAAATATACATTTTTTTCGATTAATTTCGTCACAATGAAACTATTAATTGTTCCCGATAAATTTAAAGGTACACTCTCTTCGGAGGGTGCAGCCGAGGTTATCTGTCGCGCTATCAAACATTTACGCCCAACAGATGTGGAGTGTAAAAAAATTGCCATAGCCGATGGTGGCGATGGCTCTTTGGCACTGCTCGGCGCAGGTATGCCCATTGTCACCTGCTCCGCCCACGACGCACTTGGCCGAGCGAGGGAGTGCCGCTACGCCTTCGACGGAGAGCGTGCGGTGGTCGAGTCGGCCGAGGTGATTGGATTGGCAATGCTTGCCGAGGAGGAGCGTTCGCCACTCACCGCCTCCTCCTACGGATTGGGCGAGGTGATTGCCCACGCTCTCCGACGTGGAGCGAAGAGGATTGATGTGGCTTTGGGAGGTGTGGCGACCAGCGATTGTGGTGTGGGTATGCTCAGAGCGTTAGGGACAATTTTTCGCAACAGTCATCAACAAATTATCACACCGTCAATTGTTGATTACCAAAAGATTGATAGCATTGACATAAACAATCTGTTGAACAACATTAGAGGGGTCGATTTTCGCGCACTTTGCGATGTGCGCAACCCTCTGCTTGGTCCCGAAGGAGCAGCAGCAACATACGCTCCGCAGAAGGGGGCAACACCCGCAGAGGTGGCACTGATTGAGCAGTTTGCTACCCATCTGGTGGAGATATCGAGGAGCGCCACCCACCTCAACAGCGGTAGCGGTGCGGCAGGCGGACTTGGCTGGGCATTGATGGAATTTCTTGGCGCACAGATAGTTTCGGGAGCCGAGGAGATAGCCCGACTGAGTGGTTTGGAGGAGGCAGTTGCCGAGGCAGACTTGGTAATTACGGGCGAAGGTCGCATCGACAGCCAGAGCGAGCAGGGCAAAGTTGTCGGCCACATTTGCGCCCTCTGCGAGCGTTACTCCAAGCCCTGTGTGCTCTATTGTGGCGAGGCGCTTACCCCTATCGCCGACTGCTACGCACTCACCGACCACTACACACGCGAAGAGGCTCTCAGCAATGCCGAAAGCCTCCTCTTCTCGCTTGTGACTCAAACTATTGAGCCTTACTTGTTAAAGTAATTATTCAGCTACTGCAACAGCGTCAATCTCGACCTTTACGCCGAGAGGCAGAGCAGCCACCTGATAGCAAACACGCGCAGGGAACGGAGCAGCAAAGTGCTCTGCATAGACTGCGTTCATAGCAGCAAAATTCTTGATATCGTCGAGCAGCACGGTGGTCTTAACCACATTGCCAAAGTCCATACCTGCCTCAACGAGGATTGCTCTGAGGTTGGCAAGCGACTGACGAGTCTGCTCCTCGATGCTCTCGGCCACTGAGCCATCGGCAGGGTTAACGGGGAGCTGTCCCGACACGTAGAGGGTTTCGCCCGCCTGAATAGCCTGCGAGTAGGGGCCAACAGCCTTAGGGGCGTTATCCGAACAAATAACTTTCTTTTCCATACCTTATAATATAATGAATTAAAACTTCTATCCGACTCTTCGGAAACGATAACAAAGATACATTTTTTTTCGATATCACCCGCTCGGTTTAAGGTAAAGTCATAAAAAAAGGGTACTTTTGCCCGACAAGAAGCGATTAACGACAATGAGAAAGATAACAAATAGCGAATTGGGTCGCAAGAGCGTCGAAGAGTTTGCCGCCGCCGACAAACTTCCCGTTACGGTGGTGCTCGACAATGTGCGCAGTGCAGGTAATGTAGGCTCCTTCTTCCGCACCTGCGACGCCTTCGGCATTGGCCACATAGTCCTCTGCGGAATATGTGCCACCCCACCCTCGAAGGAGATTCACAAGACTGCCCTTGGCGCAGAGCAGACGGTGGCTTGGAGCCACTACCCTACCACCACCGAGGCTATCGAGGCACTCCACGCTGCGGGCTACACAGTCCTCGCTATCGAGCAGGTAGAGGGGGCCGAAATGCTCCACACTGCCCGCTTTGCCGACCGCACACCACTTGCACTCGTCTTTGGCAACGAGGTGGAGGGTGTGGCTCAGGAGGCTGTCGATATGTGTGACGGAGCGATAGAGATTCCTCAGGTGGGCACCAAGCACTCGCTCAACGTGGCAGTGTCGGGCGGTGCGGTACTCTGGGAGGTATTTCGCACGCTGAGCCGCGAGATATAGAGCAATTGTCAAAAAAAAGATTTACATTTGTCCCGAAGAAACCCTAATAAAACATTTCAACTATGTCAACAGAAGGAACAGTAAGAGCCGTAACCACCCTCCGTTTGCAGGAGATGAAGCGTCGCGGCGAGAAAATAGCGATGCTCACCGCATACGACTACTCGATGGCCAAAATCCTCGATGGTGCAGGTATCGACGTTATCTTGGTGGGCGACTCGGCGGCTAATGTTATGGCCGGCTATGAAACCACTCTGCCTATCACACTCGACCAGATGATATATCACGCTCAGTCCGTCACCCGTGGCGCAAAGCGTGCACTTGTTGTTGTTGACCTCCCCTTCGGTACCTATCAGGGCAACTCCAAACAGGCACTCGACTCGGCTATCCGTATTATGAAGGAGTCGCAAGCCGACGCTATCAAGCTCGAAGGTGGCGAGGAGATTTTGGAATCCGTTCAGCGTATCCTCTGCGCAGGTATTCCCGTTATGGGCCACTTAGGTCTGACCCCCCAGTCGATTCACAAGTTCGGCACCTACACCGTGCGCGCCAAGGAGGAGGCCGAGGCTGCCAAACTTATTCACGATGCACACCTCTTGGAGGAGGCAGGCTGCTTTGCTCTTGTGATTGAGAAAGTACCCGCTGCGCTGGCTGCACGTGTAGCCAGCGAGGTAAACATTCCCATTATCGGTATCGGTGCCGGTAGTGGTGTCGATGGTCAGGTGCTGGTATCGTACGATATGCTGGGTATCACAGGTGATTTCTCGCCTCGTTTCCTGCGTCGCTATGCCGAACTTGGCAACGAGATGCGCAACGCTTTCAGCCACTACATCGAAGATGTGAAGAGTCAACACTTCCCCAACGAGAAGGAGGAGTATTAGAATAGGCCATTAACCATTTCAAAAATCAAATAGCGAGAGGTACTTAGGTGCTTCTCGCTATTTATTTTTAATCTCTTTTTTCGTTTTGAACAATTATAATACAAATTGTACACAGACGACTATATTGGAATAATTTTGAGTGTGTATTGATGCAGGTATTCTATTTATTTGTAATAATTTTGTAGTGGATGAAATATCAACTAACCAAACATACTACAAACAATGAAACTATTCAGTAAACTTTTCACAGCACTCGCTCTCGTTTGTGCTGTAATGCCTGCCGAGGCTAAGAAGAAGGCAGACAACTATGAGAATTTCCGAGTGGCCATCTACACTCGCGCCTATGAGGTGCAGCAGATGACCGACCGCGAGTGGCTCGAATCGACTTGGGAAACAATCTCTTCGCAGGTAAAGGTCGACAAAATCTACCTCGAAACTCACCGCGACCAGCTCATCATCGACAAGGACGAGATGAAGAAAATCATCAAGTTCTTCGAGGATCAGGGCATCGAGGTAGCAGGTGGTATCACCTACACCATCAGCGAGATGAACGACTTCGAGACCTACTGCTACCAAGACCCCGTAGAGCGCGCCAAGGCTCAGGAGATTATGGAGCTGTCGGCCGAACTCTTCGACGAGGTTATCCTCGACGACTTCTTCTTCACCGACTGCAAATGCGACCTCTGCATCGAGGCTAAGGGTGACCGCACTTGGACCGAGTATCGTCTGGAACTGATGAACAAGGCTGCCGACGAGGTAATTTTAGGTCCTGCAAAGAGGGTTAATCCCGATGTAAAGGTGGTTATCAAGTACCCCAACTGGTACGACCACTTCCACGGTCTGGGCTTCGACTTGGACAAGGGTCCCAAGAAGTTCGACGGTGTATATACCGGTACCGAGACCCGCGACGCAGTGAGCAGCGACCAACACTTGCAGCCCTATCTGGGTTATCTGGTATGGCGCTACTACAACAACCTCGCCCCCGGTCGCAATGGTGGTGGTTGGGTTGATACAGGCGGTATGCGCTACATCGACCGTTACAGCGAGCAGTTGTGGATTACAATGTTTGCCAAGGCTCCCGAGATTACCCTCTTCGACTATCGCCAGATGCTCACTCCTCTGAGCGACCGCTATCGCGCACCGTGGACCGGTCAGGGCACCAGCTTCGACTTCGACGAGATGATGAAGCCCGTGAAGATTGGCAAGAAAGAGGTTACTCCTACTACCGTAGCCCGCGCTGCAGGTTACAGCCTCGAAGAGGTGGACAAGGTGATTGGCTATCTGGGTGAGCCTATCGGCATCAAGAGTTATAAGCCCTACCACTCGCAGGGCGAGGACTTCTTGCAGAACTATCTGGGTATGATTGGTATTCCTATGGATCTTGTGCCCGAGTTCCCCGCCGACGAGGAGTTTATCTTCCTTACCGAGCAGGCTAAACACGACCCCGATATCGTGGCAAAAATTCTGAAACAGTTGCAGGACGGTAAAGATGTGATGATCACCTCGGGCTTCCTCCGCGCTATGCAGGGCAAGGGTATCGAGAAGATTGTTGACCTCGAATATACCGACCGCAAGGCCCTCATCACCGAGGTTAAGGCCGGTTGGGGCGCACTCACACCCACCAAGAAGCCTATCTTGATGCAGCAGATTCAGTACCAGACCAACGACTCGTGGGAGATGGTTTCGGGTATGGACGCAGGCCTTGGTTGGCCCATTATGCACCGCGCAACCGTGTCGAAGGGTACACTCTACCTCTTGGTAGTGCCCGACAACTTCGCCGACCTCTACAACCTGCCCGACAATGCACTCAACTCGATTCGCTCGACTATGAGCAAGCGTGTTGTCCCCTACGTTATCGAAGGCCCGAACAATATCTCTCTCTACGTTTACGACAACAATACCATCGTTGTTGAGTCGTTCCACGACGAGGAGATTACCTTCAACGTAGTGGCCCCCGTTAGCGAGAAAAACGCTGCTACCGACGTTCTGACCGGTGAGCAGATACAGGGCACCGCTCGTCCCGTGTTCTCGTTTGGCGCAGCCCCCGCTGCTCCCACTCAGGCCACCTACACCATCACCCTCAAACCTCACTCCTACAAGGCATTGAAGTTCGAGTAGCGTGATTGCTAACCATAAAAAAAGATGCTACCGTCCCGAAAGGCGGTAGCATCTTTTTTATTGATAGGTAAATCGTCTTATTCTACCAAACATAAGTGCCAACGCTGCCGGGGGCGAGTTGTACGTTGGCCGAGTAGCCATTGTGGCTGATGGAGAAGGAGCGGGTGTTGTAGGTGTCGTTAGCGACAATCAAGACGATTTTGCCCTCGGGGGTGCGGAAAGCGACGTTGGGCAATACCTCAACGTTGTTGTTCAGCACGCTCAGTTTCACCTCCTTGCGCTGCTCGTCAGTGAAGAGGCTTACCGACTGGTCGCCGGTCTGGGTGGAGCCGATGCGCACCGAGCCATCGTCAACAAACTTCGAGGCGTGAGCAACAACGTAGTAGGCGATATTGCGCGAAACTACCTCGTCGCCATCAATAGTAATCGCGCCCTGACACATCGAGCAACCGCCATCGTCGGTGTGGGGGTCGTTGAGTGGATCGGCAGCCAAGTTCCAGAGCAGCACGTTGCGGCTCCAATTACCTGTAACATTGATAATCAATCGCTTAACCTGCGCAGCGATATCGATGGTGGGCGAGCCGGGGGTCTCGACAGTCATCTGCTCGGTGAAGTAGAGGTGCTTATCGGGTCGTGCGGTGTGCATATAGCCCAGAGTGGTCATCTCGCCGGCGTAGTGGTGATAGGCAGCGCCATCGACATACTTGGCAGCCTCCGAGTCGGCATAGATTTCCAAAGCGAAGTCGGGGCGGTCGAGGTTGTGGTCAAAGACAACAATCTTGGTGTCGATACCTGCCAACTCGAACTGAGGGCCGAGGTGGTCGCGAACAAACTCAGCCATATCGGCAGCAGTCCACACCATACTCGGAGTGTTGTTCGAGTTGAGGGGCTCGTTCTGCACGGTAACAGCGTCGATGCGGATACCCTCAGCGGCCATAGCCTGAACATACTTCACAAAGTAGCGTGCATAGACGTCGTAGCACTCTTTGCGCAGTTTGCCACCCTTAACCTTACCGTTGGTCTTCATCCAGGTAGGAGCCGACCAAGGCGATGCCATAATCTTGATATTGGGATTAATCTTCAAAATCTCCTTGGTCACGGGGACTACATCTTTCAGGTCCTGCGAGAGCGAGAACTTCTTCAACTCGAAATCCTCCTCGCCTGCGGGCAGGTCGTTGTAGGAGAATACGAAGCTGTTCATATCCGACGCACCGAGGGTCAGACGGAGATAGTTGACGCGCACATCCTTCTCGCCTGCGCCATAGAGTTCCTGCAAGATAGCGGCACGAGCGGCGGGCTTCATATTAATAAGGTGTTCGGCGCTACCACCAGTCAGCGCAAAGCCAAAACCGTCAATGCTCTGCATCTGGTGCTGCTCATCGATAACGATAGCAGTGCCACGCGGAGCACGCGAGGAGAAGCGCAGAGGCTGTGCCGAAGGGGCAAAGAGTTGGCTGCGGTCGCCTGTGGTCACCCAAGCCTCACCTTCGGGTGCGCCGGGTTCTACGGGAGTCTGAGTACGGTTGCGGGGTTGTGCTACGAGAGTAGCGGAGATGGCGACTGCCACCAACGAAAGAATAACTCTTTTCATAGTCATAGTAGTTTGATTTAAGGTGTTAACAACAACAAATATATCACTATTTGTCCAAACCTCAAAATGGGAGTATAAAAATTATTCTGCCTAAGGATTAGGTTATTCCAATTATAATTGTAACTTTGTAGAGGATATTAACACCTAAAACATTATTCGCTATGAAACGCATCTTATCATTGTTTGCCATCGTGTCGGCAACCACACTTTTCGCACTCACCACTCTGAGTTGCACTCCCAAAGAGCCTACACAAGTACTTCTGCTCACCGAGCGTGGTGGTCATCACGGCCCCTTCACCGCTCGTGGCGTGGAGTGGGTAGAGGAGTTTGCTGCTCAGAACAATATGGTAGTCACCGAGATACACAACCCCGAGCCTATCACCAAAGAGTACTTGGCAGGCTTTGACATCGTGCTGCAACTCGACTATGTGCCCTACACTTGGAGCGACGAGGCGCAGGCAGCCTTCGAGGAGTATATCGACGAGGGTAAAGGCAATTGGATTGGCTTCCACCACGCATCGCTGCTCGGCGAGTTCGACGGTTGGCCTATGTGGGAGTGGTTCTCCGACTTCTTGGGTGGCATCCGCTACCAGAACTACATCGCCGAGTTGGCATCGGCAGATGTGGTAGTAGAGAACACCACCCACCCCGTAATGAAGGGCTTAGATGGTCGTTTCAACCTCCCCGACGACGAGTGGTACATCTTCGACCGCTCACCCCGTGAGAACGCTCTGGTACTCGCTACTGTCGATGAGAGCACCTATCAGCCCGACTCCCCAATCAAGATGGGCGACCACCCCGTAGTGTGGGTAAATGAGGCTAAAAAGGCCAAAAACGTCTATTTCCTCTTCGGCCACTCGCCCAAACTCTTCGACGAGCCCAACTTCGTCAAGATGCTCAGCAACGCCCTGCTCTGGTGCGCCGAGTAACACTCCGAAATCGAATGAATTAACCTAAACAAAAACAACTATTATGAAAAAACTTATCCTTACCGCACTTGTGGCACTCTTTGCCATCAGTGCATCGGCTCAGTCGGGTGCTGAGCGTCCCCGCTTCCCACGTTTCAAGGTGCTCTGCTTCTACAATCCTCACGTTGAGGAGGCGCACGTTCAGTTTGCAGAGGAGGCAGTAAAGTACTTCAAGGGTCTGACCATCGGCGACGGTTTCGTCTTCGACGTAACTACCAATATGGCCGATATGAACGACGAGAAACTCAAAGATTATCGTATGATTATGATGCTCAACGATGTGCCCCACGCGCCCGAACAGCGTGCCGCATTTGAGCGTTATATGGAGAACGGTGGTGGTTGGTTTGGCTTCCACGTTTCGGCCTACAACGACCGTCACACCAATTGGCCTTGGTTTGTAGATTTCCTGGGCGGTGGCGTATTCTATCGCAATAATTGGCCCTCGATGCCTGCAAAACTCGTTGTCGATAAGTCGGACCACCGCATAGCCAAGGGTCTGCCCTCGACCTTCATCGCTCCCGAGAATGAGTGGTATCAGTGGAAACCCAGCCCCAGAGAGAATAAGAATATCGACGTTATTGTCAGCCTCTCGCCCGACAACTACCCTCTCGGCCTAAAAGATATTATTCCCGACGGTGACCTGCCCGTAGTGTGGACCAACCGCAACTACCGTATGGTCTATGTGAATATGGGTCACGATAGCCGCGCCTTTACCGACGCTACACAGAACTATATGTTCATCAACTGCCTGCGTTGGATTATGGAGTGCGACCCCGAGGGTAACCCCTTCCTGAGATAACACTTAACACCACAAACAAAATCAGACTATGAAGAAGATAATCACAATAGTAGCCGCACTTGCCCTGCTGGCAGGTTGCAAGGCAGAGCAGAAAGAGGTCACCAACGAGAAGGTGGTGATTGCTTACGTCACCTCGTGGAGTTCGGTCATTCCCGACCCGGCACACCTCACCCATATCAACTACGCATTTGGCCACGTCACCAACTCGTTCGACGGTGTGCGCATCGACAATCCTCAGCGCCTCAAAACGCTGGTAGCCCTCAAAGAGGTTAAACCCGAGTTGAAGGTAATGCTCTCGGTTGGTGGTTGGGGCAGCGGTCGTTTCAGTGAGATGGCCTCTACCGACGAGCGCCGCAAGGCATTTGCTAAGGATTGCCTGCGAGTGGTGGAGGAGTTCGGTCTGGACGGTATAGACATCGATTGGGAGTACCCCACCAGCGATATGGCAGGTATCTCCGCCTCGCCCGACGACACCGAGAACTTCACACTGCTGATGAAGGAGTTGCGCCGAGTGCTGCCCGCAGAGATGCAGCTCACAATGGCCTCGGCAGCCAATGCCAAGTATGTAGATTTCAAGGAGGCTGTTCAGTATATGGACTTTGTCAATGTTATGAACTACGATATGGCCTCGGCTCCTCAGCACCACTCGGGTATGTATCGTTCGGAGATGTCGCCCGGTATCACCTGCGAGGAGGGTATTCTGGCTCACGTAGAGGCGGGTGTGCCGATGGAGAAGCTTGTATTCGGTATGCCTTTCTACGGTCGTGCATCGGGCGCTTTGGAGGGTTTCAACGACTACAAAAACATCGTTCAACTCCCCGAGGATAAGTTCACCATCGAGTGGGACGACACCGCCAAAGCACCCTACGTTGTAGAGGTGAAGAGTGGCGACGTGGTCTGCACCTTCGACGACCCCCGCGCTATTGCCATCAAGTGCGACTATATCGCCGAGAAGGGTATGCGTGGTGCTATGTATTGGGACTACGATGGCGACACCGAGGACCACACCTTGGCTCGTGCTGTGTGGGAGGGTGTGATGAACAGATAGCACAACCTTTGCACACATTTAGTTTAGCGGCAACCTACTCCTAAGGTTGCCGCTTTTGTTTAACAATTATCGGTTTTTATGTGAAATAATCTATACAACAGAATAGCGGTAATTAAAAATCACTATATTTGTAGATGTGTAGATATTCTACCGCCAAACAGGCCAATTATTAACCACTTAAATAGATTCAATTATGTTGAAGAGATCTCTCCTCAGTCTGTTGCTTCTCACCGCAGTAGGTGGCAGCGCAGCCGCTCAGTCGGACAGTTATGAGTACAAATTCACCGTTGTTAAGGAAAATGGTGTGACCCCCGTCAAGAATCAGGCGAGCACAGGTACTTGCTGGTGCTTTGCAACCACTTCGTTTATGGAGTCGGAGTTGCTGCGCAAGGGCAAGGGCGAGTTCGACCTCTCGGAGATGTTCATCGTGCGCCACAACTATGTTCGTCGTATGCAGGACAACTACTACCGTCGTGGCAAGGGCAATGTGAGCCAGGGCAGTATTGCACATATGGTACTTTGGGTTATGGACAACAAGGGTTGGATGCCCGAGGAGGTCTATGACGGTATTAACTACGACTCTCCCACCCACTCGCACGGTGACCTCGCAAAGTGGGTTGGCACCATCAGCCAGACCTCGGTAGATATGAAGAAGCCTATCCCCGCTGAGATTATGGACGGTGTGCTCGACGCATACTTGGGCGAGGTACCCGAAACATTCACCTACAAGGGCAAGGAGTACACTGCCGAGAGTTTCTACGACTATCTGGACCTCGACGTGAACGACTATGTGGAGATTACCAGCTTCACTCACCACCCCTTCTACGAGCAGATTCCTGTGGAGGTACCCGACAACTGGGACCACCAGATGATGTACAACCTCCCTCTCGATGAGTTTATGGCAGTCATCGACAACGCCATCAACACCGGCTACACTGTGGCTTGGGACGGTGACGTGAGCGAGCCGGGCTACGCTTTCCAGCACCACGTAGCAGTGAACACCACCGAGAAT
>JAFXAY010000083.1 GCA_017521965.1 Tidjanibacter sp. | reverse complement strand
GGGGGCTTGGGGGTGGGTCAGACCTGCAATTGCCTGTGAAGCAGGCAGGTGTCGAGGCGGCGAGTAGATGTATCGGGGTATCTACCTTACTGAGGATGCTGAGCAAAATGTTTAAACCTGAGAGTAGTATCAAACTACTCTCAGGTTTAAACATTTCTGCATTCTCTTCTCTACTCCACGCCGAAGCGGAAGCGGATGTGGCGCTCGTAGCGTTCGCCGGCGCGAAGGGTGGTCGAGGGGAAGTGGGGTTTGTTGGGCGAGTCGGGGAAGGCTTGGCACTCGATAGCCACACCGTCGCGGTCGTTATAGGAGCGGCCACCTTTACCCACAGGGCTGCCACCCAAGAAGTTTCCCGTATAGACCTGCACACCAGGTTGGTCGCTACTCACCTCCAAGGTGCGGCCGCTGGCAGGGTCGCTCAGCAACGCCACGGGGCGCATCTTAGGCTCCTCGTAGCCATCGACAACCCAGCAATGGTCGTAGCCCGCGCCGATGCGCAGTGCGTCGAAATCGGCCTCAATATCCTCGCCGAGCGGTTTTGCCTCGCGGAAGTCCATCGGGGTGCCCTCCACCGAGACTATCTCGCCTGTGGGTATCTGGGTGATGTCGGTGGGGAGCCAATGCGATGCGCAGAGCCTCAGCGTGTGGCCCAGTACCGAGCCGCTGCTCTCGCCCGCAAGGTTGAAGTAGGAGTGGTTGGTAAGGTTGATAATCGTGTCACTGTTGCTCTGAGCAAGCAGTGTGATATCCAAGCAGTTATCCTCGCTCCAATCATATACCACCTCTGTGTAGAGTGCTGCGGGATAGCCCTCGTCGCCCTCCTCGCTATCGAGCGCAAAGACCACTCTGTCCTCCTCCACGCGACCCTCCCAGATGCGCGAGGCGAAGCCCTTGGGGCCACCGTGGAGGTGGTTGGGGCCATTGTTAATCGGCAGGCGATACTCGGTGCCATCGAGTGTGAACTTGCCACGCGCAATACGGTTGGCAAACCTACCCGGGGTCTTACCCATACACGAGGTATCGCCCGTGAGGTAGTCCTCGGCCTTGGGATAGCCCAGCACCACGTCGGCCATAGCGCCACTGCGGTCGGGCACGTTGATGCCCACCACTGCTGCGCCGATGTTGGTCAGAGTGACGCTCGCGCCACTGCTGTTGGTCATCTGGTAGAGGATAATCGCATCACCCTCAGGGGTGAACGACCATATCTGTTGTGTTATTTCCATAGTTTCTCAGGGTATTCGCCTGCCTCGACAAGCGCGTTAATTTTGGCAACCACATCGGGTCGGTCCTGCTGATAGGTAACGCCAAACCAGTGGGAGTCGCACGAGAGCACCTTGGTGGTGGCCTCGCCTCGGCTCATCATCTGCTCCACAGCCCAAGGGATATAGTACTCCGCCTTTGGGTTGGGGTTGGCGTTGTTCGCATCGAGGAACTCCTTGAAGAGCACCTCCGAGCCTGCAAAGTAGTCGGGGGTGAAGCCCCACATATTCATCGACACGGGGGTATTCTCGTCGATGGGGTGTTTGCCCTCCTCGTCCTCATAATAGACCACTCCGTCCTCCTCGCGCTTGATAGCGGTGCGCTCCACAACATTGAGCAGCGTTCCGTCGTCGGCCACGCTGCACGCACCACGCGACACAGTGCCAAACTCCGAGAGGGTATTTTTCAGGCAGTAGCCCACAAGTGCATATTTGCCCTTCGCGCCATCCACCGAGCGCAGGTAGTCGGCAATGCTCTGGAAGGCACTCTTGCCATAGAAGTCGTCGGCATTGATTACCGCAAAGGGGGTGTTGACAGCGGTTGCACCCATCATCACAGCGTGGTTGGTGCCCCACGGTTTTACGCGATCCTCGGGTACGGTGTAGCCCTCGGGCAGAGCGTCGAGCTCCTGAAATACGAACTCCACCTCAATCTGTCCGCCAAATCTTTCGGGCGGAAAGGCAGCCTTGAACTGCTCCTCGAAGAGGTGACGAATTACAAACACCACCTTGCCGAAGCCGGCGCGGATAGCATCATAAATCGAGTAGTCGATAATCGCCTCGCCATTGGGACCTACTCCGTCCATCTGTTTGAGCGAGCCATATCTCGAAGCCATACCGGCAGCGAGAACCAAAAGTGTAGGTTTTGCCATAATTTCTATTAGAATTAGAGCGTTATTATGTTGTTAAAATATCTATTATTCTGTGTAAGTTTCTACAAAAATAGAGTTTATTCGGTGGAGTTGCAAAAGTTTTGTGCTATAATTTCACAGAACGATGGTGATGATATTTGTAAAAATAGTAACTTTGTGGGATAAGTAATAAATTAGACTACCTATGGGTAACGGAAATTTAGGCTATTTTCTGCGCAACATTAGGCGCAAACATCGAATAAGCATACACAATAGCGCCGACGAGGAGGTGTGGTACAGCCATACCACCCTGTTGAAGGTGGCGATAAAGTTTTTCGGAGTGGCACTCCTCATCTTCGTTGCAGGCGTACTCGTGTCGGCCTACACCTCGCTGCTCGACATTATGCCGGGTTATATGGGCAATAAGGTGCGCCGCGAGATGACCGACAACATCTTGCGCATCGACTCGCTTGCTGCCGAGTTGGAGTCGCTCTCGGCCTATACCGACAATGTGGCGCTGATTATGGAGGGTCGTACCCCCGTCGATAGGAATATATCGCTGCCGGTCGATTCGGTGGCTACCGATAAGAGCCTCGTCACTGCCTCCGAGGCCGACTCGCTTCTGCGTGCCGAGATGGAGGGTAGTGGCCGCTACGGACTAAACCGCACTGTGAGTCGTCCGCGTGGCGAGTTGGCCGATATGGAGTTCCTCTCGCCCTATCGTGGCGACGTGAAGAGTGTGTTCAGCCCCAATAAACGCCAATTGGGTACCGAAGTGGAGGTGAGCGACATACAGCAAGCCTTTGCTATCCAGGCAGGTACTGTTATCTCCGCTCTGTGGAATCCCGACGAGGGCTACGTGGTACAGATACAGCACAAGGGCAACTTCCTGAGTGTCTATAAGAATCTGTCGCAGGTGTTGAAGAGTGTGGGCGACCGCGTGCAGGTGGGCGAGACGATAGGTGCTGTGTGGCCCGACGAGCAGGACAACCCTTCACTCACCGAGTTCCAACTCTGGTACGACGGTCAGGCAGTTGACCCCCAAAATTATGTAGAGTTTTAAGCGATGAAGGAGCAGAAACAGAATAAGATGCGTATTGCACTGCTCGGCTCGACAGGGTCGATTGGTGTGCAGACACTCGATGTGGTCGAGGCGTGGAAAGAGGAGATGGAGGTGATAGCACTCACCGCCCATCGCAATTGGGAACTACTTGCCGAGCAGGCACGTCACTTCGAGCCCGATTGCGTGGTGATAGCCGACGAGAACTACTACAAGGAGTTGAGCGAGGCCCTCGCTGACCTCCCTATCAAGGTCTATGCAGGTGCCGAGGCGGTGGCTCAGGTGGCTGCGGCCTCAAATGTCGATGTGGTGGTCAATGCTCTGGTGGGCTATGCCGGTATGTTGCCCTCGTTGGCGGCAGTCGAGGCGGGCAAGAAGTTGGCGTTGGCAAACAAGGAGAGTCTGGTGGTGGCGGGCGATATCATCATTGAGCGTGCGCTCCAAAACCGTGCACCGATTGTCCCTATCGACTCCGAGCACTCGGCTATCTACCAGTGTCTGGTGGGCGAGGTGTCTGCACCGCGCCGCCTGATACTCACCGCTTCGGGCGGTCCCTTCCGTCGCACTCCTGCCGAGGAGTTGTACAAGGTGTCGGCTGCCGAGGCACTCAAACACCCCAATTGGTCGATGGGTGCGAAGATTACCATCGACTCGGCAACCCTTGTCAACAAGGGCTTCGAGGTTATCGAGGCGCATTGGCTCTTCGGTATGCCTGCCGAGAGGATTGATGTAGTGGTGCACCCCCAGTCGGTTATCCACTCGATGGTGGAGTTCGAAGATGGTGCTATCAAGGCCCAACTCGGTACTCCCGATATGCACCTCCCGATTCAGTATGCCCTGCGCGCACCGCTGCGCGAGCACTCTGAGGAGGAGCGTTTCGATTTCCTGAAAAACCCCACTCTCACCTTTGAGCAGGTCGATAATGAGCGCTTCCCGATGCTCTCGGTGGCCTATGACTGCTTGCGTCGCGGGGGCAATGCGGCGTGTGTGATGAACGGTGCTAACGAGGTGGCAGTGGCTGCCTTCCTGCGTGGCGAAATAGGATTTATGGATATTCCGCGAGTTATCTGTGGCTCGTTGGAGAGGGTCGATTTTATCGGCCGACCCACACTCGACGACTACATTGCGACCGATGCCGAGGCTCGCAGTGTGGCTCGTGAGTTATTGCATAAGTAATTGTATATGGGTTAGTTATGGAGATATTGATAAAAATAGTTCAATTCGTACTCAGTTTTTCGCTGCTGGTTATAGTCCACGAGTTTGGTCACTTCCTCTTCGCCAAAATTTTTGGTGTGAGGGTCGAGCAGTTCCAACTCTTCTTTGGCAAATCGTGGCTCAAAGTGCGTCGTGGTGACACCCTCTATGGAGTGGGGTGGATACCCTTTGGCGGCTTTGTGAAACTCTCGGGTATGATTGACGAGAGTATGGACACCGAGCAGATGAAGGGTGAGCCGCAACCGTGGGAGTTCCGCACAAAACCCGCTTGGCAACGACTGCTGATAATGGTGGGCGGTGTGATGATGAACGTGGTGCTCGCGCTCTTTATCTATATAGGTATGATTCAGGCGTGGGGCGAGAGTTATATCTCGACCGACGAGATGCGCTATGGTATGGTGTTCAGCCCTGCTGCCGAGGAGTTGGGATTTCGCGATGGCGACCTGATACTTGGCGTGGGCGGTGAGCGTACCGACGACTATCAACGACTTGTTACAAAGGTACTTATCGAGCCTGGTGCCGAGGTTGTGGTGTTGCGCGACGGAGTGGAACACACCTTCAATATGCCCGTAACCTCGATTATGGACTATATGGAGGACCCCGACCTGATTGCACCTCGCTACCCATTTGACGTTGCCGAGGTGGTCGAGGGCTACGGTGCTGCCGAGGCCGGTATTGTGGCGGGCGATAGGCTTGTGTCGCTCAATGGCACACCTCTCCGCTATTTCGACGAGTATAAGGAGCAACTTCCCGCAGTGGCAGGCTCTACCGCAATCTTCGGCATCGAGCGCGACAGTGCAGGTGTGACCCTCCGACGCGATGTGGCAGTGGCGGTGAACGATGATGCACTGATTGGCATATCGGTCGATGGCTCTAAGGTGATGAAGGTGCTCACCCACGAGTATGGTTTCTGGGGCTCGATACCCGCAGGTGTGAAGCGTGTGGGCCGAGAGATTAGCGACTATTGGAAGCAGGTAAAGATGATGGTTAAGCCTAAGACTGAGGCATATAAGGCTCTGGGTGGCCCTCTGTCGATAGGTAACATCTTCCCCAATGAGTGGTCGTGGGAGCGTTTTTGGAATATCACCGCTCTGCTCTCCATTATCCTCGCTGTGATGAACATACTCCCGATACCGGCTCTCGATGGCGGACACGTGCTCTTCCTGTTGGCCGAGGTGATTACGGGACGTAAACCGAACGACAAGTTTATGATATATGCCCAGACGGTGGGTATGTTGTTGCTGATGACCCTGATGGTCTATGCAACGTGGAACGATATAATGCGTATTTTTGTGAGATAGACAGAGTTATGGCAAAAGTAAAGAAGGCATATTTCTGCTCCTCGTGTGGCAATGAGTCCCCTAAGTGGATGGGTAAGTGCCCTGCGTGTGGCGAGTGGAACACCTTTGTCGAGGAGGTCATCGCGCGCGGTGCGGAGAGTAGCCCTGTGGCAACATTGACTGCTGAGGCGGCAAAGCCTACCATCGTGTCGCAAATCGAGGAGGTCGAGCACCGACGCATAGAACTGTCGAGCGCCGAGATGAATAGGGTGCTCGGTGGTGGCTTGGTGCGTGGCTCGTTGGTGCTGCTGGGTGGTGAGCCGGGCATCGGCAAATCGACCCTCAGCCTCCAAGTGGCCCTGCAAAGCCGCTCGGTGCGCACCCTCTATGTGTCGGGCGAGGAGTCGCCGCAGCAGATTAAGATGCGCGCAGTGAGGCTCGGAGGCGAGAATGAGGAGTGCTACGTTTATGCCGAAACCCTGCTCGACAATATCGTGGCGCAGGTGACTGCCCTCAAACCCGACCTGCTGGTCATCGACTCTATCCAGACCATCTCCACCTCTACTGTCGAGTCGTCGGCGGGTAGTGTGTCGCAAATCCGCGAGTGCGCGGCGCAGCTGCTACGCTTGGCGAAGACTACGGGTACTTCGGTGATTATCATTGGCCATATCACTAAGGACGGAACGATTGCAGGCCCGAAGATTTTGGAACACATTGTCGATGTGGTGTTGCAGTTTGAGGGCGATAATAATAATGTATATCGCATACTGCGTGGCAATAAAAACCGCTTCGGCGCTACCTTCGAGATTGGCGTATATGAGATGCGCAGCGAGGGCCTTGTCGAGGTCGATAACCCCTCGGATATCCTCCTCTCCCACAACGACGAAATGCTTAGCGGTGTGGCAGTTGGCGGTGTGATTGATGGTATTCGCCCCTATCTGTTGGAGGTGCAGTCGTTGGTGTCGAATGCTGCCTACGGTACCCCGCAACGCTCCGCTACGGGCTACGATATGAAACGTCTGGCGATGCTGATTGCAGTCCTCGAAAAGCGTGTGGGTATGAAGATGTTCGCCAAAGATATCTTCCTCAACTTCGCAGGCGGTTTCCGCGTGCAGGACACAGGATTGGACTTGGCTATTGTGGCAGCGATTATCTCATCTTATTTCGATAACCCTATCACCTACGGCACTTGTTGCGCAGGCGAGATTGCCCTCTCGGGCGAGGTGCGCCCCGCACCCCGCAGCGAACAACGCATAGCCGAAGCTGCCCGCCTCGGATTTAAGAAGATTATAGTGTCGGGCTATCTCCGCAAGAGCAAACTCCAAATCCCCAAAGGAATAGAGGTAGTATATATTAATACTATCAAAGAACTGCCTCCTCACCTATTTTAAAAAAGCCATCTGGCTGGTGATTTTGGTGTTGGAGGAGCCTTGTCGACCACTTACATACACAAAGTATGCGCGTGGCCGCCAAGACTCCTCCGCCTAAAAATCCCTCAGCCATATGACTTTTTTTTGGGTTGTGGGGTT
>JAFXAY010000082.1 GCA_017521965.1 Tidjanibacter sp. | reverse complement strand
GTAGGCGGTCTGCCTGAGGATATGAAATTCGAACTCGTTGAGCCCCTGCGCCAACTCTTCAAAGATGAGGTGCGCGCTTGCGGTGTTGAGCTTGGCTTGCCCTACGAGATGGTGTATCGTCAGCCCTTCCCCGGCCCCGGTTTGGGTGTAAGGTGCTTGGGCGCTATCACTCGCGACCGCTTGGAGGCAGTACGCGAGAGCGATGCTATCCTGCGCGAGGAGTTTGCCAAGGCTGGTTTGGACAAGACGGTATGGCAGTACTTTACCGTAGTGCCCGACTTTAAGTCGGTGGGTGTGCGCGACAATGCCCGCTCGTTCGACTGGCCCGTGATTATCCGTGCGGTGAACACTATCGATGCAATGACTGCCACAATCGAGCAGATCGATTGGCCCATCTTGCAGCGCATCACCGACCGCATCTTGGCAGAGGTTAAGACGGTAAATCGTGTTTGCTATGATTTGTCGCCAAAGCCGAATGCTACCATCGAGTGGGAATAGGTAAAAAAGCCATCTGATTGGTAAATTTGGTGTTGGAGGGGCCTGGGTAACCGCTTACATACGACAAGTATGCTGCGCGGCTCCCCAGACCCCTCCGCCTAAAATTTCCTCAATCATATGACTTTTTTTGAAAACAATGAGAGTAGTTTGATACTACTCTCAGTTTTTTTGATATATGATATTCTATAAATGCTCCAAAAATCAATATTTAGTGTTATATTTGGTGACGTTAGTCGTCTATATTATATAGTCCAAACATTATTACTATTATGAAAAAGTTTATGAAGATTTTGTTGATTGCACTCGGCTCCATTTTAGGATTGGGTGTAGTTTTGGTTGTTCTCTTCTTTGTGCTATTTGCCCACGGTATGGAGAAGCAGAGCCGAGAGAGTGGCTTCTATGAGGAGTGGAGCGCAAAAGATGGTATAAAGGTAGAAAATGTTGTCTATGGTGATAACGAACGACACCGCCTGGATATCTATTATCCCAGTGAAGGGCCTACTGAAAACGCTGGACTCATACTCTTCATACATGGTGGTAGTTGGCTTGGGGGCGACAAGGCTGATCGTGACGACGAGTGCCACCGATTGACTAAGCAGGGGTATATTACCGCTACTATGAACTATCGCCTGTTGGGCAAGAGCTATGAGGCCTCTATTCAGGCTATGCTCGACGATATTGCTGCTGCTATCGCCACTATTAAATCCGAGGCGGCTGCAAGAGGTTACAACATCTCCCAAATGGCCATTAGTGGCCAGTCCGCAGGGGCGCATCTGGCAATGCTCTTTGCCTTGAAGTCGCCTGAGCGTTCGGTGGTGCCTATTAAGTTTGTGGTGAGTATGGTGGGACCGGCCGACCTTTCAAATGTGTTGGGAGTGGATGTCGATGCGCTCACCGATGAGCAGGTTATTGAGAGTGGTCAGTTGTTGCAAACACTCTCCGGTGTGGCCGCAGATGCAGGCTCTGTGACGCGTGAGTCCATCGCCGAGAGCCTGGCCGACTATTCGCCTATTACCTTTGTTGACACCGAGAGTGTGCCACTCTTGGGTGCTTACGGTGGTAAAGACCCGATTGTGCGCAAGTATAATTATGATGTGCTGAAAGAGGCTTATGAAACCGCCGGGGTGGAGCATACACTATTCTTATTCCCCGAGGCCGACCATTCGCTCTATGGTGCGCCAGAACTGACTGCCGAATACTACAAGGAGTTTTTCAAGTTTGCTAAAACATATTTCGGTTACTAAGCAGATGCTTGCATATAACAACAACGCCCGAAGTTTTTCTTCGGGCGTTGTTGTTATATAGGTTATGCGATTACTCCTCGCTCTCCTCTTCCTGCATATTGTGATATACGTTCACAACGTCGTCGTCCTCCTCCAAGCGCTCGATGAGTTTGTTGATCGACTCGCGCTGCTCGGTAGTGAGCTCCTTCTGGTCGTTGGGAATGCGGATAAACTCACCGCTGATAATCTCCATCTCGTGCTCCTCCAAGTAGGCCTGAATCTTACCGTAAGCCTCGAAAGCGGCGTAGATGTTGATTACACCCTCCTCAACGAACATCTCCGAGAGGTCGAGGTCGATGAGGTCGAGTTCGAGCTCCTCCATATCGATACCCTCCTTTGCGGGGGTCTTAAATACGCACTGGTGCTCAAACATAAAGCTTACGCTACCGCTATTGCCCAGCGTACCACCGCACTTGTTGAAGCAGGCACGAACATTGGCAACGGTACGGGTGGTGTTGTCGGTCATAGTCTCGACAATCATTGCGATACCATAAGGACCGTAACCCTCATATACCATCTCCTTGTAGTCGGCAGTATCCTTCGAGATAGCACGCTTGATGGCGCGCTCTACGTTCTCCTTAGGCATATTGGCTGCCTTGGCGTTCTGCATCAAGATTCTCAGACGGGTGTTACCGCCCGGGTCGGGACCACCAGCCTTAACAGCGATCTCAATCTCCTTGCCGATTTTGGTAAATGTACGGGCCATATTGCCCCAGCGTTTCAGCTTACGCGCTTTGCGGTATTCAAAAGCTCTTCCCATAGTATATTGTTTTTATTTATTATGTTTTCGTAGTCGTAAAGTGCCACAAAATTATCATTTTTTACAAAAATGGCAAAATAATCTATATTTTTGTGAGTCAGAATAGGAATTTAGTATCATTTACTATGGACGAGATTATCAAAGAGGCTGTCGAGGTGCTCCGTCGTGGAGGAATAATCCTCTACCCGACCGATACGGTATGGGGCATTGGCTGCGATGCCACCAACCCCGAAGCAGTGGAGCGCATCTACTCACTCAAACGCTCGGTGAATAAGAAAGGTATGATTATACTGCTCGACAGGGTGGAGAAGGTGGGGCGCTACTTCCGCACCGTACCCGATGTGGCGTGGGACCTGATGGAACTCACCACCTCGCCCCTTACGCTCATAATGCCCGAGGCTGTGGGTGTGGCCGAGAATCTTATCCCCGAGGAGCACACTTTGGCGGTGCGTGTTCCCGACCACGACTTCTGTCGCCGATTGATTGGCAGGCTTTGTCGACCACTTGTTTCGACTTCGGCCAACATTTCGGGCGAGGCTACTCCTACCCGTTTCGGTGATATATCGAGCGAGATTAAGAGTGGTGTGGATTTCGTTGTGCCCCCTTCGTGCGAGGGAAATCCTACCCGCACCGCATCATCGATTATGATGATTGACGGAACGGGATTGTTTAAAATGATTAGATAGTGCCCTTCGGTAAGGTAGCCCGAATAAACTGTAACCCCAACCCTACAAGAGATGTTAAGAGATTTTGCTGCAATAGATTTTGAGACTGCAAATGGTAATCGGTCGAGTGTATGCTCGGTTGGTGTTGTTGTGGTGCGCGATGGGGTAGTGGTAGATAAGTTTTACAGCCTCATACACCCCACACCTAATTATTATAGCTGGTTTTGCACCAATGTGCACGGTCTGACCGACTGCGATACCTGCTCTGCCCCCACCTTCCCCGAGGTGTGGGCCAAAATCGAGCCGCTGATTGAGGAGTTGCCCCTTGTGGCACACAATGCAGGCTTCGATAGTGGCTGTCTGAGTGCGGTGAGGGCAAGTTACGGTATGCCGCACAAGGAGTACACCTTCTTCGATACCCTCGCTGCGTCGCGCCGAGCCTTTGGTAAACAACTGCCCAACCATCAACTTCACACCTCGGCTGCTGCGTGTGGCTATCACCTTGCCGACCACCACCACGCCCTTGCCGATGCTGAGGCTTGCGCCGCCATTGCGCTGAAAATTCTGTAACTATTTTCCATATTTCCGTTTGACTTTAAGTCCAAAGCCACTTTTTGTCGTCTTAATTGGTGAACACGTGTTTGAAACAGAACAATTATTCACAAATTATGAAACCCGAAAGAAACAAAATTATTGGCCGATGGGCTGAGGCTTACCAAGCTGACCTATACAGGTTTGCGAGGTTTTCTCTTGGCTCTGCTGCCGATGCCGAAGATGCTGTGCAGGACCTCTTTGTGAGGCTTGCCTCGTCGAGTAGCGACATCTCTGCTGTGGCCTCTCCGCGTAGTTTCTTGATAAGAAGTTTGCGTAATCTCTGCATCGACCGCCAGCGTCGAAGGAGCCTATCTGTTGTACCATTGAGCGATAAGTTCGATGTTGCCGAGGAGAACGAGGCAGAAGTAGAGGTTGAACGTATCAAGAGGCTGCTCCGTGAGTTGCCCGCCGAGCAGTCGGAGGTGATTATGATGCGAACTGCACAACATTTATCGTTCGCCGAGATTGCCGAGGTGCTTGATGTGCCTATCTCCACAGCCAAGTCGAGATTTACCTATGGTATCGACAAAGTAAGAAAAATGTTAAACGACAAAAAGTGATGAATTTATGAATTGCGAGAATTTTAAACTGAACATTGCCGACCTCTTCGATGAGGAACTGTCGGCGGAGATCAAGCGTGAGATGCTTGAACATATTGAGAGTTGCGACGATTGCAAGGCACTCTATGAGGAGTTTTCCAATGCTATCAAGGCGCTGACTCCCAAGCAGGAGATTACTCCTTCTGCGGAGTTTTCCGCACGACTCGACAAGGCTATTGCTGCTGCCGAGCCTAAGCGTCAGCCTGTGCGTCGAGTGCTCTTCCGAATAGGTGGAGCTGTGGCCTCTATTGCTGCTATGTTCTTGGTGGTGGTGAATATCCTACCTGCCACTCCTGCAAAAGCAGCAAGCGGTTACTTTGAGCGAGCGGCTACCAAACTCGGTCAGGCACAATCACTCTTTATGCGACTGAGTATGCGCACTCTACCCGCAGAGAATTTTGATTATACCGACCCGAGTGCGGAGTTTGTTGAGCACACCATTCAGCGAGTTGGCGAGGCTTGGCGTGTCGATAAAGGCGACCGTGTTGCTTATAGTGATGGTGGCCAGTGGTGGCAATGGGTAGAGAGTTGGAATAATGGTTGGAAGGGTTATGGCTCTCCCTCGGAACTGGTGTCGCTGATGGTTAATCCCCATCTGTTGCTCCAATTTGAGCAGCGTTTGGCTGATGAATTTAGTGGAGTTGTATATGAAACCCGAACCGATGGTGGGTGCTATTTTGTGACGGTCACTTCGCCTGCTTTGGGCGATTGGGTGGAGAGTAACTATATGTATATGAGTTCTATCCTCGAATCGGATTCGCGCAGGGAGTATGCATTTGACCGACGTACAAAAGAGTTGTTGGCGGCGAGTATCTATATGTTGCAAGGTGAGCAGCAGGTGAAGGTCCTCACACTCGACCAGATTATCTACAATGCCCCGATGGTTGCAGACGATATTAGCCATCTGCCCGAAAGTATTGAATTTGTCGAGCCATTAAAGGCTGACTCCGGCTCCTCGTTTGTCGGCATCTCTGCTCGACAGGCAGCAATTAAGACCTTTGAGGCGATGAAGGTGTGGGATAAAGAGTTACTCGCCGAGGCGATACCTTTTGTAGATATAGAGCGTTTGCGCGATGACTATCAAGGTGTAGAGATTTTGGAGGTTAAAGAGGCTGTGCGCTCAGGACTCTATGTAGGCTATTTTGTGCCGATGAAGGTGAAGTATCGCAATGGCAAGAGCGAGGAGTTGATGGTTGCTATGCGCAATGATACTCCAAGTGGCGGTTGGATATTGGACGGAGGTATCTAAGCCTGACAATATAATAAAAAAGGTCTGCTCCGAGAGGGCAGACCTTTTTTATTATGGTGTTGCGCTATTTTGTGAACGACTCTGTTCCTTCGGGGAAGGCTTGGCTGCGCAGGCGGATGCCGCTACCGTCGGGGGTGACGAGCAGTGCGCCCTTCTCGCGCTCGGTGATGTGGCCGATAACATCGATGCCGCCAATCTTCACTACCCGCTCATACATATCGACCGGAACGGTGAAGAGCAGTTCGTGGTCGTCGCCACCATTGAGGGCTGCCACCACGGGGTCGCTATTGAGTTCTTCGGCAAAGGAGTGTACTTCGCGAGCGATTGGAATGCGCTCCAAGTAGATGTGTGCACCACACCCCGAAGCCTTGCACAACTGCAATACGTCCGAGGCCAGACCATCGCTCAGGTCAATCATCGATGTCGGTACGATGCCATCGTCAGCAAGAGCCTTGACAACGTCGGTACGCAGGTCGGGTTTGAGCTGTCGGCGCAGCAGATACTCGTAGCCCTTGAATTGTGGCTCGGGATTGGGCGAGCCCTCCAAGGCGCGTTTCTCCCTCTCCAACAGGTGCAGGCCCATATAGGCGGCTCCGAGGTCGCCTGTGAGGCAGATGAGGTCGGTGGGCTTGGCACCACTGCGGTAGGCTATCTTCTTGCGCTCTGCATAGCCCACAGCGGTCATCGAAATGGTAAGACCATTTACCGAGGCAGAGGTGTCGCCACCCACAAGGTCGATGGAGTGCTCGTCACACGCAGCGTGAATACCCGCATAGAGTTCCTCCAACTGCTCAACGCCAAATTTGGAGGATACGCCGACCGATACGGTGATTGCCGATGGTAGGGCGTTCATCGCCAAGATGTCGCTACACGCCACCACCACAGCCTTGTAGCCGAGGTGTTTGAGCGGGAAGTAGGTGAGGTCGAAGTTGATGCCCTCCAACAGTAGGTCGGTCGATAGTAGCATCGCCTTCTGTCCCGAAGCGAGCACCGCAGCATCGTCGCCGGCACCGCAGAGGGTGGTCTTATTGTGTTTGGTTGCCCCGCTGAACAACTTATCTATCAGCCCAAATTCGCCGAGAGTGGAGATTTCGGTACGTTTTTCCATATTTTTTCACTCAAAATGATGTTCATTACCGCTGCAAAGGTACAACAATTGAAAAATAATACCTAACTTTGTGCACCTACAAATTTTAACTAACAATGAAAAACATAGTATTATTTGGCCCTCCCGGGGCCGGTAAAGGTACACAAGCAGACAAACTTGTTGCCAAGTATGGTTTCAATCACATTTCGACAGGTGAGGTTATTCGTCAGCAGATTAAGGCTGGCACAGAGTTGGGTTTGAGCGTTAAGGCATACACCGAGCGTGGAGAACTTGCACCGGATAGTCTGGTGATTGATATTATTGCAGATTACGTTATGAGCCACACCGAGGGCGCAGGTAACATCTTCGATGGTTTTCCCCGCACCACTCATCAGGCTGAGGAGTTCGACAAAATTATGACCGCCAACGGTCAGAAAGTCGATGCGATGATTGCCCTCACCGTACCCGACGAGGAGCTTATCAAACGTCTGCTTCTGCGTGGTCA
This sequence comes from Tidjanibacter sp., assembly GCA_017521965.1. Lineage (GTDB taxonomy): Bacteria > Bacteroidota > Bacteroidia > Bacteroidales > Rikenellaceae > Tidjanibacter. The sequence goes on along the minus strand of JAFXAY010000082.1, from coordinate 38,203 downwards.
GGAGAGTGGCCGCAAGGACGATGCCGACGAGAGCGTTATCCGCAACCGTATCGATGTCTATAAGGCTCAGACCGCCATTGTTGCCGACTTCTACTCTGCTCAGGGTAAGTATGTGGAGGTTAATGGTGTAGGCTCGATTGAGGAGATTTTTGAGCGTCTTTGCGCCGAGATTGACAAACTCTAATAGTGCGATAAATATCCAAACAATAAAGGCAGGTGATACCTGCCTTTATTGTTTTTTTTGGGTGGTTGGTGAGTGTAGTAGTGAGTTTTCTTTTAGGGCTGTTTGCGGATTTTTTTCTTCGCTGCCGGTTTCTTTAAACTCTCAACCTCCCAAACCTCCCTGATTTTTACTTCTCTCTTGTTTCGTAGGAGAGGGAGAAGGAGGTTTGGCCACTACTTATCCAATACCACCAAGCGTAATTTTGCAACATCACGAGTGGTAACTTTTGGTTGTCGATATTGATTTGATATGTCAAATTTCTATTCATTACTACCTCGGCTGAGTCTTCGTTTCGACCGAAAAAGTCGCCCGAAGGTATCATATTCTTTGCATTAACATCGACAGGTATCCAACCATAACCGGCCATATAAAATTCGGCTCGCACGTGGAAAGAGCCATCTGTGCGCACCAAAACTACGTGACGGGCCGGAATCTCTTTATTGCGCAACAGGCTGATAAATACGGTCGCTTGATTGCCGCAGTCGCCACCGCCATTGGCCAAAATCTCCGCTACGGGGTGTAGACCGGTATTGGGATTGAGGTACTTCAAGGTGTTGGCCACCCACAGATAGCAGGCGCGGGCGTAATCGATGATGTTCTTGCCGCTCTCATTCCACATACGGTCGGCATTGGCTTTTATGGTGGCGTTGTTGCGGTCGTTGATTTGATCATCTTTCAGCACATACTCTTTATATATATCTGAGTCGGTGTCCGGTTTTATGATGGTGGTGATGGCATCGAAGTTGGTGCTGACAGCATAGTTTGTGATATGATACTCTTGGCGTAGCACATCAGAACCCGATGGGGGAATTGTAGATGTGGTGAACACACTGCCTATGTAGCGTGTTTGGTTGTCGTTGGCAGTACCGATGTTGCCCTTTATGGCTTTCCATTTGGTGATATCTTGATAGATGTTGCTCTCGGGTACGGGCAGCAGGGTGATGAGTTTTGTTACGTTGCTGACAGAACCGTTGTAGTGGATTGTCAGTGAGGTGTAGGCATCGCGGGAGTTAACCTCTCTACGAGTGAAGGGATTTTGTAATTGCTTTATTTTCAACTCTTTCTCTTTGTCGCCTGCGGTGATTTTGATTGTGGCAGTGCGGTCACTATTGGTGGTGTTGGGTGCGGTTTTGATGGTGACTGAGCCATTATGGTCGGTTGATATTTTAGGGGTTATGGTAAGCCACTGAGATGCATCTGACTCCACTATATCGACCTGCCACTCGCTATCGCACTCAATTTTAACCACCGCTTCACCTCCCGAGGCATATATTAAAGGGTTGTCGTCGGGAAGATTCTCTATGGATAGATTTGCCTTGGGCGTGTCATCGGTCTTGTCGGGGCTGCAAGCGAAAAGTGCCAATGCACAAATGAGCGGGAAAATAAGTTTTTTCATAATTATCTACATTTTAATTAGAGGTTGCTGATGCAAAAATAGTATATTTGATTGATAATCAAAAGTTGTTATTGTCCATTTTGTGAAAAAATAACTTGGAAAAGTTTGCCAGAAAAGAATAAATTGCTATCTTTGCGCCCGCATTGGAGTGTTTCCGGTGCGCTAATTATTAATTAACTGTTTAATTTATGAACAATTACGAAACCGTTTTCATTGCTACACCGGTGCTGTCGGAGGCACAGTTGGAAGAGGTGTTTAGCAAATTCCAGGGTGTTATCACCGAGAACGGCGGACAGATTGTGAATGCTGAGAGCTGGGGTTTGAAAAAACTCGCTTATCCCATTCAGAAAAAGTCCACCGGCTACTATTTCTTGATTGAGTTCACCGCTGAGGGTACTATCGTTGACACCCTCGAAACTCAGTACCGTCGCGACGAGCGCGTTATCCGCTTCCTGACCTTCCGCCAGGACAAAGACGCTGTCGAGTATTCGGTAAAACGCCGCGCTAAGTTGGCAGGTAAACCCGTTGTTGAAGAAGTTAAAAACGAGGAGGAATAGACTATGGCTGAGAACAGAAATCACGATTCGGAGATCCGTTACCTCAACCCCGTATCGGTTGACGTGAAGAAGAAAAAATACTGCCGTTTCAAAAAGAGCGGTATCAAGTATGTAGATTACAAGGACGGTGAGTTCCTCAAAAAGTTCCTCAACGAGCAGGGTAAGATTCTTCCCCGCCGTTTGACCGGTACTTCGCAGAAATATCAGAAGAAGGTGGCTCAGGCTGTTAAGCGTGCACGTCATCTCGCTATTCTGCCTTTCGTAACTGATTTGATGAAATAAACCAGAGGAGGAACAAGCTATGCAAGTAATTCTGAAAAAAGATGTTGAGAAGTTGGGCTACGCAAACGACATCGTTGACGTAAAGCCCGGTTATGCAAATAACTACCTGATTCCTCAGGGTTTTGCTACTGCTGCTACCGCTTCGGCTAAGAAGGTGTTGGCAGAGAACCTCAAACAGCGTGCTCACAAAGACGCTAAGATCCTGGCTGACGCTCAGGCACTCGCTGCTCAGATCGAGGCTTTGGAGTTGGTTATCACCGTTAAGGCTTCGGAAGAGGGTAAGATCTTCGGTACCGTTACTTCGGCTGACCTGGCTGAGGCACTCGCTGCTAAGGGCGTAGAGGTTGACCGCAAGGTTATCTCGGTAGAGGCTGTTAAGCAGATCGGTCAGTATGAGGCTGCTGCAAAACTCCACCGCGAGGTTAAGGCTGCTGTTAAATTTGCTGTTGTTGCTGAGGCAGCTGCCAATGAGTCTAACGAATAATTGAACAAAGAGAGATGAAAAAAGATATCCATCCTAAAAATTACCGCTTGGTGGCATTCAAAGATATGTCCAACGAGCACGTGTTCCTCTGCCGCTCGGCTGTGAACACCAAGGAGACCATCGAGTTCGAGGGTGAGACTTACCCCGTTTACAAAATGGAGATTTCGAACACCTCGCACCCCTTCTACACCGGTAAGATGAAACTCGTCGATACCGCAGGTCGCGTGGACAAGTTTATGCAGCGTTACGCAAAACACTACGACAAGAAGAAAAAATAGTCGAAGAGTTTGTAACAATAATTTTTTACGGAGTGTGCAAATCTATTGCATACTCCGTATTTTTTTTGCTATATTTGTTATCGAAGAGTGGCACTATCTGAGAGTGCTGCTCCGCAACACTACTAACAAACTAATTTCTACTACTATGAGAAGATTTCTATCTATCTGTGCAACAGCTACTTTGTTGATGGTTGGCTGTTGTGGCCCCAAGGGCGGTCCCGAACTTTTGACCTCATCTACCGACGCAGTCGTAAAGACTACTTATGGTGATTTGGTTGGCTATGTAGAGGACGGTATCTACACTTTCAAGGGTATTCCTTATGCAAAAGCTGAGCGTTTTATGGCGCCTACCGACCCCGATAGTTGGGAGGGTGTGCGTAGCAGCCGCAGCTATGGCCCTCAGGCACCTCAGGGTGTTCGCTCGGGGTGGAGTAGCGACAAGCAGGCATTTTTCTTCCAGTGGGACGATGGTTACCAGAGCGAGGATTGCCAGGTGCTGAACGTATGGACTAAGGGCATCAACGATGGTAAGAAGCGCCCCGTTATGGTATGGCTCCACGGTGGCGGTTTCTCGGCCGGCGCAAGTAGCGAGTTGCCTTTCTATGATGGTGCTAACTTGGCTAAGAAAGATGTTGTGCTCGTATCTATCAACCACCGACTCAATGTGCTCGGCTATCTGGACCTCTCGGCTTTCGGCGAGAAGTACAAATATTCGGGCGTAGGTGGCGTTATGGATATGGTGAAGGCATTGGAGTGGGTGAACAAGAATATCGCTCAGTTTGGTGGCGACCCCGAGAACGTAACCATCTTCGGTCAGAGTGGTGGTGGCGGTAAGGTCAACATCCTGCTTGCTACTCCTTCGGCTAAGGGTCTGTTCCACAAGGCTGCTGTACAGAGTGGCTCGATTATGAATATCGCCGAGAAGAGTGCTGCTCAGCAGCTTGGTGTTGCTACCGCAAAGGTGCTCGGCCTCGACGAAAAGAACATCGACGAGATTCAGAACGTACCTTACACCGAGCTTTTGGCAGCTGTCAATACCGCTCAGCGTGAGATTATGACCGCAGGTGGCTCGCGTCTGGGTATGATGGGTGGTGCTCAGCCTGTTGTTGATGGTGAGGTAATTCCTTATCCTCTCGACGACCCCAGAGTTGCTGAGATTTCGGCACACGTTCCCGCCATCATCGGTCACAACTATTCGGAGGCTTCGTCGCGCAATGGCGTAACTGCTGAGGCTGACGTACGCTACCAGCAGGGTGGTGCTCCTGAGTATATCTATATCTTCGCTAAGAACTCGCCCAACCTCGATGGCGCTTTGGCTTCGATGCACTGTATGGAGATTCCCTTCGTATTTGACAATATCTACATTGGTCGCTATATGACCGGTACCGAGAAGGAGGCCTACAAGGTGGCTGATCAGATGAGTGATATGTGGGTGAACTTTGCTAAGAGTGGTAACCCCAGCATCAAGGGCTTGAAGTGGGAGGAGTACAACCCCGAGACCAAACCTACTATGGTTATCGACGTGAAGAGCGAGATGGTTTACGAGGGCGGTGAGTACCTCGAAGGTATGAAGAACGCTGAGCCTTTCCGTTGGAATTTGTAATTTACTAAACTAAATATAGGGTGAGCTGTATTGGCTCACCCTATTTTATATTTGTATGAAAACCAGATTGTTATTTGTATGCTTGTCCCTTGCTGCACTCTTCTCGGTTAGTTGCCAGAGTGAACAGGAGGTGGCACGTCCCCGAATTATTGTCACTTGCGACCCCGAGCTCGACGACCAAAACTCATTAATCCGTTTTGTGGCACACGCTACCGACTTCGACATTGAGGGACTTATATATGCCAGCAGTCAGTTCCATTGGAAAGGCGACGGTAAGGGTACAAAGTGGTTTGTGGAGGGCAGAGAATATACCCGCCACGGATTAAATTATGGCCCTATGGAGTCGTGGCGATGGGCTGAGGGTGAGCGTTTTATTGACGATGTGGTCGATGCCTACGCCGAGGCCTATCCCAATTTGGTGGTACACGACAGCCGCTATCCCACACCCGAGTATATGCGCTCGGTGGTGAAGTTTGGTAACATTGAGTTTGATGGCGAGTTTGAGAAAGACAGCCCCGGCTCGCTACTCATCGAGGAGAAGATTATGGACGACGAGCCGGGCAAACTCTTCATCACCGCTTGGGGTGGGGCAAGCACCATTGCTCGTGCGCTCAAAGCCATCGAGGAGAAATATCGTGCGACCGATGAGTGGGAGAGTATCTATAATAAGGTGTGCCAGAAGGTTGTTATCTGCCTTTCGGGTGACCAAGACGACACCGTGGCAAAGTATATAACTCCCGTTTGGGGCGACATCGAGAAGTTGAGTGTCAGCGGTGGCTCGGTAGGTTTGGCCTATGGCGCACAAGGCTCAGCCAAAGAGGAGTATCGCTACTTCTATATGCCTGAGTGGCAGACAGAAAACATCTACTCAAAGGGTGCTCTGGGTGGACTCTATCGCTATTGGGGTGACGGTAAGCAGATGGTCGAGGGCGATATCTTCGACTACTTTGGCTTGCAGGGCTACACCGACCAAGAGCTAAAAGATATGGGTTACATCGTCTGGTCGCCTGTAAGACCTCAGGGTGAGTTCTTGGCAGAGGGCGACACCTTTACCTTCCTGAACTTCATCGACAACGGACTCCGTGCGTGGGAGGATCAGACCTATGGTGGCTGGTCGGGTCGCAAGCGTGTGGCTGCTCCTCAGCCTGCTGCATCGTTCTCTGATCCAGAGGCTGTCGCTGCACTCTATATGCGTCGAATGCGCGACGATGCAATCCCCGATAACTATGTACCCGCAGTGTGGAATAGCTTTGCTGCCCGTCTGGATTGGGCGGTGACTCCTCGCTATGAGGATGCCAACCACTATCCCGTCATCGAGGGGCCTCTTGCAATTGAGGCTGCGGCTGGTGAGAGCGTTAAACTGAAAGTGAAAGCCTCTGACCCCGATGGCGACGCACTCAATTTGTCGTGGCGTCAGTATAAGGTGGGTAGCTACGAGGGGGATGTTGTGGTCGATACACCCGATACTGCCCGAACAACATTTACCGTTCCTGCCGATGCTGTGAGTGGTCAGACGATCCATCTGGTATTGGAGGCAACCGATAATGGTGAGCCTGCTCTGACAAGGTATCATAGAGTTATTGTTACCGTTAAGTAGTTGATTATTAATTATATGAAGATAGAGGAGTAGCCTTTTTAGGCTGCTCCTCTCTTTTTTTGTGTAAAAATGTTTAAAAATGTGTAGTTTTATGGGGTGTATGTGCGACTAATATAGTGAGAGCAATCTCAAACATTATGTCCAAACTAAAACTTATGAAGGAACAAGAAAAATTATTTACCTCAATGGTCGAAGAGCAGAAACAGACTATCTATATGATCTGCTACCTCTTCTCCAAGAATCCGACAGAGGTTGAAGAGCTATACCAAGATGTGCTCATCAACCTATGGAAGGGTTTCTCTGCTTTCGAGGGTCGCTCCTCGGTGCGTACCTGGGTGTGGAGGGTGAGCCTCAACACCTGCATCACTTGGCAACGTAAGAGCCGTAAGAAGCGACTGCCATTGGAGCTCTCGGTTGACCTCTACAACGATACCGATAGCGACACCCGACAGATTAAGATGTTGCACGATCGTATCAGCCAACTCGGCCCATTTGACAGGGCCATTGTGCTCTTGTGGTTGGAGAATATGACCTACGAGGAGATAGGCGAGATAGTCGGCATATCGGCTAAAAATGTATCGGTACGACTCTTCCGCATCAAGGAGCAGTTGCGCCAAATGTCAAACAATAACTCTGAGGAGTAATTAAACGAAACGGATATTATGCAAAACTATAATACAGATTATCGGGAACTTGACTCACTGCGTGAGCAGGTTGAACTGCTTAAAAATAAGCTTGATGCTCAGCAGATTATCTCGCAGCGTGCGATGCTCGCTACCATTCACAAAGGCGTGAAGGATCTTAATAAAAGATATACCTGGCCGTTGGCAATTACAGGTCTTATCGGTGGAATCTATTGCTTTTGGGCATTCTACTACTTCTTCGACTTCTCGCTTTACTTTGCGATTTTCACCTCGCTGATGATGTTTGTTGCGGCGACTTTCTTCTTTACGATGCATAAGCGTCTGGCAGATGTGGATATCTCGCAGCGAAACCTCCTGACAGTTGCAAGTGAGATTACCAGATTCCGTAAAATTTGGTCTAACTGGCCGATGTACTCTGTGCCTGTTCTGATGGTATGGCTCTTTTGGTTGGTATTTGAAGAGGCAACAATTATTCCTGAAGGAGCTATGCGTAACGGATTTTTCGGTGGTGGCTCGTTTGGTCTGATTGTCGGTGGAATAATCGGTCTCAGATCTCATAGAAAGGGAATTAAGAATGTAGATATTATACTCGAACAGATCCGCGAGTTGCAGGATAATGAGAAAATGCTCGCAGATAAATAGAAGAAAAGGCTCTAACTGTTTGGGTTAGAGCCTTTCTTGTAGGCCCACTGGGAATCGAACCCGGATTTACAGTTTAGGAAACTGTCGTTCTATCCGTTGAACTATGAGCCCCCAATGTTTGATGTTGTGTTTTTGAAAAGGGCTGCCCCGAAACATTTATCGGACAGCCCTTTGTAGTCTTGGCTTTGCTACCACTCGCTTAGAGTGCTGCAAAAGCCTCGCTGAGTTTTTCCACGTAGCCTGCCTTAGCGCTCAACTCTGTCTTGACAATCATATTCTTGATTGCCTTGGGCGACGAGCAACCGTGACCGATAATCACCACACGACCGATACCGAGTACAGGTGTGCCACCAACCTCCTCGTAGTTGAGTGCGTTGAAGAAGTTGTTGCTGATACCGTGAGCAGCGGTGATGGGGTAGAGGCTCTCCGATGCTTTGAGCAGGATGTTGCCAATGAAACCGTCGCAGACGATAACGTCGGCCTTCTTTCCGCTGAACAGATCGTAGCCCTCGACATTACCGATAAAGTTGTATCGGGTAGTGCCGGCCATCAATTCGTGTGCTGCCTTGGTGGTGAGGTTGCCTTTCTCGCTCTCAGAGCCGATATTCAGGAGGCCAACTCGCGGATTCTCAATGCCCCACACGTACTTAGCATATACGCTGCCCAACAGACCATACTGGTCGAGTACGTCGGGACGACAATCGGCATTCAGACCAACGTCGAGCAAGAGCGACTGAGTACCGATAGCAGTGGCAACAGGTGCCGAGATTGCGGGGCGGATTACACCGTCGATGACCTCGGCAGCGTAGAACGCACCTACCATCATCGCACCGGTCGAACCGGCACTTGCAAAACCGTCAATCTTGCCTGCTTTCAGGTAGTTGAAACCTACCTTGATACTCGAATCGGCCTTCTGGGCATAGGCTTTTGCGGGGTGGTCGTTCATAGTGATCACCTCGGTAGTGGGTACGATCTCGATACGCTCGTCGTTGCAGCCCTCGCGGGTGAGAATAGCCTCAATCGCCTCCTTGTCGCCAAAGAGTACGATGCGGCTCTCGGGCTGGATTACCTCCAAAGCCTCGATTGCACCCATCACAACTGCCTCGGGAGCGAAGTCGCCACCCATTGCGTCTATACCTATACGAAGCATCGCTTGGCGTTTAGTTAGTGGAAAACTACTCCTCTACCTTCTTAGCAACTGCCAACTTACCACGATAGAAGCCACACTCGGGGCATACACGGTGGTACAATACGGGCGAACCGCAGTTCGAGCATACTGCTACGGTAGGAACCTCAGCTGTGTAGTGAGTTCTTCTCTTGTCTCTTCTGGTGGACGATACCTTATGTTTAGGATGTGCCATTGTTAATAAATTTTTAGATGATTATTCTTTGTTTATTCTTTGTTTTCCAACATTTGTTTCAGTTCAGCAAGTTTGTCTGCCTCGGGGCTGTCGGCGATTGAGCCTTCGCTGGCGGTGAGTCGCTCGAACTCCTCCTCGGTGACAATCTTAAATTTTGCCAACATCTCGGGGTTGCACTCCTCTGTCGAGGCGTGGGTGCGGCTGTAAGGGAGGCTCAGCAGTACGCTCTGGTAGAGGTAATCTGCCAGGAGAATCTCCTCTTCGATGCTGTCGAACACCACTCCCTCGTTCTCCTCAGCGGAGCCCTCGGCGGTGGTCTCCGACTCGCTGTCGCCACTAACCTCGATGGTCAGAGGCTCCAAACAACGGTCGCACTCAACTACTACACTACCCTCAATGTGGGTGCTCAGGTGGTACGATGTGGAGGCCTTAATGAGCTCAACCTCAGCGCGAACCTCGCCACTCAGAATCTCCGACTCTTCCCATGCCGAGAAGAAATCATTGTCCAAGAGGAACGAGTAACTGCTCGCTCCGTTTTTGAGTCCTTTGCAGGAGATTGTGTATTCTTTCAGTGCCTCTATCATTTTCCCTAAAATGAGCCTGCAAATTTATACATTTTTCTCTGATTTGCAAAGTTTTTTCAATGTTTTATGCCTTTAAGCCCAATGAGGCAAGCGTTATTGCCATCACCGACTCTACAACTACCGCACCACGCAGGGCAATACAAGCGTCGTGACGACCTTGAATCTGCATCGGCCCAACCTCGCCGCTCTCCAAGTTGATACTCTGCTGCTCGCGGCTGATGCTTGCTGTGGGCTTAAATGCCACACTGACTTTGATGGGGTTGCCATTGCTGATACCGCCATTGATGCCTCCGTCGTTGTTGGTGGCGGTCTTTCCGTCGGGGTTGATTATCAGGTCGTTATTCTCGCTGCCTCGTCGGCGGCAAACCTCAAACCCTGCTCCAAATTCCACACCTTTGACTGCGGGAATAGAGAAGAGAAGATGCGAAGCAACGCTCTCGACCGAGTCGAAAAATGGCTCACCAATCCCTGTCGGCACACCACTAACTGTGCACTCCACTCTTCCACCTACCGAGTCGCCATCGGCCAAAGCGGCAGCAATCGTATCGGCAAATTTTGCCGAATCCTTTTCGCTACCAATTTCGGTAATTCTGGTCGAAAACTCAACACTGCTGCCAATAATCTTCTTGGCCACAACTCCTGCGGCAACCAGCGTAAGTGTCAGTCTGCCGGAGAAATGGCCGCCACCTCGCGGGTCGTTATATCCGCCAAACTTGACTGCTGCCACACGGTCGGCGTGCGAAGGGCGCGGAGTGGTGCGCAGAGCCTCGTAGTCGGCTGAGCGGGTGTTGTCGTTGTAGAAAACTACCGTAAGCGGCGCACCTGTCGTGTGGCCATTGTACAGGCCCGATACGATGTGGGGCTCGTCGCTCTCGCTACGTGGGGTAGTACCCTTTGCTCCTGAGCGGCGACGCTCCAAGTCGGCGGTGAAATCGTCGGGCGAGAGGGGTATTCCTACGGGAACACCGTCCATCACCACACCAATCATCTCACCGTGCGACTCGCCAAATACCGTGATGCTGAAACTGTTACCAATCGAAAATCTATTCATAGCGCAGGCAATTAGGGTTAAGTTTTGCGAGGTCGTCCCAGAAGGTGGGGTAGGACTTGCTCACCGCCTCGGCACCCTCGATTGTGACACCCTCGCTGCTAATCAGACCTGCCACTGCGGCAGCCATAGCGATGCGGTGGTCGCCACGCGAGGAGATAGTGCCACCCACTATCGGGCCACCCTCGATAATCATTGCGTCCTCCTCGTCGTCAATCGAGATTGTGATGCCTAACTTGCTGAACTCTTCAACAATAGCCTCGGCACGGTTGCTCTCCTTGTGCACCAGACGACCGACACCTATTATCTTAGATGTGCCCTCGCAAGCCGCTGCAAGTACGGTCAAAATAGGGAAGAGGTCGGGTGAGTTGGTTGCATCGAACTCAAATGCGCGGAGCTCGTTGTGCTCCACGGTAATATCATTGGGCGAGGTGACAATCTCGGCACCTGCATCCTCCAATACATCAATTATCGACACATCGGCCTGCAACGATAGAGGCGACATATTCTTGATGGTCACCTTGCCGGCCACAGCAGCTGCCACGAGCATAAATGCTGCGCTGCTCCAATCGCCCTCGATATAGTAATCGGCAGGCTCATACTTCTGACCGGCAGGGATATAGAACTCTCGGTAGTCGTTGTGCTCGATGCGTACGCCAAACTTCTCGGCAGCGTCGATAGTCATTGCAATATAGGGGCGGCTATTGAGTTTGTTGATGTGGAGCACCGTCTCCTCTTCGGCAAGCGGCAGTGCCATCAGCAGACCTGTCAGGAATTGGCTGCTCACAAAGCCATCGACATCGGTTTCTCCACCACGCAGAGGCCCTTTGACGGTGATAGGTAGAAAACCATCGCAATCGACCTCTACGCCCAGATTTTGGAGCGGAGCAATCATCATACCTATCGGTCGGCGCAACATTGTGCCACGACCTTCAATACGTAACTGCTTGTCGCACAGGGCTGCTATGGGTGTAAATAGTCGTGTTGAGAGCCCCGACTCGCCGGTGTTGATGGTGTCGGCTTGGGGCGACAGACCGCCATCTATTGTGCAGGTCTGTTCGTCTATCCACTCCACGCGCGCACCAAGTGCGGTGATGGCATCGATAGCCGAGCGAGTGTCGTCGCAAAGTTCCAAACCACGAATCGTGGAGCGACCCTCTGCGAGTAGGGCAGCAGCAAAGGCTCGTTGTGCGTAACTCTTAGAGCAGGGCGTTGATAGAGAGCCTTCTACCTCGCCCGAAACAACTGTAACTTTCATCTTCGGGCTTCTATTTAGCGGTCTAACTTAAAGTCTTGTCCGAGATAGACCCTGCGCACCTCCTCGTCGGCTGCTAAGTCCTCGGCCGAGCCTGCTTTGAGCACTCTACCCTCGTAGAGCAGGTAGGTGCGGTCGGTGATGGATAGGGTTTCGTGGACGTTGTGGTCGGTGATGATAACACCGATATTCTTATCTTTCAGGGTGCGGACAATACTCTGGATATCCTCCACAGCAATCGGGTCAACACCTGCAAACGGCTCATCGAGCAGAATAAACTTGGGGTTGATGGCTACTGCTCTGGCAATCTCGGTACGACGACGCTCGCCACCCGAAAGTTGTATGCCGAGGCTCTTGCGCACCTTCTGCAAGCGGAACTCCTCAATCAGACTCTCTACACGCTCTTTTTGGTAAGCCTTGGAGTAGTCGGTCATCTCCAATACCGAGCGGATATTATCCTCGACGCTCAGACGACGGAAGACCGAGGCCTCTTGTGCCAAGTAGCCCACACCCATCTGGGCGCGACGATAGACTGGCAGGCGGGTGATGTTGGTCGAAACGCCATTGTCGTCTTCGAGGAATATATCGCCGCCATTGGGTTTGATAAGTCCCACTATCATATAAAAGGTAGTAGTCTTGCCCGCACCGTTAGGACCGAGCAGACCTACAATCTCGCCCTGTTGTACGTCAATCGAAACATTATTTACAACGGTGCGGCTTTTGTATTGCTTAACCAGTGAAGAGGTGTAAAGTCTCATTTTTTTTCTAAAAATTTCTACAAAGTTAGTGTTTTTCCGAAAATTTTTATATCTTTATCTTGTTAAATGTGATTTTAAGGATTTTTGCATTATGTCAGAGGTTACAGAAACTTTGCTTCACGACAAACTTAAAGAGTATTTCGGCTTCGATTCCTTCAAGGGAAATCAGGAGGCTGTGATTCGCAATGTGCTTGCCGGAAACGATACCTTTGTATTGATGCCTACGGGCGGTGGAAAGAGTTTGTGCTATCAATTGCCGGCTCTGATGATGGATGGCGTTGCAATTATCATATCGCCACTCATTGCACTGATGAAGAATCAGGTAGATGCTATGCGTGCGTTCAGCAGCGATAACGGTATCGCTCACTTCCTCAACTCCTCACTCAACAAGGCGGCAGTGGCTGAGGTGAAGGCCGATGTCTTGGCCGGTAAGACCAAGCTGCTCTACTTTGCCCCCGAGTCGCTCACCAAGGAGGACAATGTGTCGTTCCTCCGCAAAATTAAAATCGCATTTTACGCTATCGACGAGGCGCACTGTATCTCGGAGTGGGGTCACGACTTCCGCCCTGAGTATCGCCGAATCAGACCTATTATAAATGATATTGGTCGTGCGCCACTCATTGCGCTCACCGCAACTGCTACCCCCAAGGTGCAGCTCGATATACAGAAAAACCTCGGAATGCTCGACGCACAAGTCTTTAAGTCGTCGTTCAACCGTCCGAACCTCTACTATGAGCTCCGCCCCAAGCACGACGAGATGCGCGAGATTATCAAATACATCAAGCAGAACGAGGGTAAGAGCGGTATCATCTACTGCCTCTCGCGTAAGAAGGTCGAGGAACTCACCGAACTGCTGGTGGCTAACGATATCAAGGCTTTGGCCTACCACGCGGGTATGGACGCTGCCACACGTGCTGCCAACCAAGATGCCTTCCTGATGGAGGAGGCCGATGTGATTGTGGCAACAATCGCATTTGGTATGGGTATCGACAAACCAGATGTGCGCTATGTGATTCACTACGATATTCCCAAGTCGCTCGAAGGTTACTACCAAGAGACAGGCCGCGCAGGTCGCGATGGCGGCGAGGGTAAGTGTATCACCTTTTATAGTTATAAGGATATCCAGAAACTCGAAAAGTTTATGCAGGGTAAGCCCGTGGCTGAGCAGGAGATTGGAAAATTGCTCTTGCTCGAAACGGTGTCATACGCCGAGAGCTCTATGTGCCGACGCAAGTCGCTGCTCCACTACTTTGGCGAGGAGTACACTGCCGACAACTGTGGCGCGTGTGACAACTGCCTGAACCCTAAACCTAAGATTCAGGCCAAGGAGGAGATGCTGCTGATGCTCGAAACATTGCAGGCAATTGGTGGTAAGTTTAAGATGGACCACCTGACAGCGGTGCTCTATGGTCGTAACACCCAGATGATTAAGTCCTACGGTCACAATAAATTGGAGCAGTTTGGGGCTGGTCACGACCACGACGAGAAGTTTTGGGGTGCGGTAATTCGCCAAGCACTTATTCGAGGCTTGGTAGAGAAGAATATCGAGAACTATGGCCTGCTCTCCATTAGCGAGGCGGGTGAGGCATATCTCAAAAAACCCTACGATGTGCAGGTGAGCAAGGACCACGACTACGACGCTATCGAAGAGGAGGAGGGTCCCGCTATGGCAGGTCGCGGTGGCGGTGGTGCTGCCGACGAGGAGTTATTCTCGATGCTCAAAGACCTCCGCAAGAAGGTGGCTAAAAGACAGGGACTGCCCCCATTTGTGGTCTTCCAAGATCCATCGTTGGAGGATATGTCTATCCACTACCCGATTACCATCGAAGAGTTGCAGAATATCAGCGGTGTGGGTGCGGGCAAGGCGCGTAAGTTTGGCGAGGAATTCGTGAAACTCATCAAGGCCTATGTGGAGGAGAAAGATATTATCCGTCCGCAGGATATGGTCGTTAAGAGTGTGGTCAACCGCAGTGTGAATAAGGTCTTTATTATTCAGAGCATCGACCGCAAGATGGACTTCGAGGATATAGCCCGAGCCAAGAATATGGACTTCGACGAGTTGATGACCGAGATTGAGGCTATTGTCAATTCGGGTACCCGACTCAATATCGACTACTACATCAATCAGGTGGTTGACGAGGATAAGGCAGAGGATATCTACCTCTATTTCAAGGAGGACGCAACGAGCGACTCTATCGACGAGGCTATCGAGGAACTTGGTGACTGCACCGAGGAGGAGATTCGTCTTGTGAGGGTTAAATTTATTTGCGAGCAGGGCAACTAAGATGGCAGAGGTTAGGGCTAAAAAGGCATTAGGACAACACTTCCTCACCGACAAGGGTATCGCACGCCGCATTGCCGAGGCACTCTCGGGCGGTGGTGCTGCGTTGGAGGTTGGTTGTGGTATGGGTGTGCTGACCCAATTTCTGTTGGAGCGTAACGATTTGACTACTTGGGGTGCAGAGATTGATACCGAGAGTGTTGACTATCTGCACGTTCACTATCCCGAATTTACACCCCGACTGATGGAGGGCGACTTCTTGCAGATGGATTTGGAGAAGTTGTTTCCGGATGGAGTCAAGGTTATCGGTAATTTCCCTTATAACATATCGTCGCAGATATTCTTCAAGGTGCTCGACTATAAGGGGTTGATTCCCGAAGTGGTGGGTATGATTCAGCGCGAAGTTGCTCTGCGTATTGCTTCGCCTGCGGGTAACCGCGACTATGGTATTCTGAGTGTGCTGTTGCAGGCGTGGTACGATATTGAGTACCTCTTCACGGTGAGCGAGGGAGTGTTCAATCCACCTCCTAAGGTGAAGAGTGCGGTGGTAAGGCTCAAACGCAACAATGTTAAGGAGTTAGGTTGCGACGAGAAACTATTCGTAAAGGTCGTAAAGGCTGCATTTAGTCAGCGTCGCAAGATGCTCAAAAATCCTCTGAAAGCGGTGTTTGGCCCGATGCGGAGCGAAGAACACAGATTTTTTACGCTTCGTGCAGAGAATCTTTCGGTGTCGGACTATGTGGAGTTGACAAATTGGGTTGCCGAACGACTATAAGAAAAAGTATATGTAATATGAGAGAGAAGAGCAGATGTTCTTCTCTTTTTATTTTGTGGCCGGCTTGGCACAAGGATTGCAGTTGTGTAGGGTGTCCGATAGGACAGATAACGGATTGGTTTTACTAATAACTATTTGACTATGAGAAAATTCTACATCCTACTTATTGCTATTGCAGCATTTGCTTCGGCGTGTACTCAGCAGGGTCGTTGGACTCGTCAACAGGTGCGGGACTTCCGCCATTGGCTCAACGACTACCGCGAAATGGTCTATCTTGACGGTATGGACGATGCCGAGTTTATCATCTTTGCCGACGATGTGACGGGTCTGCTTGAAGATCAGTACCCTGACTATGTGGAGTTTATCCAGATGACTGGTATGGGCGATACGGTCGATATGGTGGTTGTCGAAACCATTGTGGACGACCTGCAAGCCAACCATAACAATATGCGCTACTTCTTCCCCTACGAGTGGCTCAAAGAGTGGAGTATCCTGCCTGAGGGTATGCACCACAAGGAGTTGCGCGCCTTTTACGACTGCTTTGCGGCGAGTGTGAATAAGAGTTATGGCTCGCTCGATGCTTTTGTTGCAGCGGCCATTAACTCCACCGTTGACGACCAGAAAATCCTCTCACTTGCTCGTCAGTGCGCAGCACCCTACCAACAGATGCATAGTTCATCTGCCGAGCATAAGAAGTAGCAAGCGAACATATTAAATAATAATAGGTTGCAAGGAATTGCAACCTATTATTATTTTGCTAATTTCTAATTGCTTTTTGTGCGCAAGAATTTGGTGTAGGCGTGGTGTTTTCCCTCGCGCTCGGTGCGTGTTTTCTGACTTATGGGAGCGTCGGGTTTGCGCTGAACTCTTTCGCTACGCTCGGCCTTGGGCTGACTTTTCTCTGTACGTTCGGGCTTAGGAGTTCGGGGTTTATTCTCGGCCTTTGGCTCTCTCGGCTCTCTTGGCTCGAACTTCTTGATAGGGGCGGGGTGCTGCTTGGGTGCGACAGGCATCACCGTCTTCACCTCTTGTGGGTCAACTTCGCCCGTAATCTCCAAACCACTCTCGGTCTGATTGGTCAGTCCGTGGCGCATCAGATAGCCCACAGCCTTCTTGAAGACCTTTTTACTCATATGGGCCTGCTCCTTAATCTCTTCGGGCGACGAGGAATCACTCAGAGGGAGTATGTTGTTGTTCTGCTTGGCCAACTCAACAAGTCGCACAGCCGAGGAGATAACCTCGTCGTAGCCCTGCTGGCGGAGCATAATATCAATACGTCGCTCGTCGGTCACTTGACTCACATAACCTCTACGTCGGTCGCCAACGTGCAGTGGCTCATAGAGTTGGTTGTCATATACCACACCCCAATTTTTGTTGTTGACCACCACTCGGAAGCCACGCTCTATGCGTTGTGCCACCACAATCTCCACCTCCTCTTTGTCGCGTACCACAATCTCGCTATTGCCGATATGCTTTGCCAGACGGGCAGTTGCCACCACTCGGTCGGTGACGGTATCGCGGTAGAGATAGACCACATAGCGACGACCAATCTCCATCGGGAAGTTCTGCTCGCGGTTGGGCACAAAGAGGTCTTTGGCAGTGATACCCCAATTCATAAATGCTCCGTGCACGTTCTTATCGACTACCTCCAAGTAGGCTACCTCGCCAATGGTTGCCGCAGGTCGCTCGCGTGTGGCTATCAGACGGTTAGATGAGTCGTGATAGACAAATACTTCTATCTGGTCGCCTTCCTTATCTTCGAGGCTCACATAACGATTGGGGAGCAGCACCTCTGCTCCCTCGCCATCGGTGAGGTAGAGTCCGTGTTCTGAGATTCGTGCTACTGTGAGTGTTTGGTATAGTCCGGTGTATAACATCTTATTCGGGCTGGTTTGAAATTTTTGCAAAAGTAGTGTTTTTTCGCCATCTTTTTAGTAAATTTGTCAAATTATTCTCACCTGCCAATGAAACTCCGAGTAGCAATCTTTCAGATGGATATTGTATGGGGCGACTGCAATCAGAATTTGCAGCGAGTGGAGAGTTTTGTGCGCTCTGTCGAGGCCGATTTGGTGGTGCTGCCCGAGATGTTCCTGACTGGCTACCACTGCTCGGCAGATGCTGCTATCCCTACCAATTCTCCCTATATCGCACGTTTGCAAAGCCTTGCCGATGAGTCGGGTAGGGCAGTTATGGGTAGTGTGGCAGTGAGCGAGGGCGATGCTATCTTCAATCGCCTCTATCTCTTTGCTCCCGATGCTGCACCTCAATTCTACGACAAGCGACACCTCTTCGGTATGGCTGGTGAGGGTAAGGTATTCTCGGCAGGAGAGGAGCGTGTGGTGATGGAGTATCGTGGTTGGCGTATCCTGCCGCTCGTCTGCTACGACCTGCGTTTCCCTGTGTGGAGTCGTCAGCAGGGCGACGAGTACGACCTGATTGTCTATTCGGCTGAGTGGGCTGCTTCGCGCATCTCGTCGTGGAGTAGGCTGCTACCTGCCCGCGCTATCGAGAATTTGGCCTACGTGGTTGGTGTTAATCGTGTGGGTGATGACCCCTCGGCACATTATTCGGGTGGCTCGGTGGTGCTCTCTCCGCTCGGCGATGTGGTGGCCTCGGTCGCTGATGACGAGGAGGGTGGTGCGGTAGCCTTGATAGATAGGGGAGTTGTGGAGCGTTTGCGCAGTCGTTTCCCAGCACTGGCCGATGCCGATAAATTTGAAATAATATAGAGAACAATGTATAAGAAACTGATTTTTAGTCTTTTAGTCTTTGCTGTGTGTGGTTGCTCTGCTCAACCCTCCGAAAGACCTATGGTGAGTGCGGTAGTCGAAATTCCCACTCTGCCCGAAGAACTTGTCTTTGCAGGTGAGCGTGTGCCACTCGAAAACTTCGACACACGCGAGAGCCTGATGCGCGAGATGTTGGTGAGCCTCTATATGCACTCGCGTACCTCGCAGACTCTGATGAACACCACCCGATACTTCCCGATTATCGAGCCTATATTGGCTGAGTATGGCCTGCCCGAGGATATGAAGTATCTCTGTGTGGCAGAGAGTGGCTTAGACCCCAATGTGGTCTCGACTGCTGGAGCAGGTGGTCTGTGGCAGATAATGCCTGCGGTGGGCAAGGAGAACGGTTTGGTGGTCGATAGTCAGACCGATGAGCGTTACCACATAGAGAAGGCTACCCGTGTGGCCTGTACTCTGCTGAAAAGTTATTACGAGGAGTTTGGCTCGTGGGCCTACGCCGCTGCTGCCTACAATCTTGGCCCTAACGGTTTGCGCCGCAGGGTGGATAAGCAGCAGGCTACCAACTACTACGACACCTTCCTGCCCGAAGAGACACTGCGCTATATGTTCCGTATATTGTCCTTCAAGTTGCTCATCGAAGACCCCGACCACTATGGCTATCGACTGAGTAAGGCGGACTACCGTGAGCCACTGACAGACTATCACGAAATAGAGGTGAGTGGCAAGCCGATAGATTGGGCGGCTGTGGCACGCGATAATGGCACAACTTACAAGATGCTCCGACAGCTCAACCACTGGATAAGAGATTACGACTGCACAAACTCGGCTGGCAGAACATTTGTGGTGAAAATTCCTAACGAGGGTTTCCGTACCGATAGTAAATAATTGTGGCAGAGAAGAGTAAAGATATAATCAGTGTGCTTGGAGCGCGAGTGAATAACTTGCGTGGCGTCGATGTGGATATACCGCGTGGAGAGCTGGTGGTGATAACGGGCATCTCGGGCTCGGGTAAGTCGTCGCTCGCTTTCGACACTATCTATGCCGAGGGACAGCGTCGCTATATGGAGACTCTCTCTTCCTATGCGCGTCAGTTTATCGGTAATATGGAACGACCTGAGGTTGACCACATTACAGGCCTCAGCCCTGTGGTGGCTATCGAGCAGAAGACCACCAACAAGAACCCTCGCTCTACGGTAGGTACGGTAACAGAGGTCTATGACTTCCTCCGACTGCTCTATGCACGTGCTTCGCGTGCCTACTCCCCCCACACCGACGAGGAGATGGTGCACTACACCGACGATGAGATAGTAGCACTCATCGAGAAGGGCTTTTCGGGGCGACGTGTTGCACTGATGGCACCTGTGGTTAAGGGGCGTAAGGGTCACTACCGCGAACTCTTTGAAACATTTCTGCGTAAAGGGTATCTCTATGCTCGTGTTGATGACGAGGTGGTGGAGATTGGTCCCAATATGAAACTCGACCGCTACAAGATTCACAATATCGACTTGGTGGTCGATAGGCTTATTGTCGGCGAGAGCCACCGCGACCGACTTGTAAAGAGCCTCAAAGAGGCTATGCGTCAGGGTAAAGGTACTATCAGCCTATTCGACTATGAGAGTGGCTGTTCGCGCTACTACTCGCGCCACCTGATGTGCCCCACTACGGGCATTGCCTTCGATGACCCTGCACCTCACACCTTCTCTTTTAACTCCCCCGAGGGGGCTTGTCCCCACTGCTCGGGACTTGGCGAGGAGGTGGTGTTCGACCGCACGAAACTTATCCCTGACGACAGCAAGAGTATCAATCAAGGGGCGATAGAGCCTTTCGGGAAGCGCAAGAATAGTGCTCTCTTTGCTATGTTGGAGGCACTCGCTCACCGCTACGACTTCTCGCTCGACGATGCAGTGAGTACTCTCTCCGACGAGGCTATGAACGCCATAATCAATGGTGAGCGTGAGTCGCTGACCGTCGATACCCACTCCTTCTCACCCTATGGTGGAGTGCAGATGATGATGTGGGAGGGACTTGGCGAGTATATCCGTAGCCAAGAGGAGGACTCCACATCGGGCAAGGGTGCGGCGTGGCGTGAGCAGTTTATCGAGCGAAGAGCCTGCTCAGAGTGTGGTGGTGCACGACTGAAAAAGGAGTCGTTACAATTCCGTATTGCGGGTAAGAACATTGCCGATGTTGCTCAGATGAGCATCACCGAACTGCGCGAGTGGATAGGTGGAGTGATGGAGCAGATGAACGACCGCGAACGACTGATAGCCACCGAGATAGTAAAGGAGATTTCTACCCGATTGGGCTTCCTGACGGAGGTTGGTCTGGGGTATCTCTCGCTCAACCGCTCTGCGGGGTCGCTATCGGGTGGTGAGAGCCAGCGAATACGCCTTGCTACGCAGATAGGCTCCAAACTTGTCAATGTGCTCTATATCCTCGACGAGCCGAGTATCGGTCTGCACCAGAGGGACAACCAACGACTAATCAATAGCCTCAAAGCCTTGCGCGATGCGGGTAACTCGGTGATTGTCGTGGAGCACGACGAGGAGATGATGCGTAGTGCCGACTTTATCGTCGATGTAGGCCCTGGTGCGGGTCGCAAGGGTGGTCAGATTGTAGCTGCGGGTAGCCTCGACGACCTGCTGGCAAGCGGTGGTATCACTGCCGACTATCTGAGTGGTCGTCGCAAAATAGAGATTCCCGAACAGCGTCGCGAGGTGGGCAAAGAGTCTATCGAGATCTGTGGCGCGAGGGGTAACAACTTGAAAAACATTGATGTACGTATTCCGCTCGGCGGTGTGGTCTGTGTGACGGGTGTGAGTGGCTCGGGTAAGTCGTCGCTGGTGAGTGGCACTCTGCGACCTGCTTTGAGTCGCCTGCTCTATCGCTCTTTCGACCAGCCTCTGCCCTACGAAGAGATTCGGGGAACGGAGTTTGTCGATAAGTTAGTGGTGGTTGACCAATCGCCCATCGGTCGCTCGCCGAGGAGCAACCCTGCCACCTATACAAATGTCTTTACCGATATCCGCAAACTCTTCGAGATGACTCCCGATGCCAAGGCGCGAGGCTATCGCTCAGGTCGCTTCTCGTTTAATGTGAAGGGTGGCCGATGCGAGGAGTGTCGAGGTGCAGGTGTGCAGACTATCGAGATGAACTTCCTGCCCGATGTCTATGTGACGTGCAGGGTGTGTAACGGTCGCCGCTACAATCGCGAAACGTTGGAGGTACGCTATAAGGGCAAGTCGATTAACGATGTGCTCAATATGACTATAAATCAGGCTGTTGAGTTCTTCGAGCCGATACCTAACATATACACCAAACTCCGTGCTATTCAGGAGGTTGGCTTGGGCTATCTGAAACTCGGACAGCCCTGCACTACTCTCTCGGGTGGTGAGAGTCAGCGAATTAAACTCGCGGGTGAGCTTGCTCGACGCGACACGGGCCACACTCTCTATATCCTCGACGAGCCTACTACGGGACTACACTTTGAGGATGTGCGCCAACTGATGAAGGTGGTTGCCCGTCTGGCCGATAGGGGTAATACGGTGTTGATTATAGAGCACAACTTAGATGTTATCAAGTTGGCCGACTATGTGATAGATATGGGCCCTGAGGGTGGTGCAGCAGGAGGTATGGTGGTTGCCAAGGGAACTCCCGAAGAGATAGCAGCCAACCCCGCAAGTCTGACCGGACAATATCTTAAACCTTTGCTATAAAATAAGAGCCTGAATAACAAGTGAGTTATTCAGGCTCTTTATTAAAGGTTATTTTAACGGGCTGTCTGGTTCTTTGGCCATTACCATATAGAATAGGCGGTCGAGTAAGCCCGGTGCAAACTTCTTGATAAAGTGAGTCAGTCGGCCCTCATACTCCATCAGTACCAGACGTTTGCGACGTGCTACGCCACGCGCTATGCGGTGGGCAACCTCCTCGGCGCTCATCATCTTCTCCTCCTTGCGAGGTGTTGCGCCCTGAGCAGTGCCATCGGCAGTCAGTGCCGAGAAACGTACATTGCTGGCAGTAAAGCCCGGGCAGGCAATCATAACGTGCAGACCCTTTTTCAGGTTCTCTACTCTGACGGTGTCGAGAAAACCGGTCATCGCATACTTCGATGCCGAGTAGCCTGTGCGTGCGGGGAGTCCGTGCAGACCTGCCACCGACGATACACCCACCACCGAGCCTCGCGACTTTTGCAGATAGGGAAGTGCATACTTGGTACAACCCACACAACCCCAGAAGTTTACCTCCATAAGTCGGCGTATCACGCTGAGGTCCAAATCGTCGAGCAGTGCTCGCATCGAAAGACCCGCATTGCAGATAAGAATATCCACTCCGCCATAGTTCTCCACTGCACACTCCACAAGCCTCTTGCACTCCTCCTCTTGGGTGACGTCGCACTTGCAATAGACAGCCTCGCCACCTTTGGCGCGAATGTCTGCTGCAATCTCGGCCAACTTCTCCTCGCTACGAGCACCCAGCACTACCTTTGCGCCACTTGCGGCAAACTCGTAGGCCAATGCCTTGCCAATGCCCGACGATGCGCCGGTGATGATGGTTACTTTACCCTCAAATTTTTTACTCTTTTTCATATCTCTTCACATTGGTTATTTATAACTGTAACAGACCTATTGCGCGCAGTCGGTCCCAACTCTTTGAGTGGTAGAGCACCACAAATGGCTCCTCGGTGACCTCGGCGTAGAGGGTCTTGATGTCGGCTAAGCGTGTTGTCTGACTGAGGTCGGCACAACGCTCGATAACGCTCAACAGAAAGTCGCGCTCGGCAGTTGAGAACTTAATCTCCTTACGGCCACTGCTGCTCTCCACTGCAATACCCTTGTCGCACGCCACAGCATCGGCACCTATCCAGACGATACGCGCCGAGTCGGAGTAGATACGACTGCTATCGGGCTTAATCAGGTGGTCGGTGATGAGTGTAGGCTGGGCGGTGGGTTGTGGCACCTTGATATTGAACCACTTACCGACAGGTTTATCCAAGCCACTGCCAACCAGATAGTTGGCGAGCGACAAGCGCAGAGCCTCGCCTACCTCCTCGATATTGTAGCCACGATTTTCGGCAAAGGCTATCTCGTTGTTGGCAAAGGGGTTGAGCACCGAGCCTTTACGACGTACGCCAAATGCCTCAGGCTCAGCACCTGAGCGACTATGGAGAGTCATTGCATAGCGATGCCAAAATGCCGAGCCGATAAGTTCGGCCTTGAACATCTGTCGCACGGTTTCGAGTGCATCAATGGTTTCGCCTAATGTTTCGGTGGGCAGACCATACATCAGGTAGGTGTGTACCATAATCCCCGCGTAGTAGAAGTTACGCATCACGATAGTGGCCTGCTCAATATCTATGCCCTTATCGACCATAGCCAACAGTCTGTCGTGTGCAGCCTCCAAACCGCCCGACACTGCTATACAACCCGCGCGTGCCATCAGTTGGCAGAGGTCGCCCGTGAAGGCCTTCTCGAAGCGTATGTTGGTCCACCAAGTGTAGCGGTGGCCTCGTCGGAGTAGTTCGAGCGAGAGATCTTTGAGCATTCGTGGCGATGCAGCCTCATCGACAAAGTGGAAGCTGCGAGAGCCCGTCTGTGAGGCTACCTGCTCCATCCAATCGACCATCTGTGAGGCACTCACCTGCTCAAATCGGCAGATGTAGTCGAGCGTTGTATCGCAAAAGGCGCACTTTGCCCAATAGCAACCGTGAGCTAAAAACATCTTGTTCCACCTGCCATCGCTCCAGAGTCGGTGCATCGGATTAGTCACCTCGCAGAGCGAGAAGTAGCGCCCCATATCCAGACCGCCAAAGTCGGGACAGCCTCGCTCAGCGTGGGTAATGGTGGTGCCATCGCCCTCGGTGTAGCCCTCGGCAGAGTAGGTGCGCAGTGGCTCACGACCCTCGATAAGCCTGAGCAGGGCCTCTTCGCCATCGTCGAGCACCACATAATCTATATATCGGAAAATCTCCTTATCGGTCATATTGCGCAACTCGGTGGAGGGATAGCCGCCACCAATCACTGTGCGTATCTTCGGGAAGTTGGTCTTCAAGTACTCACCACAACGGAGAGTAGCCAAGAGATTGCCGGGGAAGGGTATGGTAAAGCCCACCCAATCGGGTGCAAAGGCCTCTATCTTGGTGCGCAACAACTGACACATCTTGTTCTCTATGGCGTTGAGTGGCTTCTGCAACTCCTGTTCGAGCGAGGAGAACTCTACTACCGATGCCGAAATCTGTTCGCCATAACGAACAATCTCGAAATTTGGCGTAACCACTTCGCGCAGATAGTCGCTCAGGTCTTGCAGGTAGAGAGTGGCGAGATACTCAGCACAATCCTGCACACCCATTGCACCAAAGACCTCCGAGGGGTCAACCATCTGCTCAAATCGGCCAGCCTGAGGCAACCAGTCGGGAGCGCAGATGAGGTTGGCAAGTGCTCTGTCCTCGCCACGCAGAAAGGCCATAACCATATCAATCGTGGCAATGTACTCCTTGCGCAGTGAGTAGATGCGTCGGCAGTTCTCGTCGTCACCCGAGTAGGGCTCGGCAAAGATGTCGGCGAGGAAACTGCGCGAGAAAACCTCGCCAAGCAGCTCTATCGACAAGTCGGCTTGGCAGACCTCGACACCCTTACGCTCCAACCAACCTTTCAGATAGGCGGTGGCAGGGTAGGGGGTGTTGGGCTGAACAAATGGAGGAGTTATAAGTAGTATCTTGCTCATAGTCTGATTGTTAGTCCGTCGTAGGCTAAGTGCATACCCTCGGGCAGTGTAGGCTCAACCTCGGTGTAGAGTCCTATCTCGTGGCAGCAGTGGGTGAAATAGGTCTGCTTGGGCGACACCTGTCGAGCAACCTCGGTGGCCTCGGCAATAGAGAAGTGCGAAGGGTGGGGCGTGTGGCGCAGTCCGTTGATAATCAGCACCTCTACGCCTCGGAGTTTCTCCACCTCTTCCGCCTCAATCGACTTAAAGTCGGTCAGGTAGGCACAATCTCCGAAGCGGTAGCCCACAACGGGCAGGAAGGAGTGCGACCCATAGACAGGCACAAACTCCAACTCGCCAATCGAGAAGCTGTCGAGCGAGTCTATCACGTGGAGCGAGAGCATCGGCGCACCCGGGTAGCGATTGTCGCCAAAGGCGTAGGCGTAGTCGCGGCGTACTGCCTCGGCAGTGCGGGCAGTGCAGTAGATGGGCATCTCGTGGCGACGGAAGTAGTTGATACTTCGCACCTCGTCGAGTCCTCCTGTGTGGTCGCGGTGCTCGTGGGTGAGCAGTATGGCGTCTACGTCCTCCACACGGTGGTGGAGCATCTGCTGTCGGAAGTCGGGGCCTGCGTCAATCACAACCCTCTTGCCTGCCGCCTCAATCATCAGCGAGGTGCGCAGTCGGTGGTCACGCTCATCGTCGGAGGTGCACACTCGGCAGTGGCAGCCAATCATCGGCACACCCTGCGAAGTACCCGTTCCGAGAAATGTTATTTTTTTGCTCATTTGGTTGTGGGGCTAATAGCCTAATGGTATTATGTCTATTCGTATTATTAACCAAACAAAGGTATAAAAAAGAGGGTTTTTCTTAGGTGAAAAACCCTCACAATTTATCAAATAATTACTCTTAGCAGTCGGCAGTAGCCTTTTCGAGTCGTTTGAGAATCGAGAAGATGAAGAGTGCCGAGATCAAGCAGAGTGCGATGAGCAGAGTCCAAACGCCCCACAAAGGCAGCTTGTCCCACAACAGACCGGGAACACTTACCAAGTAGTTACCGATAGCGGTAGCGGCAAACCAACCGCCCATCATCATACCCTTGTACTTGGGAGGAGCAACCTTCGATACGAAGGAGATACCCATCGGGCTGAGCAACAACTCAGCGAAGGTGAGCACCAAGTAGGTCGAGATGAGCCAAGTGGGCGATACCAAGTCGGGGCTAACAGTGCCACCCAACTCCTTGGGCGATGCCAGACCCATCGAGCCGATGGTGAGGATGAGGAAGCCGAGAGCAGCAACCACCATACCCAAACCAATCTTGCGAGGTGCCGAAGGCTCTTTACCCTTCTTAGCCAGCGAGCTGAAAATTGCCAGCGAGATAGGAGTCAGAGCAACCACGAAGAAGGGGTTGAACTGCTGGAAGTCCGAAGGCTGAATGTTGATAGTAGGCTCCATACCTGCGTAGAGAGCGTAAGCACCACCCCACAAAGCCAGAGTAGCCACAGCCGAGATGGTCTTAGCCTTCTTGGTCTCCGACTGGAATACCGAGAAGAGGGTGTAAATCGAGATAGCAATCAGCGCGAGCGACCAGATGTTGAAGCCGATACGGGTAACGCCCTCTACGGTCTGTGCGGTGTAGTCGCGAGCGAAGATGGTCATTGTAGCACCGTTCTGGTGGAAGGCCATCCAGAAGAAGATAACCACTGCAAATACCATCAGCAGAGCCACGATGCGGCTCTTGGTCTGCTCTGCGGTGAGCTCCTGAACGGGAGCAGCATTGCCACCGGCAGCAGCCTTCTCGGCACTTGCCTCGGTGTGCTTAAACCAGCTGCGGCACGAGTAGTAGATGGCAACCGAAACGAGCAACGAGATACAAGCAACAGCAAAACCGTAGCTGTAAGAGTTACTCAGGTTCTCAATGTAGAACTGGCTGAACTGACCCAAGTCCATACCTGCGCCACCCTGCATCGAGTTTGCCAGAGTCTGCAACTTGTCGGCATTCTCGGGGGTGATTACACCGTCCATATATTGGTGAGCCAGTGCGGGGATATTAGCATCATAAATCAGACCCTGCTTGCCGAGGAAGAAGTTGGTCACAGCCTTAGCCATCGAGGGAGCGAACATAGCGCCGATATTGATAGCCATATAGAAGAGGCTGAATGCAGAGTCACGTTTGGCGGAGTAGCGGGGGTCGTCGTAGAGGTTACCCACCATCACTTGGAGGTTACCCTTGAACATACCGGTACCGATAGCAATCAGAGCCAGCGCACCAAACATCAAAATTTTACCCATAGTGTTCGGGTCGGTCGGGATAGCCAAGCAGGCATAACCGAGGAACATAACGCCGATACCGAGGGTCACACACTTACCATAACCAATGCGGTCTGCCACCCAGCCACCAAAGAGGGGCATAAAGTAGACAAATGCAAGGAAGATGGAGTAGATCTGAGTGGCGGTTGCCGAATCGAAGCCGAACTTGGCCTGGATAAAGAGCAAGAAAATCGCCAACATAGTGTAGTAGCCAAAGCGCTCACCAGTGTTGGCGAGGGCCAGAGCATACAAACCTTTTGGTTGTCCTTTAAACATAAATTAGATATTTAAGTGAATAAAAATTTGTGTCACTAAACGCAAATATAGCCAAAATTTGTGGTTTTCTTGCAAATTCCATAAAAAAACCATACTTTTAGTAAAATTTTCCACACCTACTTTTATGAGTGATATGAATAAACGTCTGGCTATCATTGAGAACGATGAGTGGTTGCAGCCTGTGGAGGGCGAAATCAATTTGCGCTACCAACAATACAAAAACCTCCTGGCAGATATTGAGGCCACATCGGGCTCGATTGTCGATTTTGCCAATGGCTACCGCTACTTCGGCTTCCAACGCGACGAGAAGGCTTCGGGCTGGTGGTTCCGTGAGTGGCTGCCCGGGGCTAAGGAGGTCTATCTCTTTGGTGAGTTCAATGGTTGGGAGCGCTATTCGCTGCCAATGCTCAAAAACCCGCAGACGGGCATTTGGAGTATCTTCCTCCACGACGACCAATACTACCTGCCTCACGGGTCGCTCTACAAGATACTTGTGGTGGGCGAGAACGGTACTCACGAGAGAGTGCCCGCCTATGCCCGACGTGCTGTGCAGGACGAGGTGACCAAAGACTTCACCGCCCAAGTGTGGCTGCCACAGCCCTTTGATTGGGGCGACGACGAGGGCTTTGACATCTCCCACCTCGGCACTCTCTACATCTACGAGTGTCACATCGGTATGGCGCAGGAGAAGGAGGGTGTGGGCACCTATCGCGAATTTGCCGACCTGATTTTACCACGCATCAAGCGTATGGGCTACAACGCTATACAGGTGATGGGCATCGCCGAGCACCCCTACTATGGCAGCTATGGCTATCACGTGTCGAGCTTCTTTGCCCCCTCGTCGAGGTTTGGCACACCCGAGGATTTGAAGTATATGATACGCCGAGCACACGAGCTGAATATCGCTGTGATTATGGACCTTGTGCAGGCTCACTTCGTGAAGAACTTTAACGAGGGACTCAACGGTATCGATGGCACCGACCACTGCTATACCTTCCCCGGTGAGCAGAGTTATCACCCCCATTGGGACTCGATGATTTTCGACTACGGTAAGCGCGAGGTGCGTCACTTCCTGCTGAGCAATGTGAAGTATTGGCTCGACGAGTTCCATATCGACGGTTACCGCTTCGACGGTGTCACCTCGATGATATACCACCACCACGGATACACCGATTTCGACTCGCGCGAAAAATTCTTCGGCGACGACGTCTATCGCGACGGTCTGACCTACCTCACCCTGGCCAACACACTTATTCACCAGTATCGCCCCACAGCGGTCACCATAGCCGAGGATGTGAGTGGTATGCCGGGTATGTGTCGCCCAGCCGAGGAGGGTGGTGTGGGCTTCGACTACCGCCTCTCGATGGCTGTGCCCGACTTCTGGATTAAGATGATTAAGGATATCCCCGACGACGAGTGGAACATCTGGGACATCTGGAACATAATGACCGACCGCAAGGCCGATGTGGGTACTGTGGCCTACTGCGAGTCGCACGACCAGGCAATGGTGGGCGACCAGACAATAGCCTTCCGACTGATGGGGGCGGCGATGTACGACTCTATGGAGGTCAGTTCCAAGAGTTTAGTGGTCGATAGGGCAATGGCACTTCATAAGATGATACGCCTTGTGACCCTCACCCTTGGAGGTCAGGCCTACCTCTGCTTTATGGGCAATGAGTTTGGCCACCCCGAGTGGATAGACTTTCCGCGCGAGGGCAACGATTGGAGCTATAAGCACGCACGTCGCCAGTGGTCGCTGGTCGATGCCGAGAACCTGCGTTACCACCAACTCGGCGAGTTCGACAGGGAGATGCTGCGCCTCTCGCAACGCTTCGATATCCCCGCTCAGGGCTATGCGTGGCGACAAGCGATGGACGTGGAGAATAAGGTGATGGGCTACAACCACGGTGATTTGATGTTTGTATTTAATTGGCACCCAACGCGTAGCATCACCGACTATGTTATCCCCGTGCCTGCCGAGGGCCGCTATGCCACCATCTTCTCGACCGACGAGGAACGCTTCGGAGGCTTCGGCCGCCTGACCGACGAACTGCCCCACGACAGCTTCGCCAAACGCGACAAAGATGGCAATGTGCAACACTATATTCGCATCTACGCAGTCTGCCGCACCGCAATGGTGTTAAGGAGGTTTGATAAGTAAATGCAGAAAGCAAAAATGAAAAACCTGGGAGTGTTTAGAACCACTCCCAGGTTTTTCATTTTTGCTTTTTCTACGCCTTAACTACCTCTCCGAGAGTTACATACCAGATATATCCCTCGGCGGTGGGGAAGCCCATTTGGTCGAGCAGGTCGATATATTCGCGGACTTGGCTCAGGTGGTCTGGGGCTTGGTAGCGGCCGAACTTATAGTCAACAACCACGGTGCGCTCCGGGGAGAACATCACTCGGTCGGGTCGTCGGCCACCATTGGTGGAACGCAATATCTGGTTCTCGTTGCGAACACTCGTCCAGTGGCCATCGAACCACTCGGCAATCTGCGGGTCGGAGAGGGCGGTGCGGATACGCTCACTCAGCAGAGCGAACTCATCGGCCGAGATACTACCCTCGATGGCTGCCACCTCCAAGCGGCGGAAGATATCCTCCTTGGTCACCGCCTCGGCGAAAATCTTGTGGAGCATAATGCCGATGTTGAGTGGGTGTAGGCGGGCTGTTTCGCCAAGTTCCATATAGCGCTCGGCGGGGAAGCGTATGCGTATCTTCTCCCACGGGATAGTGGTCTGAAAGCCTATATTGGAATAGTCTAATTGCTTGTCGTCGTGAGGTTTCTCAGCCTTGGGCTGAACCTCTTCTTCATCTTCGGAGGTGGGGTAGGTGGGTGTGCCATATTCGTAGCATCTCTCCTCGGCCTCTACTGCAATACCTCGCTGCTCCTCCATATCGAGTAGTGTCTGTTCCGCTCTGGGCAGGAGTGTGGCGGGGCCTATCTTGCCGCTACTCTCCATAGCCGCCAGAGTCAACTCCACCACATCGCCCACCTTGCTGCTACTCTCGATACTCTTGCTCTTGGTGGGGGCTATGAGCAGGTGTAGTTCACTGCGTGCGCGTGTCAGGGCCACATAGAGGGTATTGAGGTTTTCGATGTAGCAGAGTGTCTTCTCCTGATAGTAGCTCTCTGCAAAGCGCGAAGACGCAACCTCCTTGCTGTATTTTACGGGTATGTGACTCAAATCGTTGTTCTCCAACTTGGGCCAAATGATGTTTGAGAGTTGTGCATTGGTCGTCAGGTCCCAATTGCAGTTGTAGAGGATAACCACATTAAAGGCCAGACCTTTCGACTTGTGGATAGTCGTTACGGTGATGGCGTTTGCCCCTGAGGGCATTGTGATATACTCTTCGGCACCATTTTCCTCCCACCACTCGACAAATAGCGCAAGGTCGGCAATGCGGCGCTTGGAGAAGCCTATCACCTGCTCGTGGAGTGCTTGCAGGTAGGCGTGGTTGGTGGGGTCGGTGTGTAGCCCATAATGGAGCACAATCTCCTCAAAGGCCTCTTGGAGTGGCAGTGAGCGTAGTCGTAGGTAGAACTCCTGTTCCGCCTCGGGGAGCGGCAGCGACAGGTCGTAGCCTGCACGTTGCTTGATGATGGCCTCGCTGATGGTGTCGTCGGGCGATAGGGCATACTTCATAGACGCTATCACTCGTTGGCACACGTCCGAAGCACCCACTTTGAGGGCGGTCTGGGTAATCACATCGAAGGTGTAGGGCGAGGTGGGGTGGAGGGTCTTGTACTCCAACAGCAGGTCGGCCACTCGCTCCGACTCTCGGTTTGTGCGGACGAGTATCGCTATATCGCTGGCCCGATAGCCACGCTCTTGGAGGTCGATGACCCGTCGGATTGTCGGGTCCTCTTCGATATTGTAACTATCGTATCCACAAAGTGTTGCTGTTACATAGCCGCTCTGTTGCGACACCTTCTCCTGCTTGTGGTCACGGTAGGCACGCTCTACCATATCGTGGTAGTCTGCTGCCCAATCCTCACCGATGTAGCCACCATCGACACCCTCGGCGAGTGCGGAGTTTAGTTTCAGGTTAATCAGCTTCTTGTAGATGTCGATAAAGTCGTTGTTGAACTCCACTATCTCCTTGCGGCTGCGACGATTCTCTTGTAGTGGGTCGAATTCCAACTCTCGGAACTCCCTCTCGGCCTTTTCGCCCAGCAGTGTCCAGTCGCCACCACGCCAACGGTAGATAGACTGCTTCACATCGCCCACCAGCAACACAGGGCTCTCCTCGCTCTGCGCCACC
Organism: Tidjanibacter sp.; assembly: GCA_017521965.1. GTDB lineage: Bacteria > Bacteroidota > Bacteroidia > Bacteroidales > Rikenellaceae > Tidjanibacter. The sequence goes on along the minus strand of JAFXAY010000082.1, from coordinate 6,131 downwards.
GCATTTTGGAGTAGTGGCAGGAAGTTGTTCCACTGCACAGTGCTTGTGTCCTGGAACTCGTCAATCATAAAGTGGGAGTAGCGGTTGCCCACCTTCTCGAATATAAACGGGGCATCGTTGCCCTTGATAAGTTCGGCAATCAGGTTTGTCACCTCCGATATGGGGAGTATGCTCTCCTCAGTGCACACCTTGTCGATACGCCCTCCGAGGTCGATAATCAGTGCGTATGTGCGGTAGTGCTTCTCGATTACCGAGGCGCTATTCTCGGCAATGGTGGTAGCCATCACCGCCTCTATTAACCTTGCGAGTCGGTCGCCGAGGGTTGCGGTGTCGCCAATGGCCATCTTCTTGGCATAGGCTGTCGATAGCCACTTACCCTCGCTAAGTGTGGCGAGTATGTAGGAGTTGGTGGTGGGTTGTTCCCCACCTATCGCCTTGGTGAGATAGCCTCCAACGCCTCTGCTCCCATAGTGGAGCATATCGAGCGTTACACCTTGACTCGACAGGTTGTCAATAATCTCCTCAGCCAGCTCCATTTGCCTCTTGCGGCAGGTGGCGGCCTCGGCGTGGGCAGCCTTGTTGAGCGCAGCGAGCGATAGGCGTGGGTTGTCGCCAGTCTGCACCGCACGATAACTCTCCGAGAAGAGCTGTTTGCCGAGTGAGGTGATACTCTCTTTCAGGTTGTAGGGCTTGCCCTCGGTGATGTTCTCGTTGATGTAGTCGAAGGTCCACTGACGCAAATCCTTGTCGGTAGCCAGATCCTCAATGAGTCTGTCGGCTCCCAAGTCGAGCAGTGTGTCGGTTTTGAGTTCGAGGTTGTAGTTGATATCTATGCTGAGTTCGCGCACAAAGGAGCGTATGATGCGCTGGAAGAATTTGTCGATGGTCAGCACCGCAAAGCTGTCGTAGTCGTGGAGGATAAGGTTGAGTACCTCGGCGGCACGTTCCTGGACCAACGAGCGTGAAAGCCCACTCCGCAGGAGTACATTTTCCATAAAACTATCCTCCTTTCCGTGAGCCAAGTTGTTGATATAGTCGAGAATACGCTGTTTCATCTCCTCTGTTGCTTTATTGGTGAAGGTCACAGCGAGTATGTGTCGATAGAGGGTAGGCTCTTGCAACACCCGAATGATGTATTCGAGTGCAAGTCGGTAGGTCTTGCCACTGCCTGCCGATGCCTTGATGATTTTAACCTTTCCCATCAGTTGTCTGCTAAAAATGATACGACGGTATAAAAGTAGTAAAAAACATTCATAATTAGCCAATGTTTTTGCTTGGTTGTCGAAAAAACATTACCTTTATCACTACTAAAAAGAGGAGTATATATGGAGAGTAGTTTTTTAGGTGTTGTTGCTGCCGATTTGCTGGCGCGCTATGGGGAGAAGATATCGGAGTTCCACTTTATCTTTCCCAATAGTCGTACCCGCATCTTCTTCCTCGATGAACTCACCCGCCGACTCACCAAACCTCTCTGGCAACCTCACCACTGCTCGGTCGATGACCTCTTCTGCGAGATAAGTGGCCTCGACCACGCCGATAGACTACTCGCAGTTGTCGAACTCTACAAGTGCTACTCCAAATACCACAAAGAGGATTTCTCGTCGTTCTACTTTTGGGGAGAGATGTTGCTCACCGACTTCGACAGTATCGACAAACAGCTGATTGATGCCGATGCACTCTTCACCAACCTAAACGACCTGAAAGCCATCGATGCACGATTGGACTACCTCACTCCCGAACAGATAGCCATCATCAAACGCTTTTGGGCCTCATTTGTTGACCGCAGTGCTCTCTCCGAGCAGCAGGATAAGTTCCTGACAATCTGGGAAACTCTTGCCCCAATCTATCACGATTTGGGCAAGTCACTCTCTTCGAAAGGTGTGGCCTACACAGGGCAGATGCAGCGACGAGCGGTGGAGATTATCCGCTCGGGTGGGGGATTGGAGGCCGATGGCAAACACTATGTTGTGGTGGGCTTTAATGCCCTTGCCGAGACCGAAAAGGAGCTCTTCACCTACCTCAAACGCAACTACGAGGTCGATTTCTATTGGGACTACGACCCCTACTTCCTCAATGACAAGCGTCAGGAGGCGGGCCTCTTTATTCGCGAAAACCTGTGTTGCTTCCCTGCCCCCGATGGCTTTGACCCCGGAGATAACTTCACCCACCCCAAGCTGATTAATGCAGTGGCTGCCGCCTCCAACTCTTTGCAGTGCAAGTGTGTAGGCTCACTGCTCCGTCAGCTCGCCGAACGAGGTGAGCCACTCGATAAGCGTACAGCCATCGTGCTGGCCGACGAAAACCTGCTTGTGCCACTCCTCTATGCGCTCCCCGAACAAGCGGAGAAGAGCAATATAACTATGGGCTACCCCCTGCGTCAGAGTCTGGCGTATAGTTTCACGGAGCGCCTGCTCAACCTCCAAAAGCGTGTTCGCTCCAAGGAGGGCGCAGTATCGTTCTACCATAGCGACGTGACAGGTCTGCTCACCCACCCATTTATGCTCTCGGTGCAGGGTGAGGAGTCTAATAGGCTGTATGACAGAGTAATATCCGACGGTAGAATATATATAGAGCAGAGCGTTCTTGCCGAGGCTGGGGGAGTGATAGCCGAGATTTTTGTGGCTTGTGCCGACCGCTATCAACTCACCGACTATCTCTGTCGCATCTTGTCTATCATCGACCTCAATGTTGTCGAGTCCATTAGCGACGAGGGCGACCGTCGCCAGACAATGCTCCAACGTGAGTATTTTATGCGTATCATCTCGGCTCTCGGCCGACTGGGCAATACTCTCGAAGGGTGTGGCGTGGAGATTGACAATAAGACCTACTCGACCCTTATCCGCCGAGTGCTCCAATCGCAGAGTGTCCCATTTGAGGGCGAGCCGCTCGAAGGGTTGCAGATTATGGGTGTACTCGAAACGCGTAACCTCGATTTCGACAATGTGATAATACTCTCGATGAACGACGATATGTTCCCCGGTAGTCGCTCTATCTCCTCGTCGTTTATTCCTCACAACCTGCGCTTTGCCTATGGTATGCCCACCCGACAATATCAGGAGGGTGTCTATGCCTACTACTTCTATCGCCTTATCTCTCGTGCCCAGCGAGTGGAAATGATATATTGTTCGAGTAGCGACGATGGCTCCACAGGTGAGCAGAGTCGTTTCATCTACCAACTCGACTATGAGTCGCCTCACACGGTCTATCACCATCAATTGAAGGTCGATGTTACAACGGGGGCTGCTGTCGAGATGACGGTGGCGAAAGATGAACGAGTGATGAAGAAATTGCACGACTATCGTGTTGGTGGCGGTCGCAAGTTCTCTCCCTCGTCGTTCAATATGCTATTGGAGTGCCCGATGAAGTTCTATCTGCGCTATATTGCAGGTATCGCTCCCCGCAAGGAGATAACCGAAGAGGTCGATACCCCAATGTTCGGCACTATCCTCCACGATGCTATGCAGACACTCTACACCCCTCTAATCGGTACGCACAACCCCGGTGAGCGTATTGCTGCCATCACCCCTACCGAGGTGCGCGAGGCTACCGAGGAGGCTGTGCGACGAAATATGATGGGTGGCGACCAAGATATCGATGTATCGGAGTTCACGGGTCAGGTGCAGATGAGTTGCGAGGCGGTGCAGAAGTATATCCTCAGCAACTTGTTGCCCTACGATGCTCGTCGCACGGGCTACACCATAACCCTGCTCGAACAACCCATAAAGAGCAGTTTTGGCTTTGAGTGTTGTGGTGAGCAGTTGGAGGTGGCCTTGGAGGGTAAGATGGACCGTATGGATATCCTCGACGACGGTATGCTCAAAATTATCGACTACAAGAGTGGCGGTGTTCACCTCGACTTCAAGGGCCTCACCGACCTCTTTGCCGAGATGCCCGAAAAGCGTAGCGCAGCAGTGGTGCAGACCCTGCTCTACTGTATGATGGTGAGTCGTATGCAGGCCTCTGGTGAACTCTCGGGTAGCGATGTATGTCCTGCGCTCTACTATGTCAAGAAGATGAATAATCCCGAGTATAGCGATATGCTCAACGAAGAGAGCGTGGAGATTAACGAAAAGGGTAAGTCGGTGAAAATCAACACTCCCGTAGAGCGTTACTCCGACTATCGAGCCGAACTCGAAGTCAAGGTGGCGGAGAAGTTTGCCGACCTCTTCAACCCCTCAGTGCCTTTCCGTCAGCGCTCCGAGTTGGCGGGTAACTGCTCCTACTGCGACTTCCGAAAGATTTGTGGACGATAACAATTAACTAAATACTAACCTAATACTAACACCTATGAAAAAAAGAACAATTATCGCAGCAATGGCTGTGCTGTTGGTTGGTTGCTCGACACCTCCTGCCGAGACTACCTACACCAGCAACTTCCGCCACAACGCTCTCGGCTTCCTCCCCACAGCCGAAAAGCAGATGACAATCAACCTCCCCGATGCCGAGGAGTTTCGTGTACGTCGTGCCGACAACGACAAGGTGGTCTATGAGGGCACTCTCGGCGAGGTGCTCACTCAGAAAGATGTGAACGAGAGTGTCCGCATTGCCGACTTCTCGGAGCTGACCCGCGAAGGTAAGTACTACCTCGAAATCCCCGGTGTGGGTCGTTCGCGTGACTTCACCATCGGTCAGCAGGCCTACAACGATGCCTACGCTACCGCTATGCGCGCCTTCTACCTCTGGCGTTGCGGTACCGCCATCGACCATACCTATAAAGGTATCCGCTACCAGCAGGAGATATGCCACCAAGGCGACGGTCACGAGGACCACATCGGCATTGAGGGTGGTCACCACGACGGTACAGGTGGCTGGCACGATGCGGGCGACTACGGTAAGTATGTCGTAAATGCAGGTATCACAGGCTTCACCCTCCTCTGGGCGTGGGAGCAGTTCGCACCAGCCTTGCAGAACGTCACCCTCGGCCTCCCCGAGACTGCACCCGGCTATCCCGAATTCCTCAAAGAGATTAAGTGGGAGATTGATTGGCTCTTGAAGATGGCCTATCCCGATGGCTCAGGTAAGGTGTCACACAAGCTCACCGCACTCAACTTCTCCGACTTCTACACTATGCCTCAGGAGGATTTGCAGAATCGCTACTACACCGATTGGTCGTCGGCAGCCACTGCCGACTATGTGGCGCTGCTGGCTCAGGCATCGCGCGCCTTTGCCCCCTACGACGCTGAATATGCCGCTAAGTGCTTGGAGGCTGCCAAGGTCAGCTACGACTTCCTCAGCAGCTACACAGGTCAGAAATTCCTGATGCAGCCCCAATTCACCACCGGTGCCTACTTCACCATCGACCCCGACGACCGTATGTGGGCAGCAGCCGAGATGTGGGAGACCACAGGCGACGAGCGCTACCTCAAAGAGTTCGAGAAGATGGCTGAGCAACAGAAATTTGTCGTTGACGTGAATTGGGATTGGGACAATATGCGCAACCTCGGTATGTTCCGCTATGCAGTGTCCCAGCGACCCGGCAAGAACCCCGAAGTAGAGGCCAAAATCAAAGAGAACATCATCGCCGCAGCCGACGAGATAGTAGCCACAGCCGACGCCGACGTATATGGTCGTCCCCTCGGCGGTCGTTACTACTGGGGTTGCAATGGAACCGTAGGTCGTCAGACCCTCGGCTTGCAGGTGGCCGACATACTCGCCCCCGACGCTAAGTACCAAGCGGCAGCACTCGACGCAGTGGCGCACCTCTTCGGACGTAACCACTACGACCGCTCCTACGTCACCGGCATAGGCTTCAACCCGCCCCTCTATCCCCACGACCGACGCTCAGCAGCCGATGGCATACAGCAGCCCTGGCCCGGCTACGTAGTAGGCGGCGGACACACCGCAACCGACTGGATAGACGACCAAGATAGCTACTCCCACAACGAAGTAGCCATCAACTGGCAAGCAGGCCTCGTCTTCGCCCTCGCTTGGTTTGTTGGATAGTTTAGGGAATTTAGTGAATTTAGGGAATTTAGTGAGTTTAAGGAGTTTAAAGATTCTCTCATTATTCTCATTATTCTCATTATTCCCATCACTCCCTAAGTTCCCTAACGCTCCCTAATCTCCCTAAAGAAGCCAGAGAAGAACTCGATGTTCTTCTCTGGCTTAACAATTTTGAATTTTGAACTTTG
>JAFXAY010000014.1 GCA_017521965.1 Tidjanibacter sp. | reverse complement strand
TCCCTAAATTCCCTAAATTCCCTATAAAAAAATGAGAGCAACTCGATGTTGCTCTCATTTTTCTAAAAAAGTCATATGATTGAGAAAATTTTGGGCTTCGTGAAGCGAGGCTGCCCGCAGCATACTAAGCGTATGTGAGGAGCAGCCTCGCAAGGGAAGTGCAAAATTTACCAATCAGATGGCTTTTTTTATCCGAGGTAGGATTGCAAATGCTTATTTCGTGAGCTATTTCGCAATCGACGAATAGCCTTCTCCTTAATCTGACGTACGCGCTCACGGGTGAGGCCAAATTTCTCGCCAATCTCTTCGAGGGTCATCTCGGAGCAACCGATGCCGAAGAAGTACTTGATGATGTCGCGCTCACGCTCGGTGAGGGTGGCGAGTGCGCGCTCTACCTCGATGGAGAGCGACTCGTTAATCAGGCCACGGTCGGCATTGGGCGAGTCGGTATTCACCAAGACGTCGAGGAGGTTGTTGTCCTCGCCATCGGCAAAGGGAGCATCCACCGAGACGTGGCGGCCCGACACGCGGAGGGTATCCGACACCTTCTCCTTGGGGATATCGAGCACCACAGCCAACTCCTCGGGCGAGGGGGTGCGCTCGTTCTCCTGCTCGAAGCGGGCGAGAGCCTTGTTAATCTTGTTGAGCGAGCCTACCTGATTGAGGGGCAGGCGCACGATACGCGACTGCTCAGCCAGAGCCTGCAAAATCGACTGACGAATCCACCACACAGCGTAGCTGATAAACTTAAAGCCTCGGGTCTCGTCGAACTTCTCCGCCGCCTTGATAAGGCCGAGGTTACCCTCGTTGATAAGGTCGGGCAGCGAAAGGCCCTGATTCTGGTACTGCTTGGCCACCGATACCACAAAGCGAAGGTTCGCCTTGGTCAGTTTTTCGAGTGCCTCTTGGTCGCCTTTCTTAATTCGTTGGGCGAGTTCCACCTCCTCCTCAACGGTAATAAGGTCCTCTTTGCCAATCTCTTGCAGATACTTATCCAACGATGCGCTTTCGCGGTTGGTAATCGATTTTGTAATTTTTAGTTGTCGCATCTATAATCAATTTGTCGTTAATAATTCTCTCTTTTTTCGCTACACCCCGCCCATCAGTAAGCACAATAGTCGGGCTGCGGGTATAGTAATGGCGGTCGCACTCGCTCCGCAGGTTAGGGAGCGCATACGACCGCCATCAATCAGAGTTGGGGTCAGTTCTATCTGCCTTGTGCAGTGGCTACCTACCTATCGGGGCTGTACAAGCGAGTAGGTTACACGTCTGCCATCGGGATAGACGCCCTCGATTGAGAAGATCTCTTCGCCTATCTTGTCCAAGTCACGCACCGAGCGAACCTCCTGCTCGTTGATATGGGTGATGATGTATCCCTGTCGGATACGCGCCTGAGCCAAGACACCGCCCTGCTCAATGGAGTTCACCCTGATACCACCGTCGATATCGAGTTGCTTGCGAGTGCGCTCGTTGACCTCCGAGAAGGTACCACCCAAAGCCTCAGCAGCATCGACATAGTCGCTGGCTATCAACTCCGCCTTACCTGCTTTATTACGCAAAACAGCCTCAAATTGTTTCGTCTGGTCGCCTCTTTTTACAGTAATTTTCACCTTATCGTTGGGGCGCAACTTACCGATAATCTCGGTGAGGGTATTTGTCTGGTCGAGTTTTGTTCCGTCGATGTGGGTGATGATGTCGTCGGGCTCGATGCCTGCCTCCTCGGCAGCACTACCCTCGCGCACAGCAGCCACCACTACACCCTCGCCATTGTCGTTGTTGCGATACTCCACGCCGAGCACTGCACGCTGCACCACGCCATACTCACGGAGGTCGGTGATAACCTTCTGCACAATGGAGCTGGGAACAGCAAACGAGTAGCCGATATAGGTACCTGTCTGCGACTGAATCAGGGTGTTGATACCCACCAACTCGCCTGCGGTATTGACAAGTGCGCCACCGCTATTGCCGGGGTTGACTGCTGCATCGGTCTGGATAAAGGACTCGATGCTGTACTCGTTGGGTATTGCGCCCAAGTTACGCGCCTTAGCCGAGACAATACCTGCTGTGATGGTCGATTGGAGTTCCAGAGGGCTGCCGATAGCCAACACCCACTCACCAAGTCGGAGAGCGTCCGACGAGCCAAAGCGAAGTGTGGGAAGGTCCTCAGCGTCAATCTTGATGAGTGCCACATCGGAGGTGGGGTCGGTGCCGATAATCTCGGCATCGAAGGTGCGCTGGTCATAGAGTTTCACGCGCAACTCGGTAGCATCCTCCACCACGTGGTTGTTGGTCACGATATAGCCATCGGGCGAGATGATAACACCCGAGCCACCGCCACGAATCTGGCGAGGCTCACCCTGCGAGCGAGGTACGCCATAGCCGGGGAAGCCGAAGAACTCCCAGAGGTCCATCGAGCCGCCGCTGTAACTGCTGCCCTGTACCTCTTGGATAACCTCGATATTGACCACCGCCTTCACTGCATTTTCGGCAGCGTAGGTCAGGTCGGGATATGACTCTTTTTGATAACTCGTGAAGTGGTTGCCACCACGTTGGGTATTGTCGTAGATAACGGTCGGGGCGCTCTGCTCCGAACTCTTCTGCTCACTTACAATCCAAGCTGTTGTGCCACCAACGAGCACCGAGAGTGCTGTGGCAACACCGATAACTAAAATGTTCCTTTTCATAATTAACGATAGTTAAGTTTTATCAATCTAAAAATACAAAAAGGCGAATTGCTACATAGGCTGTAAATGTTTTGTTTTCATCCGTTTTACGCTTAAATAACGCAGAGCAACTCGGTTTATTGTTTTATTTAGCTAAAAATTCAGGTTTATAAACATAATCACCAATGCCACGGGTACGATGTAGCGGAGCAGGAAGTAGAGCACAGGGAAGATGCGACCACTGCAAGTACCATTATTGGTAATCTCCTCCTGCACCCGCTGCTTCGGGAGTTTCCACGCCCAGAAGAGCACAATCAGCAGACCACCCAGAGGAAGCATAACGTTCGACGACACCTTGTCGAAAGCGTCGAAGAGATTGAGGCTACCCAATCGGAGTGCCGACTCGGGCATCTGCGACATCGCACAGAGAGTCGCCAGAATTGCCAAGCCCACAAAGCTGACAATCACTGCCGAGCGACGCTTCAACTTCAACTCCTCGGTGACGTATGCCACCACAACCTCCAAGAGCGAGAAGGCCGAGGTAAGTGCGGCAAAGAAGAGCAGCACGAAGAAGAGTATCGACATAATCTGTCCGCCTCCAATCTGCGCAAAGAGCGAGGGAAGGGTGAGGAATACCAAATCGGGACCCGAAGTGGGATTGATATCAAAGGTAAAGACTGCGGGGAAGATGGCGAAGCCTGCCAAAAGGGCAATAGCCACATCGGCTATCAACACATTGGAAACCACGCCTGTAATATTCTCCGACCTCTTCACATAGGAGCCATAGGTGAGCATAGTACCCATACCCACGCTGAGCGAGAAGAAACTCTGTCCGAGTGCTGCCACCATCACCTCGGGGGTAATCTTCGAGAAGTCGGGCTTAACGAGGAACTGCACACTCTCGCCAAAACCACCGAGGAAGAAAGAGCGCACAACAAGCACAATAAGCAACACAACCAGCAGGGGCATCATCAGTTTACTCGAACGCTCGATACCCTTCTGCAATCCGCTACCCGCAATCAGGCAGGTGATTACCAAGAAGAAAATCGCCCAAGCAATAGGCTGCCAACCCGAGGCGATAAAGCCATTGAAATCGGCGGTCACCTCTGCCACACTCTTACCCATAAAGCCGCCAACGACCGACTCCTTGATAAATGCGAGCGACCAACCCGCAATAACGGAGTAGAACGAGAGAATCACAAAGGCGGTTATCAGTCCGAGCCAGCCCACACCCTGCCAAGCCTTCTGCTTAGGAGCGAGGGTGCGGAAAGTGCCGAGCACATTTTGTCCGCCCATACGACCGAGCGACATCTCGGCTATCAGCACAGGGGCAGTAATCAACACACTGATAATCAGGTAGGTGATAATAAAGGCACTACCGCCATTTTCGCCCACCATATAGGGGAATTTCCAGATATTGCCAAGTCCGACTGCCGAACCTGCCATAGCGGCGATAACACCAAATCTACTTGCAAATGAGCCACGATTTTCCATAAGTCTGAGTTTTTAAGTATCTAACTAACCTATTAATTTTCAAGTTATTTCATAATTTGTCGGCGACGAAACTCTGCACACACTACCGCGGTTGCCACCGCCGCATTGAGCGACTCGCTGCTACGACAATCGGTGGGCCACGACGGGAGGAACAGACGGGTCTGTACCAATCGCTCAACCTCGGCCGAGATGCCATTGCCCTCGTTACCTATTATAATAATGCCGCTCTCCGAGAGCGTTTTTTGATATATATCCTCTCCGTCGAGCAGTGTGCCATAGATAGCCACTCCCCTCTCGGCTGCCTCGCGCAACATAGCAGGCAGGTTGCCATAGTGGACCTCCACGCGGAAGAGTGCGCCCATTGTGGCCTGCACACACTTGGGGTTATAGCAATCCACAGTGTGCTCGGAACAGAAGATGTGGCGGATACCGTACCAATCGGCAATGCGGATAATGGTACCCAGATTGCCCGGGTCTTGCAGGTCGTCGAGTGCCAACACCAACTCACTCTTAGCGCACTGCGGGCTGAACTCCCTCTGCGGAATATGGACCACAGCCAGTGCCGACGAGGGGGTGCGAAGTCCCGATATGCGCTCCATCTCCTTAGGGGTGATAGTCACAGTCCCCTCGGTACCGAAGAGTCGGCTGCGCTCGGTGAGGTAGATATTCTCCACCTCCAACCCCGCATCGGCGAGTTCGCCCACCATCTTGTCGCCCTCAACAACAAAGCGACCATAGTCGGCACGCGCACTACGCTCCGAAAGCGATTTGATAAATTTTATCTCGTTCTTAAATAGCATTTTTTTACGGTGAGTGTGAGTAATACTAATAAACGTTGTAAAGGTGAAAAAACAGCAAAAGACTACTCTCGCTCTATTATATCCATAGCGGCCATAGCCAACATCACCGAGCCAAAGCCTATGGCTCGTTTGTCGGGACAGAAGTCGGCACGGTGCAACTTGCCCGCCCTGCCCTCGCGGAAGTAGTCGCCATCGCCACCAACGCCCAGACGGTAATAGACCGACGGGTAGCGCGCCGCCACAAAGCCGAAGTCGTCGGCAGTGGGACGCAAGCCGAGCGATACCACCTGCTCCTCGCCAAAGAAGTCGGCGCAGAGCGATTTCACCCTCTCGGTCAGTGCCATATCGTTATCCACACAGGGGTAGCCATCGCTGATATTCACCTCGACGGTGGCACCCGTCTGCTCCTCCACCTCGGCAGCCGCTGCACGGATAAGTCGTTTAATCTCAGCACGCCACGCCTCCGAGAAGGCCCTCATTGTACCCTCCATATAGACCTCGTCGGGGACTACATTTGTTGCACCCAACGCCTCTACCTTGCCAATCGACAAGATTGTCGGCACGCTCTTATCCTCCGCCTTGGCAGGTATCTCGTGCAGCAGCCCGATGAGTCGTGCGGCAGCAGGTACAGGGTCAATCATACCCTCGCGCAGTGCGGCGTGACCGCCACGACCACGCACCGTGAAGCGTATCTCATCGCTCGACGCCATATATCGTCCGCCACGGAAGCCGAAGCAACCCGTAGGGAGTGCAGGCTCGGAGTGCTCGGCAAGAGCCGCCACAACGTCGTAGTCCTCGAAGGGATTCTCTGCCAACACCAACGATGCTCCGCCGGGGTTGACCTCCTCGCCGGGTTGGAACAGCCCAAAGACCACACCCGAGAACTCACTCCTGCGCCTATGGAGCAGCAGCAGTGCCCCCACAAGGGCGGTAGTGTGGAGGTCGTGACCACAGGCGTGCATCACCCCCTCGCGCTCGGAGCGTATGGCGGCATCGGCACTCTCGGTGATGGGTAGCGCGTCCAACTCGGCACGCAACACCACCGCACGCGGCTTCTCACCTACGCAGGGCAACTCACCACGCACCTCGGCCAACAGACCTGTACCCGCCACGGAGCGCACCGCGATACCCTCCTCGCGAAGGAAGGTGGCAACACGCTCGGCACTACCCCACTCGGCAAACGACAACTCGGGGTTGCGGTGCAGGTCGGAGTAGAGGCGGTAGAGCGATATATAATCCGCAAGGGACTCTTCCAACATTTTTTTGCTCATTGGTTTAGCGTTACTTAAAGTATTGGGTTAAAATACGTTCTTAACAATTCGGGCAACATTTTCGGTGCGACCCATAGTGTAGAAGTGGATAATGGGGAGTCCTGCGCGCTTCATCTCATCGGCCTGCATAGTGGCCCACTCGATGCCCACCTGCTTCACCTCATCGTTATTCTTACACTTGCGCGCAGCACGCTCCAAATCTTCGGGTATCTCAGTGGCAAAGACCTTGGGCAGCACATCGAGTTGTGCCATTGTAGAGAGGGGCTTGATGCCGGGGATAATGGGCACCTTGATACCCGCCTCGCGACAACGACGCACAAAGTCGAAAAATTTGCTGTTATCGTAGAAGAGCTGAGTAACCACATACTCGCCACCCGCATCGACCTTGGCTTTCAGTCGGGCGATGTCGCTCTCCAAGTCGGGCGACTCCTTATGTTTTTCGGGGTAGCCCGCCACACCGATACAAAACTTCGAGCGGTGACAATCCTCCACCTCGTTGTCGATAAATCGGCCATTGTTCATATCGACAATCTGGCGGACAAGTTGGTCGGCGTGGGCGTATCCCTCGGGGTGAGGCACAAATCCGCGCTCATCTTTCATACCATCGCCACGCAGTGCCAATACGTTGTGCATACCCAGAAAGTCGAGATCGACCAACAGATCCTCAATCTGGTAGCGCGAATTACCGCCACAAATAATGTGGGGCACAACCTCAATTTTATATCGTTTGGCAATAGCTGCCGAGATACCCACAGTACCCGGGCGATGGCGATAGACCCTGCGACGAGGATTACCCTCGGCATCGAACTCGGTCTTGATAGCCTCGCGCTGGTTGGTCACATTGATATAGGCAGGGCCGAGGGGGGCAAGGGTGTCGATAGCCGAGAAGATGCGGCTTGTGCCCTCGCCTTTGAGCGGAGGCAACACCTCAAACGTAAATTGGCAACTACCTGCTGCAATGTTCTGGTCGATTATATCTATAATTCTCATAGTCAATGAGTTTATTTGTTATCGTTTTATATTTTTGGCAATGATTTTCGCCATCTCCTCCTCACTCTTATCGCGGCGGCGGCTGTAATCGGCAAGTTGCTCTGCCGAGATACGACCCACCGAGAAGTACTCCATATCACTATCGGCAAACATCAATCCGCAAAGCGACTCGCCGGGTTGTATCATATAGTTTTCGGTCAGCCTGAGGGGGCTCTTCTGCTCGACACCCAAGAGGTCGAAAACCTCGCGTTTGAGCGAGTGGTCGGGACAAGCGGGGTAGCCAAAGGCCATACGCAGACCCTGATAGTCGCCCGCAATAATCGCCTCGCGCGATAGTTCTGCGCCACTCTCGTAGCCCCACAACTCTCGGCGTACGCGGCTGTGTACCACCTCGGCCAACGCCTCGGTCAGTCGGTCGGCAAGGAGTTTCGCCATCACCGCCGAGTAGTCGTCACCCGCCGAGCGATACTCGCTCTCCAACGCCTCCAAGCCCACGCCTGCACTCACCGCAAACATACCTACCCAATCGCCATCGGCACATACCCAATCGGCAAGCGAGTAGTTCCCCTCAGCCTCTGCACTCTGGTTGCGCAGTTGCGCCAATCGTCTGTCGTTCAAGACAATATCGTCGCCCTCGCCACGCGCGGGGAGTATGCCGACAATGGCAGTCGGGGTGAGCAACTGCTCACTCTCGATGCGGTCGAGCATCTGCTCGGCATCGTCGAATAGTCGGCGTGCCTCGGCACCACGCTCGGGGTGGTCGAAAATCTCGGGGTAGCGACCCGCCACCTTCCACGACGAGAAGAAGAAGCTCCAATCAATCATCTTCCTCACCTCGCCGATGGTGATATCCTCAATATGGAAGACGCCCTCGCATTTAGGCGTTACAACCTTGTCAATACTCTTTTTATTTCCTCTCTTTCGGGCCTCGTCAAGCGACAGGAGGGGCACACTGCTTGCTCGCCACTCCTCGCGCAGGCTCTCCTGGCGCGCCTTCAACTCGGCAATATAGCCCTCGCGCTCCTCTCCCAACAGCGATTGCAGAGCACTCACATTATCGGCCACATCGCGACAATAGACCACCGCACCCGAGTAGGCGGGAGCAATGCGCACTGCTGTGTGCAACTCGGAGGTGGAGGCACCGCTGATGATGATAGGAATAGTCAGTCCCTGCCTCTCGGCCTCGGCAGCCACACCCACCATCTCTTCGAGCGAGGGAGAAATCAGACCGCTTAGGCCAATAGCATCGGCACCCCACTCGGCAGCGCGCGCCACAATCCTCTCGGCCTCGACCATAACACCCAGGTCCTCAACCTCGTAGCCATTGCAACTCATCACCACAGCAGCGATATTCTTACCAATATCGTGTACATCGCCTTTGACCGTGGCGACCAGCACTCGGCCTACCGAGCGACCACCACTCTGCTCGCCGAGCAAGGGCATCAGTTCGCCCACGCCACTCTTCATTACACGAGCACTCTTGACCACCTGCGGCAAGAACATCTTACCACTACCAAACTGCTCGCCGATATACTCCATAGCGGGCATAAAGATAGTGTCAATCACCTCCAATGGCGACATCTGCTCGGCAGCCTCCAAAGCGTCGGCAGCCACATAGTCGGCCACACCCGTCACCATAGCGTGACGTATGCGCTCGGCAGGTGTGCCACTGCGCCACTCGGCCACACTCTGCTGCTTCTCGACAGCACCCGCCGATTGCTCGCGCATCTGCTGCGCCACCACCGAGAGTCGCTCGGCAGCATCGGCACGACTAGCCAACACCACATCCTCCACCAACTCGCGGAGCGAAGGTTTAATCTCGTCGTAAAGGGCAATGGTCGAGGGATTTACAATACCCATCGACATACCCGCACGAATTGCGTGGTAGAGGAATACAGAGTGCATAGCCGCACGCAACGACCCTATGCCTCGGAAGGCAAACGAGAGGTTGCTCACGCCACCGCTAATCTGCACACCCTCCATCGTGGTGCTTATGTGTCGGCACGCCTCGATGTAGTCGCGGCCATAGCCATCGTGTTCGGCAATGCCTGTGGCAACTGCCAATATATTGGGGTCGAAGATGATATCCTCGGCCGGAAAATCTATACTTCGGAGCAGTCGCCAAGCACGGTCGGCCACCTCAACTTTACGCGCCAGCACATCGGCTTGTCCGCGCTCGTCGAAGAGCATCACCACCACCGCAGCACCATAGCGGCGCAGCAGTCGTGCTCGGCGCAGGAACTCCTCCTCGCCCTCTTTGAGCGATATGGAGTTCACCACGGGCTTGCCCTGCACTCGACACAAACCCGCCTCGACAACCTCCCACGACGAGGAGTCAATCATAAAGGGTACGCGGGCAATCTCGGGCTCGGCAGCCGCCATATTGAGGAAGCGCGCCATAGCCTTCGGGCCATCAATCATACCGTCGTCGAAGCATATATCGATAATCTGCGCACCCGCCTCAATCTGACCACGCGCAACGCTGAGTGCCTCATCGTAGCGCTCCTCGCGAATCAGTCGGGCAAACTTGGCAGAGCCTGCCACATTGGTACGCTCGCCGATATTCACAAAGTTACGCTCGCGGCTCACCTCCAAAGGCTCCAACCCCGCATAGCGGGTCACACGCCTCGGCTCACGCGCCTCGCGTGGTGCATAGCCTGCGGCCAAGTGGGCAAGTGCGGCGATATGTTCGGGAGTTGTACCACAACAACCACCGATAATGTTTACCAACCCCTCGCGCAAGAGCGGCTCCACATCGGCAGCCATCATCTCGGGGCTCTGGTCGTAGCCACCCGTGAGGTTGGGGAGTCCCGCATTGGGATAGAGCGACACAGCAAACTCCGACACCTCGGCCAATCGGCAGACGTGGGGGTAGAGTTGCTTTGCGCCAAAGGAGCAGTTGAAACCCACCGCCAAAGGTCGAGAGTGGGCTATCGACACGAGGAAGGCCTCAACGGTCTGACCGCTCAGCAGTCGGCCACTGCTTGTGAGTGAGGCAGATACGATGATGGGGAGTCGGCGACCAATCTGCTCGAAAACTTCGTCGGCAGCCACAAGTGCCGCCTTGCAGTTGAGTGTATCGAAGCAGGTTTCGACGAGCAAAATATCGACACCGCCCTCCACAAGGCCCTCAATCTGCTCACGATATGCGGCTGCCAACTCGGCAAACTCGATATCGCGATGTGCGGGGTTATCAACGTCGGAGGCAATAGAGAGCGACTTGCTGGTCGGGCCTATCGAGCCTGCCACAAAGCGCTGACGCTCAGGGTTGCGGAGCATTGCTCGGTCGGCCACCCTGCGCGCACACGCCGCCGCATTGCGCGCCAGAGTACGGGCATAGGCCTGCAAACCGTAGTCGGCAAGCGATATGGCATTGGAGTTGAAACTATTGGCAGTGATGATATCGGCACCCGAGGCTATGTAGCGTTCGTGGATAGCCTCGATAACGTCGGGACGTGTGGTGCAGAGCAGGTCGTTGCAACCCGCAAGTGGCACACTCCACCCCGCAAACTCTCCTGCCGAAAAGTCCTCCTCGGCGAGAGAGTAGGTGCGAATCATCGTACCCATCGCTCCGTCGAGCACGAGGATACGCTCGGCCATCAACTGCTCTATGCTCTTTTTCTGCGAAAATATCATTTGTTCTTCAACTCAATTTCGTAAAGTTTGTTCCAATTCTTACCTGTCACCCAGATGCGACCCGTAGCGGCGTCGTAGGCGATACCGTTCAACACATCGTCGGTCGGAAGACGGTCGGCACGCTTCTTCAACCCTTCGAGCTCGATAATGCCGATAACGTGGCCATTTTCGGGATTGATGCGGACAATCATATCGGTCGTATAGACATTTGCCCAGAGTTCACCATCGACCCACTCCAACTCATTGAGGTATTGCACGGGACCTCGGTCGGTGCGCACCGTGAACTCGCGCTCGGCGGCAAACGACTCGGGATTGCGCACCACAATTCGGGCCGAGCCATCGCTCATATAGAGTTTCTCACCGTCGGAGGCGATACCCCAACCCTCGCCATCGTATCGAATTGTGCGCACGGGACGGAAGTCGGCAAGCTGATATACTCGGCACTGACCCTCCATCCAGGTCAGTTGGTAGATTTTATCACCGTGAAGGGTGATGCCCTCGCCAAAAAGATTCTGTGCAAGTGCCACAGCACGCATATCGGTACCCGTTTTCAGGTGGACACATTTGAGCTGCGACTGCCCATACTGACCCGTTCCCTCGTAGAGGAAACCGTCGTGCCAGAAGAGGCCTTGGGTGTAGGAGGAGGTGGAGTGGGGATACTCCGCCACCACCTCGAAGGTGTATCGTGGAGCAGGTGCAACCTTCTGCTGTGCAGAGGATTGCGCCACGTTCGAAGAGCTGCTTTCGAGTGCTATTTTACTAAGGTTTCGCCCTCCGCAACCCACCAACACGAGCAGCGGAAGAGCCAACAGAGCCACACGTTTCATATTTCTCATCGTTTATATACTTCTTTTAAAAGAACAAAAATAGCAAAAAATGCGAAAAACAGAAAACCCAAAGGCAGAATAGGCACAAAATAGGCAGCCTACTTAAACTTGCCGACAATTCTCTCTATGGCATCAAATATCTCTTCTGCATCTTTTTTATTAAGTCCTGCTTTATCAGCTACTACTAGTAAATCATCTCTTGTAGGCTCAATACTATCATTGATTGATGTTGTGTGATAACCATTTATACCCTCACTTGGCAACAGGTCGTATGCGGGCGAAAAGCGCCACTCGCCATCTCTATAAACCAATGCAAAGTTCTTAGCGTGGTCATCTTTATTCTCAATCAAATAGTTGAACACCATCAGGCGAAAGACCTTCCACAGTTCCGCTACGCTATGAGTCAGTGCCGCACAAACCTGAAATATGTGGGAATAATCGATACTTGGCAAACGGTAATCGGCACCAATAAGACCAGCGACGCTGACCACATGTAGTTTGCCACTTGGAGTACGGTCAAAACGCTCCACCCCAAAATACTTACCCTCAAAGAGTCGTGTTTCAGGCATCTCAATACCACACTCTTTGGCAAGCAATGAATAGTTATACTCATCACGGCCAATGCGTTTTGGGTCTTGTTTTGCGCGAAACTTAACCAACCACTCTTTGCCCTCGTAGCGAGTAAAAATCTTTGGGCGAGCACCACCAGGCGAGCCTCCTCGATACTGAAACTCCTCGATGCCATCGCCTGAATAATCATCACTATCAAGAATCTGCTCAGCCTCTAACGCTAATCTCTCAAAATCTGCATACTCTTGCTTGGTCCCCACACTCTTATCTGGTCGAAACTCCAACGCTCCTCGCCCCGAAGAGCCTACCAACGCGAGGCGGTCAAGAAGGGTCAGGTTGCGAGGATTGACACTTTGCTTCTGCAAATATCTATCGAGTATAAGCAGCCCCCAACCATCTGGCAGACAATCATCAAACACCCCAAAGCCGCCATCAAACGGTCGAGGCCTGGCAATGAAGACTCCACTGCGCAGAGGCAACTCAAATGGCGAGATAGAAAATCCCGACGTGAGCCACTCTGCCGAGTACTCAAAAGCGCATAAACCCTCCTTGGTCAGCGCCAAACGACCAATAACACGGTCCGAATAAATAACCTCAATCTGTTTAATGCTATTCATTTTTCTTACCTCGTTTACGATTAACACTCTGTTCGTTTAGCACTTCGTCAAGCGACTGATACTGCCTTTGAGCAAAAAGCGCATCAAACTCATTAAGACAGTTCAAAGCAAAACCAATTTGAAGCAATCCACGTAGAGATATCTCTCCCGTCTGCTCAAAACGACGATATGTGGCAAACTTAATTCCGGCTCTCGACGCCAACCCCTCTTGGGTCAGATTAAACTCTAAGCGACGAGCCTTCACCCTTGCAGCAATTTGGATTGCAACGTCAGACGGGTTGCAAGTATTAATAAACAATATATTATTCATAGTGCAGCAAATATAGCAATAACAAACATTATTTTATTCCTTACAAAGATAACCATTATTCCAATAAATGACAAAAAAAGTGCAAAAAAAGAGCAACCCCCAAATAGATAGAGGTTGCCCTATGTTGTTGTTTAAGCTGCTTAGAAAATCCTACCGCCAATCGACACTCCGAGCATCAGGCGGCCTGCCTTGTCGGATTTGTAGGAGTGGTTATAGAGCACCCCCACGCCTATTGTGGGCGACGCATCGCTAATCTGCCTACCCGAGGCCGCCTTTACCATAAATTTTGCCACACCATACTCCTGAGTGGCAGAGAGATAGGTTGCCGTGTAGCTGAGGTCGAAATCCAAGTCCAACCGACCACTCATCAGGGGCAGAGTGCGCACCACGCCCAAGCCGAGCAGTGCTTGATCCTCGCAGAGTTTGGCGGGCGAGAGCTGATATTTCGCAACTGCCGATGTGATAGGGATATAGGCCGCCCACTTGTCATTAAAGCGATAGCCATAGGAGAGGGTAAAATCGGAGGTTTCGAAGTCGGCTTTATTGACATTGTGGTTAGTACCTGCAACGGTATAATCCAGCGTCAAATAGTGCCAACTCTTTTGGGCCGACAGATTAAGAGAGAGAGCCACAAAACAGAAGATAAAAATCAGACGTTTCATAATAGTATTATTAATTTAAGTGAGTAAAACCGAACACCTATCCACCGAACAAGTGCTACCAATCGCAAGATAAAAAAAAGTTTGTAAAAATCCAAAACCACACGACACATTGATAGATAAATCTAACCATCTGGCTTCTCGTCTAATTATTTAGTAGAGATATTTTTCTCGATTGTGAACATCTTTGTTGTCAAATTATTATCTTTGCGCTTTGAAAAAGAGTAAAACAACAAAAAACCATATAAGGCTATGCTTACAATCAAGCAAATCAAGGATAACAAGGAGTACACCTTGGAGCGTCTGGCAGTTAAGGGCGTAGATGCTCGCGAAACAGTTGACAAAATTATTGCACTCGACGAGTTGCGTCGTCAGACTCAGCAGCAGCTCGACAGTTCGCTGGCTGAGCAGAACGCCATCGCCAAGGAGATCGGCAAGCTCTTCGCACAGGGCAAGCGCGACGAGGCGGAGGCTGCAAAGAGCCGCACCACAGCACTCAAAGAGCTCTCCAAAGAGTTGGAGGCCAAGATGAAAGAGACCACCGAGCAGATGAACGCCCTCATCGTGACACTCCCCAACCTCCCCGCCGAGATTGTACCCCACGGTCTGACCGCCGAGGACAACGTCGAGGTGAAGCGTGCAGGCGAGATTCCCGCTCTGGGCGCCGATGCACTCCCCCACTGGGAGCTGGCTCAGAAGTACGATATCATCGACTTCGAGTTGGGCGTAAAGCTCACCGGCGCAGGCTTCCCCGTATATAAGGGTAAGGGTGCTGCCTTGGAGCGCGCACTCATCACCTACTTCCTCGACTGCAACACCGAGGCAGGTTACTTGGAGGTGTTGCCCCCCATTATGGTCAACGAGGCATCGGGCTTCGGCACCGGTCAGCTGCCCGACAAGGAGGGTCAGATGTACCACGCCACCGCCGACAACTTCTATATGATTCCCACCGCCGAGGTACCTGTAACCAACATCTACCGCGACTCGATTGTCGAGGAGAAGGACCTCCCCATCCGTCTTACCGCCTACACCCCCTGCTTCCGTCGCGAGGCCGGCTCCTATGGTAAAGATGTGCGCGGTCTGAACCGTCTGCACCAGTTCAACAAGGTGGAGATTGTACGCATCAACCACCCCGACACCTCCTACGAGGCACTCGACCAGATGGTGGCACACGTGGAGAAGATTGTGGCAAGCCTCGGTCTGCCCTACCGTATCCTGCGCCTCTCGGGTGGTGATATGAGTTTCACCTCGGCCCTCACCTACGACTTCGAGGTCTATTCGGCAGCGCAGCAGCGCTGGTTGGAGGTATCGAGTGTGTCGAACTTCGAGGCGTTCCAGGCCAACCGACTCAAATTGCGCTATCGCTCGGCAGATAAGAAGATTGCACTTGCACACACCCTCAACGGTAGTTCACTCGCACTCCCCCGCATCGTAGCGGCTCTGCTCGAAAACAACCAGACTCCCGAGGGTATCAAGATTCCTGAGGTGCTCGTTCCCTACACTCGTTTCGATATGATTAAATAGGTTTCACCTATCTGAACTATCAGAAAAAGTTGGAACAAAAGTTGGAGCGAAACAAATAAAAAGATATATTTGCGAAGAGAAACATTTACAAACAACATTAATAACAACAACTATGGCTTACAAAATTAGTGAAGATCTGTGCGTTGCTTGCGGTACTTGCATCGGTGAGTGCCCCGTTGAGGCAATTTCGGAGGGTGATGTATATGTAATCAATCCCGATCTCTGCATCGAGTGTGGTGCTTGCGCAAGCGTATGCCCCAGCGAGGCTATCTCGCTCGACGCATAATTAGCGACTCAGCACATCAAAAGGCCACCCTACACATCGTCGGGCGGCCTTTACTTTATTTAGAAAGTGTCAGACAACCAGACAAATAACCCACAACCCACCCCATCGGAGGAGGTATTGGCCACACTACGCAAGTATTGGGGCTACGACTCGTTGCGCCCGGGCCAGGCCGAGGTTATCAGTTCGGTACTCGCCCGACGCGACACGTTGGCGCTGATGCCGACGGGTGCGGGCAAGTCGCTCCTCTATCAGCTGCCGACGCTGATGATGGAGGGGTTGTGTATCGTGGTCACCCCACTTGTGGCGTTGATGAAGGATCAGACCGAGGGTCTGCGTCGTCGCCACATCAACGCGGTGGCACTCCACGGCGGGCAGAGCGAGCGACACATTGAGATGGCGCTCGACAACTGCGTCTATGGCGACGTGAAGTTCCTCTTCATATCGCCCGAGCGTATCGCCTCACACCTCTTCGCGGCGCGTATGAGGTTGATGCGTGTGGCGCTCATCGCAGTAGATGAGGCACACTGCATATCGCAGTGGGGTTACGACTTCCGCCCAAGCTACCTGAACATCAAGGCTTTGCGCGAGGCTCACCCCGAGGCTCCCTGTCTGGCACTCACCGCCTCAGCCACCGAGCGTGTGGCCGAGGATATTATGCACCATCTGCGCTTCGAAGAGCCAAACATCCTGCGCAGCGACTTCTCGCGCCCCAACCTCTCGTTTGTGGTGCGTCGCACGGAGAACCGTCGGGAGCAGTTGCTACATATCATTGGCTCGGTGGGTGGCTCGGGTATCGTCTATGCCCGCACTCGCGAGATGGTAGTGCAACTCGCCGAGTGGCTACGCTCGGAGGGGGTCGAGGCTATCCACTACCACGCAGGCCTGTCGCCTATGGAACGTTCTCTGCACCAAGACGATTGGGTGCGAGGCAAGGTGAGGGTGATGGTGGCGACCAACGCCTTCGGTATGGGTATCGACAAGGCCGATGTGAGGTTTGTAATTCACTACGACACACCCTCCTCGCCGGAGAGTTACTATCAGGAGGCGGGTCGTGCAGGGCGCGACGGGAAGCGCAGTTATGCGGTGCTCCTCACCGAGGGCGACGAGGAGTCGGGAGCAATGCGCCGACTGAGCAGCGAGTTCCCTGAGAACGACTATATTAAAGAGGTCTATACCAAGTTGTGCAACTACTTGCAGGTGGGCTATGGCGAGGGTGAGATGCAGACCTTTGTGCTCAACTTCGAGGAGTTCACCTCGCGTTACAAACTCTTCCGCCCGACAGCGTGGAATGCCCTGAAAATTTTACAGCAGAACGGTTACTTGGCCCTCACCGACGAGGGCGAGAATCCCGCACGAGTGATGTTCAGCGTCAGTCGCGACGACCTCTACGCAGTGCGTATCGAACGACGCGAGTTGGACACCGTGTTGCGCACGCTGATGCGCCTCTATACGGGCATATTCACCAACCTGCGAAGTATTGATATTCAAGAGATTGCACTGCACTCGGGTTTTACTGAGGAGATGGTGCGCGAGCAGTTGAAACAGCTATGGCGTATGCACGTCATACGCTATGTGCCGAAGAACTACTCGCCACTTGTGATGCTCACCGGACCACGCGAGCAGGAGAAAGACCTCTTCATCAACCCCACCAGCACGGTGCGTCGCCGAGAGATGGCGGTGGAGCGTTTGGAGGGTATGATGCGCTATGTGAACAACACCGACGAGTGTCGCAGTCGCCTGCTGCTTAACTACTTCGGTCAGACCGATGCGGTAGATTGCGGCGTGTGCGACATCTGCTTGGCAAAGCGCAAGAGCGCAGCGAAAGAGGCTGAAAAAATGGCGGAGCAAAAGAGTGTTATTATAGAAAATTAGGGTATCTTTGTGGCGCAATGCAACAGTACAAAAACACCATAAGCAACGACGAACTCAAAGAGTTACCTCTCGGCGCATACGAGGGGCCTGTGGAGGTTATCGAGACCCCCGAGGCACTCGAAGAGGCGTGCCGCTATCTGCTTGGGTGTGAGGTGATTGGGTTTGACACCGAGACCAAGCCATCGTTCCAGGCAGGTGTCACCAACAAGGTGTCGCTCATACAGTTATCGACCGCCGACCGTTGCTTCCTCTTCCGCATTTGTCGCACCCGATTGGACAAGATGCTGCTCAAAGTATTGGAGAGCCGCAAGGTGTTGAAGGTGGGTGTGGATGTTGGTGGCGACATACGCAACCTACTGAAAATACGTCACTTCCGACCCAACGGATTTATTGAGTTGCAGCAAGAGGTAGCCCGATTTGGCATCGTGGACAAGAGCCTGCGCAAAATTGCCGGCATAGTCCTCGGCTGCTCCATAAGCAAGGCACAACGACTGAGCAACTGGGAGAGCCGCACACTCACCCCCGCACAAGTGCGCTACGCCGCTACCGATGCTTGGGTGTGCCTCAAAATTTACGAACAACTATTTGGTAATGAGCAATAAACGTATCTACTTAAAGCGTGGCAAGGAGGAGTCGCTCCTTCGTCGTCACCCCTGGATTTTCTCTGGCGCAATAGCCCGTGCCGATGGCGACCCCGAGGAGGGTGAGGTGGTCGATGTATTCACCTCGCAGGGCAACTTCATCGCCCGTGGTCACTGTCAGATTGGCTCTATCGCGGTGCGCGTGCTCACCTTTGAGCAGAGCGAGGCGATAGATAGCGCTTGGTGGCAGAGCCGCATTGGCGAGGCACTCTCGGTGCGCAAGGCGATGGGGCTGGCCGAAAGCACACAGACCACCTGCTACCGACTTGTGCACGGTGAGGGCGACGGACTGCCCGGACTGGTGATAGACATCTATGGCACAACCGCGGTAGTGCAGTGCCACAGCGTGGGTATGTACCTGTCGCGCAACGAGATAGCCGAGGCACTTCGCGCCAACTTTGGCTCACGACTGACCGCCATATACGACAAGAGCAGCCAGACACTCCCCTACAACGCCGACCTCGACGCAGTCGATGGCTACCTCTGGGGCAGTGCCAGCGAGGGCGATGGCGAGGTGCTCGAAAATGGTAACCGCTTCCACGTCGATTGGGTGAAGGGTCAGAAGACGGGCTTCTTCATCGACCAGCGCGAGAACCGCGCACTGGTGGGCCACTACGCCCACGGTCGCCGACTGCTCAACACCTTCTGCTACACTGGCGGTTTCTCGATTTATGGCTTGGCAGGTGGCGCCAAAGAGGTGGTATCGGTCGATAGCTCGGAGCTGGCGGTGAGCCTGACGGTCAAGAACGTAGCGCTCAACTTCGGCGACAAGGCGCCCCACCGCTCGGCAGCGATGGACACCTTCGACTTCCTCTCGACAACCCGCAAGGGCGAGTTCGACATGATCATCCTCGACCCTCCCGCATTTGCCAAACACCACAAGGTGCTGGGCAACGCCCTGCAAGGCTACAAACGACTGAACGCCCGCGCATTGGAGAAAATAGCCCCGGGCGGCATCCTCTTCACATTCAGCTGCTCACAAGCGGTGAGCAAGGAGCAGTTCCGCACCACAGTATTCTCGGCAGCCGTCATCGCCGGCCGCAGGGTACGCATCCTCCACCAACTCACCCAACCCGCCGACCACCCCATCAACATCTACCACCCCGAAGGCGAATACCTGAAAGGCTTGGTGTTGTTTGTGGAGTAGAGAGTTTTTTGTATTGGTTTTGGTAGTCGCTTTTTCTTTCGAGCCTTTTTGTAAAAAGGCTCCCCAAAAACTTTTGTACTATTAGTTTGCGGGTTAGCAACTGAGTTGGCTTTGTTTACTTCGGTCTTTTAAGTTTGTTTGGGCTCTTTTCTTCTCCGCTTCTCGTTACATAGCCCCCGCTATGCGCCTCGAAGCGAAAAAGAAAATAAACCTCAAACAATTCTCAAAATCCTCTCGCAAACAAAACCAACTCAGCTGCTTAGGAATAACTTGCAGTTATTACGACAAAAAAGATATATGCAGATATTCAAGTGAACTTGATATCTGCATATATCTTTTTCATCGTACTCTCTTCGAGAGTATCCCCTAAACCCGAAAAACCTAACTATTACACAATAGTCTAATTGGTTTTCCCTAAATTCTTTAAACTCCCTAAGTTCCTTAACACTCCCTACAAAAAACTGAGAGCAATTCGACATTGCTCTCAGTTTTAATTTATTTTGAATTTTGAACTTTGAATTTTGAATTCCAAAAAAGTCATATGATTGAGGAAATTTTGTGCTTCGTGAAGAAAGGCAAGCCGAAGTTTACTTGAAGTAAATGAGGCGAAGCCTTTCGAGGGAAGTGCAAAATTTACCAATCAGATGGCTTTTTTTTACCTTCGGGGCATCATCGGCATCTTCCCCCCACGCCCCATTCCGGCTACCGACTTCATCATCTTGCGCATCTGCTCAAACTGTTTGAGCAACTTGTTCACCTCGGCAAGTGTAGTACCGCTACCGCGAGCAATACGCTCCTTACGCGAGGGGTTGATAATCTCGGGGTTCTCCCTTTCGGCGGGGGTCATCGAGTAGATGATAGCCTCGGTCTGCTTGAAGACATCGTCCGATATCTCCACGTCTTTCAGCGCCTTACCCATACCGGGGAGCATCGACATCACATCCTTCATACCGCCCATCTTCTTCAACTGGGCAATCTGGCCGAGGAAGTCGTTGAAGTCGAACTTATTCTTATAAATCTTCTTCTTCAACTCGCGCGCCTCCTTCTCGTCGTACTGCTCCTGAGCCTTCTCAACCAGCGACACGATATCGCCCATACCCAAGATACGGTCGGCCATACGCTCGGGGTGGAAGACCTGCAAAGCGTCCATCTTCTCGCCCGAGGAGATAAACTTCAAAGGCTTCTTAACCACCGACCTAATCGAAATAGCAGCACCACCACGGGTGTCACCATCGAGCTTGGTGAGTACCACACCGTCGTAGTCCAACCTCTCGTTGAACTCCCTTGCAGTGTTCACCGCATCCTGACCCGTCATCGAGTCAACAACAAACAATATCTCCGAGGGCTTAACAGCCGCCTTGATGGCAGCAATCTCCTCCATCATCTGCTCATCAACAGCCAGACGACCCGCAGTATCGACAATCACCGTGCTGATACTCTTGCTCTTAGCATACTTGATAGCATTCTCGGCAATCTCCACGGGGTTCATATTTCCGGGCTCGGTATATACCTCAACGCCCACCTGCTCGCCCAAAATCTTCAACTGGTCGATAGCGGCAGGACGATAGACATCGCCCGCAACAAGGAGCACACTGCGGCTCTTCTTGCTCTTCAACATCAGCGCCAACTTACCTGAGAAGGTGGTCTTACCCGAACCTTGCAGACCGGCAATCAGCACCACAGCAGGATGACCACTCAGATTGATATCGGTAGCCTCGCCACCCATCAACTGCGCAAGTTCGTCGCGCACAATCTTGGTCATCATCTGACCGGGCTTCACCGAGGTCAACACATTGGCACCGAGCGCCTTCTGCTTCACCTCGTCGGTGAAAGACTTAGCCACCTTGTAGTTAACATCGGCATCAATCAACGCCCTGCGAATCTCCTTCAAAGTCTCCGCAACATTAATCTCGGTGATCTTACCCTCACCCTTCAATATCTTAAAAGACCTCTCTAACTTTTCTGTAAGGTTCTCAAACATTTTTAAACGTTCAGTTTTGTGGTTACTCTAATTATTGTCATCTGTTTATTACGACCAGCATCTTGCTAATCGTGGTCCAATACTAATCACCCTCGGGAAGGTGGATTAGGATTATTGTCATCTGTATATTACGACCCTGCTCTCGCTAATCGTGGTCCAATACTAATCAACCTCGGGAAGGTGGATTAGTATTGATTTATTATGGGAGTTATGGGAATTTTGAGAATTATGGGAATTATGGGAGAGTTCCTATTACTCCTATTACTCCTATTATTCCTATTATTCCTATAACTCCTATTATCCCAAAACCCTATTCTTCTTCTACCTTAAAATTCATATGGTGAGGGGATTTTTAGGCAGAGGAGTTTTGGGCGAAGCGCGCATACTCAGCGTATGTAAGCGAGAACAAAACTACTCTAACACCAAAATCACCCACCAGATGGATTTTAATTCAGGGCAGAGGCTATACGCTCCGCCATCTCATCCAACATCTTCTGCATCTTCCCGCCAATCATCATCTTCATCATCATATTGAGTTTGGCGTGCAGCACAAGTCGAATACGGGTGTCATAGGGCGCAACCTCCTTCATCTGAAACCAGAAGGAGAACTCCAACGGAGTGCCCTCGTCGCCCTGTATCTTCACCACCTTGCAAGGCTCCTTATCCACAATGTTGAGTCTTGCAGTGAGCCCCTTAGCCTTGAACGAGCAGTGGTTCTCATCGGCCTGCCAATCCTCCACCTGACCCTCCATCATCGGGGAAAAGTTACGGAAATCAGACACTATCGAGTATATCTGCTCGGCTGAGCGACGTATCTGGTGCTGTTTGCTCTCATATTTTTCCATACGAAAAATTGCCTTGAAAACATTAATTGTTTATATTTGTTGTCACTATGAAACAGATTTTCTTTCGCGACAAACTCTTTGTATTCCTCGCTTCGGCACCCGAAGATGAGGAGGCTGTGCTGAGGCTCGACAAGGTCGAATCCTTAGACCCTGCAAAGTTGGTGGAAAAAGTTGGAAATAACAACACCCTTTGGATCGTTTCACCCGATTGGGAGGAACAATTCGACAACTTTTGTTCCTCGTTCCCCATTGCCGAGGCGGGTGGCGGTCTGATACGCAACGCCGAGAGCAGTGTATTGATGATGGAGCGCAACGGTTGGTGGGACCTGCCCAAGGGTCATCTCGAAGCGGGCGAGACAATCGAGGAGTGCGCCCTGCGCGAGGTGGAGGAGGAGGTCGGGCTCGACTGCCAGATAGTCAGGCCACTCACCCCGACGATGCACTTCCACCGTGCCTACGGTCATTGGGAGATTAAGCGTACCCATTGGTTTGTAATGGATTACACAGGCACTCGCCAGCCCAAGCCACAGACCGAGGAGGGTATTCGTCAGGTACGTTGGCTCGGCGGCAGCGACCTCTTCGACAAGGTAGCCTCGACCTACTCCACCATACGCTCACTCTTCTTGGAGTACTTCAACTCCGAGGCGGCAATCGCGATGCAGGAGGAACTACTGAACGACAAATAGATACAATTAATACATAGGAAACAATGATTAAAAAAATTGGAATTATTATGATGGCAACTATGGCTGTTGCTTGCGGTGGTGGTGCTGAGGCTCCTCAGACCGACAACCGCTATGCCCTCACCCCTGCGGAGAAGGAGGCGGGCATACTCACCCCCGAGGTGATGTGGAAGATGGGACGTATCGGCGGCGAGACCATTTCGCCCGACGGTAAGACCATCGTCTATGGCGTCACCCACTACTCGCTCAGCGAGAACAAGTCGCACACCGACATCTACGCTGTACCCTTCGAGGGTGGCGAGCCTGTGTGCATCATCGACGACGGTTCGTCGCCTGCGTGGAGCGCCGATGGCAAGACCATCTACTTCCTCTCCTCGCGCAGTGGTGAGACTCAGCTGTGGCAGGCCTCGCGCGACGGTCGCACCCAGTCGCAGGTGACCTCCGTGGCTGGTGGCATCGAGGGCTTTGGTGTAGCCCCCTCGGGCGACAAGCTCTTCTACATCGCTCCCGTGGCTGTCGAGAAACGCCTCTCGAAGGAGATTTACGAGGATATGCCCTCCTCGGCAGCACGCATCTACGACGACCTGATGGTACGCCACTGGGACTATTGGGACGAGGGTACCTATCGTCATATCTTCATCGCTCCGCTGAAAGATGGCAAGGCCGGCGAGGGTAAGGATATTATGGCAGGTGAGCCTTGGGACGCACCTACCGCACCCTACTTCGACACTGCCGAGATTAGCTGGAATAATGCAGGTACCGTTTTGGCCTACACCTGCAAGGAGCTGACAGGCACCGAGTATGCAGTATCGACCGACTCCGATATTTTTCTCTATGACACCGCTACGGGTACTAAGACCAATATCTGTAAAAAGGCGGGCGATGGTGCTGAGGTGATGCCCGGCTACGACAAGTACCCCGTATTCTCGCCCGACGATAGTAATGTTGCCTTCCGCAGTATGCGTCGCGCAGGCAACGAGAGCGACAAGGAGCGCCTCTTCGTGTGGGACTCGGCCGATGGCTCACTCACCGACCTCACTCCCGACTTCGATTACAGCGCCACCAACGTACTCTGGAACGGTAATGGCTCTATCCGCTTTATCGCCCCGATGAACGCCACCCATCAGGTGTGCGAGGTGTCGGCTGAGGGTGGTCCCGTGAAGGTAATCACCGCCGGTGACCACGACATCAACACTATGACCGCTGCGGGCGACCATATCGTAGTGGGTATGACCAAGATAAGCCACGCCACCGAGCTCTTCACCGTGTCGGCCGATGGCGCACTCACCCAGCTCACCCGCGTAAATGGCGAGATATATGACAATATCCGTATGGGCGAGGTGCAGAAGCGTTGGGTGAAGACCACCGACGGTAAGCAGATGCTCACTTGGGTAATCCTGCCTCCCGATTTCGACGAGAGCAAGAAGTACCCCACCCTCCTCTTCTGCGAGGGAGGTCCTCAGAGCGTGGTAAGCCAATTTTGGAGCTACCGCTGGAACTTCCAGCTGATGGCGGCTCAGGGCTATGTGGTGGTAGCTCCCAACCGTCGCGGTGTGCCCTCGTTCGGCACCGAGTGGGTTGACCAGATTTCGGGCGATTATAGCGGCCAGAATATTCAGGACTACCTGAGCGCTATCGACGACGTGGCTGCCGAGCCTTGGAGCGACGAGGAGCGACTGGGTGCTGTGGGCGCAAGCTATGGCGGCTACTCCGTCTATTTCCTTGCCGGTCAGCACGAGGGACGCTTCAAAGCCTTCATCTCGCACTGCGGCATCTTCGACTTCGACAGTATGTATGGCCAGACCGAGGAGTTGTGGTTTGTCAACCGCGACTACGGTGGCGCATATTGGGATAAGAGCAACGCTGTGGCGCAGCGCTCCTACGCCAACTCGCCCCATAAGTTTGCCGAGAAGTGGGACACCCCGATTCTCATCTTCACCGGCGAGAAGGACTACCGTATCCCCTTCACCCAGAGCCTCGAAGCCTTCACCGCTGCCCGCGTGCAGGGTATCCCCTCGCGCTTGGTAGTATTTGAGAACGAGGCACATCAGGTATTCCAGCCCCAAAATAATGTAGTCTGGAATAGAGAGTTCTTCGGCTGGCTCGACAAATACTTGAAATACTAAACCAATTTAACGATACCTTTATGATTACTTTAATGATGGCTGCACTGCTTAGTTTCGCACCCCACCCTGTGGATACCTACACTGCCAAAGATGGCAAGGAGATTAGTTATGTGATGTTTGGCCACGGTAGCGTGGCTGTCGCCTACGACGGTAAAGTGGTCTATATCGACCCCGTCGGCAGCGAGGCCGACTACTCGGCTCTGCCTAAGGCCGATGTGATACTCGTCACCCACGCCCACGGTGACCACTACGACGCCGAGGCTATCAAGACCCTCGCACCTAAAACCCTGATTACCACCCCCGAGGTGGGCGAGAAGGAGCCTTCGGCTAAGGTGATGCGCAATGGCGAGAGCCTCACCGTCGGCGACTGGCTCACGGTGGAGGCTGTGGCTGCCCACAACACCACCGAGGGTCGCAGCAACTTCCACCCCAAGGGTCGCGACAATGGCTACGTACTCACCATAGGTGGCGAGCGTATCTATGTGGCTGGCGATAGCGAGCCTCAGCCCGATATGCTGGCCCAGAAGGATATGGACGTGGTGTTCTTGGCTGTCAACCAGCCCTATACAATGACTCCCGAGCAGGCTGCCGAGGTGATCAACACCATCGAGCCCGAGGTCTTCTACCCCTACCACTTCGGCGGTAGCGGCCAACCCACCGACCTCGACAAACTGCAAAAACTCATCACCACCAAGAAGACCAAAATGATTGTCCACCCCTGCTTGGAGTAAGGCGAGAGAAATTCAAAATTCAAAATTC
>JAFXAY010000081.1 GCA_017521965.1 Tidjanibacter sp. | reverse complement strand
TTCCTCTAACGCTCTCTAAACTCTCTTCAATACTCTCCGCCTACTCTGCGTGAGTGTCGGGGGTGGGCATACGCATTGCGGGCACACCCATTGTGTCCATACCTTTGCCCTGTATGGTTTCGATGCGGCTGCGGAAGGCGCTGCCTGCCTCCTTGCTGATATAGTCCCAGCGGAAGATAACAAGAATCAAAAGTATCACAATGCTAATGACCATCACCTTCTCCTGGCGCGAGAAACTCTTCCATCCCTTCTGAGGTTTCTCATTCTCAACCTCACCTCTCTCCTGTTCCTGTTTCATACTCTCTTTTTATTGTGCGAGTTAATTACTGCTTAAAAATAGCCGCTCGGTGAGCTTAATTTTCGCAAAGTTTTATTACATTTGCAAAATTAAGTTTTTTCTCCGAATAGAGAAAAGAAGTTCTAAATTATTTATTTAGTGAATTAGTTATGGCATACAACACCAGAGAGGTCGTAAAAGTCAAAGACAAGACTTTTAAACTATTTAAGTCATACGAGGAGATAGCTGCTGCAATCGATGCTCTGGCCGAGCGCATAGAGGCAGACTACGCCGATAAGGAGTGCCCGCTCTTTTTGGGAGTGCTCAATGGCTCGTTTATGTTTGCCTCGGAGCTGATGCAACGTGTGAGCCTCGAAAGTGAGATCCAGTTCGTCAAACTTGCCTCCTACGATGGCACTAGTTCGACAGGCTCGGTGTCGAATCTGATTGGCTTGAAGAACGATATCAGTGGTCGTCACGTGGTGATTGTTGAGGATATTGTTGACACGGGTGGCAGTATCGACCATCTGATGAAGACCTTGGAGGGGTATAATCCGGCTTCGGTCGAGGTGGCAACTCTGCTCTTCAAGCCCGCCTCCTACACCAAGCACTATGCGATTAAGTATGCTGCGATGGAGATTCCCAACGACTTCATCTTGGGCTTTGGTTTGGATTACGATGAACTTGGACGCAACCTGAGAGATATCTACGCTCTGGCCGATGAATAACGAGATATTTGAGGGAGGACGACTGTTGCCCCTTGTGGAGGACTTCTACACGGTGCAGGGCGAGGGCTACCACACCGGCAAGCCCGCCTACTTTATTCGCCTCGGCGGTTGCGATGTGGGCTGTAAATGGTGCGATGCCAAGTTCACTTGGAACGCTGCCGCCTTTCCCCCGCGACCCATCGAGGAGATTGTGGAGCGCGCCGCGGCGTGTAGCGCACGCTCGATAGTCATCACCGGTGGCGAGCCGCTTCTCTATCCGCTTGAACCACTGACCGATATGTTACACCAGCGCGGTTTGGAGATATTTCTCGAAACCTCGGGTACTCACCCCCTGAGTGGGCGTTTCGACTGGATCTGCCTCTCGCCCAAACATCGCCACGCACCCTTGGCTGAGGTGTGTCGTGCGGCGCACGAGTTGAAGGTGGTGGTGGAGAGTGCCGACGACTTTGCGTGGGCCGAGGAGTGTGCCGACAGGGTGGGGCGCAGGTGTTTGCTCTACCTCCAACCCGAGTGGAGCAAGTTCGACGAGGTGATGGAGCCTATTGTGGAGTACGTCAAGGCAAACCCCAAGTGGAACATCTCGTTGCAGTCCCATAAATTTATGAGAATACCATAGTGAGATTTCTGAAACGATATTGGCACTGGATAGTGGTTACCGCCCTCTTTGTGGTGGTGGTATTCCTATTGGCCGAAGTGCCTGTCGGTGAGGTGCGTGCTATTCGCCAGAGGGTCGATGCCCTGAGTGCCGAGCGCGATGAGTATAGCCGACAGATTGAGGCTGACAGTACCTTTTTGGAGAATCTCAAACAAGATGACTTCTTGGAGCGTTATGCGCGAGAGAAGTTCTATATGAAGCGCGAGGGTGAGGAGATTTATGTTATCTACGAAGATAGCCTCGACGACTCTATTTACTCGGAACAACAATAACAGAACGATATGAAACTGCTGATTATCAATGGTCCTAACCTCAATCTGCTTGGCCGACGTGAGCCGAGTGTCTATGGCTCGGAGAGTGCCGAGGCGATTGTTGGTGCGGTGCGCGCCCGATACCCACAAGTGGAGATAGAGTACTACCAGAGCAATGTCGAGGGTGAGTTGGTAGGTGCTATTCAGAGTGCTGATGGCCGCTACGACGGTGTGGTGCTCAATGCAGGTGGCTACACCCACACCTCGGTCGCACTGCGCGACGCTATTGCTGCGGTGAGTGTCGAGGTGGTGGAGGTTCATATCTCCAATGTCCTCTCCCGTGAGGAGTTCCGCCACACCTCCCTGATTGGTGGCGTGTGCAGGGGGAGCATTGCAGGATTTGGAGCAGATTCCTATCGTCTGGCGGTCGATTTCTTTGTTAACCGCCAATAAACCAGCAGTATAGATTATGGAACTCAGACAGCGTGTAGTTAAGGGCGTAGCGTGGCAGAGTGTGGAGAAGGTGGTGACCGCCTTGCTCCAATTTGCTGTGAGTATGGTGCTTATGAACCATCTCACACCTACCGACTATGGCTCGTGGGCTATCCTCTCCATATTTTTGGCTATCCTTCTGCCCGTTGTCGATAGCGGCTTCTCGCAGGCGCTGATTCGTAAGAAGGAGATTAAAGATGGCGACTATTCATCGGTATTCTATGTCAATGTACTGATTGCCATTGTGTTGTACCTGATACTCTGGGCTGCAACACCCTTCTTGTCGCGATTCTTCGAAGATGAACTCTTTGCACAGATTGCTCCTGTTCTCTTTCTGTTGTTCCCAATTAACTCGCTCTCGATTATCCAGAGTACAATTCTGTCGCGTCAGTTGGAGTATCGCAAATTGTCGCTCTACACGTTGGTGGCATCGGTGGTGTCGAGTGTGGCGGCTATCGCAATGGCACTCAGTGGATTTGGCCTTTGGGCCTTGGTAGCGCAGAGGATGTTGGCGTTGGCTGTTAAGGCGCTGATGATGTGGATTATGAGCGATTGGCGACCAGAGTGGAAATTCTCGATGGAGAGTATCAAGAGTATGTTCCGCTATGGCTCGCGCATTATGCTCTCCGACTTGGTGAGCAATATATATTACCAGATTTCGGGCCTCTTTATCGAGCGCGGACACGGTAAGGCGCAACTTGGCTTCTACGACCGTGGCAATAAGATTAAAGAGCTGCCCGTGAGCTCCTCGATTAATGCTGTGATGGGTGTGTCGTTCTCGTCGCTCTCGCGCTTGCAGGGTGAAGAGGAGCGATTTCACGATAGCGCACGTAAGATATTCCTGCTCTGGATTTTTGTGATGCTGCCCGTGATGACGGGGCTGATTTGTGTGGCAGAGGATATGTTCCGTTTCTTGCTGCCTGAGGTGTGGCTGCCCACAGTGCCCTATTTGCAGATTTTGTCGCTGGCAGGTCTGCTTGCACCGCTCTCGGTTATCTCATATAACATTGTGAAAATCAAGAGCGATGGCAATATGATTTTCCGAATAGAGGTGATTAAGAAGGTGATTGCAACCATTGTGCTGATTGTTACAATCCCTATTAGTGTCAGGGCTATTGCTTGGGGTCAGGTGATAATCTTTGTGTCGGATATGTTGGTTAACACCATCACTGCTCACCGCTATATGCCCCGCTGGACCCTCTGGGCACGCATTAAGGATATGGCTCCCTACATCTTCGTTACTGCACTGATGGTGGGCGTAATCTTCCTTATCGACCTCTTTACCGCAAGTTGGGCGGCAGGTTGGGTGCTGCTCGTTAAGGTCTTGGCAGGCGTGGCGGTCTATTGCGGAGGCAATGCTCTCTTCCACTTAGAGGCTTGGCAGGAGATGATGACCATCTTAAAAGGATACGTCGAGAAGAATTCAAAATTCAAAGTTCAAAATTCAAAATGATAAAAAAAGAGCAGTTCGATACTGCTCTTTTTTTGTAGGGAGTGTTAGGGAGTGTTAGGGAACTTAGGGAGTTTAGGGAGTTTAGGGAAAACCGCTTAGACTCTTTGAGTAATAATTGCTTCTCATCAATAATCCTTTTCAGTAATAGTTAAGTTTTTCGGGTTTAGGGGAACGCCATCGAAGATGGTGCGATAATGAAAATATATAGGCGTGTCAAGTTTACTTGAACACGCCTATATATTTTTAGTATCGTAATAGCCGCAGGCTATCCCTAAACACGCAAACTAAATAGTACAAAAGTTTTTGGGGAGCCTTTTTACAAAAAGGCTCAAAAGTAATTATCTCTATTATTCGTACACTTTTGCTTCGAGTTTACCTTCGAGTACTCGGAGGGCGTTGTTGGCGAGGGCTTCCATCTCGTTTTCGCCGGGCATTACTACTACGGGTGCTATGAAGCCCACCATATTGGTTATGTAGTGGCATATCGACTCGTTGTATGCTATGCCTCCGGTGAGGATTATGGCATCTACTTTGCCGCAGAGCACTGCTGCCATCTGTCCTATCTCTTTGCCCACGTTGTAGCACATTGCCTCCACTGCTGCCTTGGCTTTGGTGTCGCCTGCTGTGGCATCCTCGACTGCCTGTTTTACATTGTTGGTGCCGATTAGGGAGTTCATACCGCCTAAGCCGTTAATCTTCTTTGCAATCTCGGCGAGCGTGTATTTACCGCTGTAACAGAGCTTAGCGAGCGACAGTGCGGGGAGTGTTCCCACTCTCTCGGGCGAGAAGGGGCCTTCGCCATCGAGGGCATTGTTCACGTCAATTACGCGCCCGGCGCGATGAGCGCCTACGGATATGCCGCCGCCCATGTGTACTACGATGAGGTTGAGTGCCTCGTAGGGCTTGCCGATGCTGTCGGCGTAGGCTCTGGCTACTGCCTTTTGGTTGAGTGCGTGGAATATCGATGTGCGCTCCACCTCTGCCCAGCCTGTCAGTCGTGCTACGGGCTCCATCTCGTCAACCACTACGGGGTCGGCTATGTAGGCCTCTATACCTGCTTCGGCTGCTATGTCGGCTGCTATGAGTGCGCCGAGGTTGGAAGCATGCTGACCGAGCGGACGGTGCAGTATGTCATCAATCATCTGTGCGCCCACCTTATAGACGCCCGAGGGTATATGCTTCACGAGTCCGCCACGTCCTATCACTGCGCCGAGGTCGGCCACCTTGACCCCTGCCGACTCCATCGCCTCGGTTATGAGGCTGCGACGGAACTCCTTTTGGTCGGGTATGGTGGCAAATGCTCCTATCTCCTCGGTGGAGTGGCGGAGAGTGGTGGTGAAGAGCTCTTGCTCGCCATCATAGACCGCTATTTTGGTCGATGTAGAGCCGGGGTTTATTACCAATATCTTTTTGTTCATATTTGTTGTTGTTAGTAGTTGCTGATTGTGTTGGACTACTTGGCGTTCAGACAGGCCAGAGCAATCGAGTAGAGCTTAGTTTCGGGCTCATCACCGCGCGAGGTGAGCACGCAGGGGGCGGTCGTGCCCTTTACCATTGCTGCCAACTTACCACCTGAGAACTTTGTTACGGTCTTGAAGAAGAGGTTGCCCGCGTCGATGTTGGGGAAGAGTATGCAGTCGGCATCGCCCACAACCTCGTTTTTGAGTCCCTTTATCTCGGCAGACTCTTTATCGACGGTCACGTCGAACGCCATCGGGCCTGCAAAGTAACCTTTGCCCAGCTCACCTTTCTGACCCATCTCGGCAAGTGCTGCCGCCTCGACAGAGGATACGACCTTGGGGAGGAGCTGCTCGCTGGGCGCGAGGAACGACACCTTAGGCTGCTCAATACCAAGCGAGTAGGCTGTTTCGAGCAGGTATTTGGTGATGTGTATCTTGCGTGCCATATCGGGCAGAGGGATAATGGCTACATCACCCACGGTGAGCAATTTGTGGTAGGCGGGAATCTCCATTACAGTAACGTGGCTGAGGGTAGCGCCCTGCGGGAGCAATCCCCACTCCTTGTTGAGAATACCGCGCATATATTTGTCGGTCGGCACTACGCCTTTCATCAGCACATCGCCCTCGCCCGAGCGTACCATACGCACTGCTACCTCGACGCTCTGCTCCATACCCTCGGCAGCTACTATGTCGAATTGGGTGATGTCGATGTTGTGGTCGCGGCAGGTCTTCTCAATCTGCTCAGGCTCACCGACAAGGGTGATGTTTGCCAAACCTGCCTCTATGGCCATCTGCGCTGCTTCGAGCGAGTGTGCATCCTGACCATAGGCAATCACCAGACGACGTTTGCCACGTGCAACAGCCGCCTCTACAATTTGTTGAAGTTTTGTAATCATTCTGTGTGTGTTAGAGATTGTGTGTATTAAGCGACCACTAAGTTATATAAAAACAAAGAGTTTTGCAAAATGGTTTTGCAAAACTCTTTTGATAGATAGTCTATTTGTGTGGGAAACTACATCTTGCTGACGATGTTGAAGGTGTCGGTGGCGATTACAAGCTCCTCGTTGGTGCAGATGGCAGCCACCTTGCAACGCGAGCTCTCCTTGGTGAGTATAGCATCTACGCCACGCAGACCCTTGTTCTTCTCGAAGTCGAACTCTATACCCATAAATTCCAAATCGCTGCACACACTTGCGCGAGTAGCGTCGTCGTTCTCGCCAACACCACCGGTGAATACCACCAAGTCAACACCACCCATAGCAGCAGCGTAGGCACCAATCTCCTTGCGGATACGGTAGTAGTAGGTGTCGAGAGCGAGTGTTGCGCGCTCGTTACCTGCATCGCGGGCCGCACGCACATCGCGCATATCCGACGATACGCCCGACATACCTGCCACACCCGACGACTTGTTGATCAGATTCCACCACTCGGCGGTGCTGAGGTTCTCCTTGCCGGCGATAAAGCTGATTACACCCGGGTCGATGTAGCCGCAACGAGTACCCATAATCAGACCATCGACGGGGGTGAAGCCCATCGAGGTATCGACACTCTTGCCATTGCAGATAGCAGTCACCGAACCACCATTACCAATGTGGCAGGTGATGATTTTGGAGTTATTGATATCCAGACCTGCCAACTTAGCACCCTGCTGTGCTACAAAACGGTGGCTGGTACCGTGGAAACCATATTTACGCACGCGGTACTCCTCGTAGTACTTGTAGGGCAGACCGTAGATAAATGCCTTGGCGGGCATTGTCTGGTGAAATGCGGTGTCGAAGTTGGCTACCTGAGGCACCTCGGGCAGAAGGCTCTTGATGGCGTTGATGCCTTTGAGGTTGGCGGGGATGTGGAGGGGAGCAAACTCGCTGTACTGCTCGACGGTGGAGATTACCTTCTCGTCGATGAGTGCGCTCTCCTTGAAAGCCTCGCCACCGTGTACCACGCGGTGACCCACTGCTGCCAGCTGGTCGAGCGAGGAGATAACGCCACTCTCGGGGTCGGTGATGGCCTTGATGATGAGGTCGATACCGACGGTATGGTCGGGAATATCGGTGGTGATTTTCACCTGCTCCTTACCTGTGGGACGGTGGGTGAGGATACCGTTCTCGATGCCGATACGCTCAACCAAACCCTTTGCCAATAACTCGTAATTCTCGGACGAGGTCATATCGATAACCTGATACTTTATCGACGAACTGCCACAATTCAATACCAATATATTCATCTCTTATCCAATAGTTTAGGTTTAATATCTCAGTTTGCTGACCGGACTATTTTGCCGATGCCTGTGCCTGACAAACGGTGATAGCCACCAGATTTACGATATCCTCCACCGAGCAACCGCGCGAGAGGTCGTTGATGGGGGCTGCCATACCCTGCAAAACGGGACCGATAGCCTCGGCGTGAGCAATGCGCTGCACAAGTTTGTAGGCGATGTTACCCACCTCCAAGGTGGGGAATACCAAGGTGTTAGCCTTGCCGGCCACAGGGCTGTCGGGGGCCTTCTTCTTGCCTACACTCTCCACCAGAGCGGCGTCGGCTTGCAACTCACCATCGATCATCACATCGGGAGCCATCTCCTGTGCCAGACGGGTAGCCTCGACAACTTTATCGACCATCTCGTGCTTTGCCGAGCCCTTGGTCGAGAAGCTGAGCATAGCGATGCGGGGCTCAAAACCTGCAATCGAGCGGGCGGTGCCTGCGGTAGCCACAGCAATCTGAGCCAACTCGGCGGCGGTGGGGTTGGGCATCACTGCGCAGTCGGCAAATACCATCATACCATCTTCACCGAAACTCTTGTCGGGCGAAATCATCACAAAAGCACCCGAAACAACGCTGATACCGGGTAGAGTCTTCACATACTGCAATGCGGGACGCAACACGTCGCCTGTTGCATTGTCGGCACCTGCCACCTCGCCATCGGCGTCGCCTGCCTTAACCATCACTGCACCCAGGTAGAGGGGGTCGAGCAGGAGTTTCTCGGCTGCCTCGGCAGTCAGGCCCTTCTTGCCACGCAGTGCCACCATCAGCTCTACATACTTATCCTTTGCGGGGTTGTTTGCGGGGTCGATGATGGTTGCTTTGGAGATATTCTCTAATCCCATCTCGGCTGCCATAGCGCCGAGAGTGTCGGGGTTGCCAATCAGGATAACCTCTGCAAGTGTCTCACCAATAATAATATCGGCAGCCTGCAAGGTGCGTTTTTCGGTGGCCTCGGGCAGTACTATACGCTTGGGGGCGGCAGCTGCCTTGGCTCTAACTTGTTCAATGAAACTCATAGTCTATTTCGTTTGTTTGTGTTAAAAATTACTCTTCGTATTTGTAGCCTACGCCCTTGATTGTGACGATGTGTTTCTCGCCAATCTTCTCGCGCAATTTGCGGATGTGAACATCGATTGTGCGCTCTCCGACAACCACATTGCTACCCCACACACGACTGAAAATCTCCTCGCGCGAGAATACCTTCTGAGGCTTGGAGTAGAGTAGGGCGAGGAGGTTGAACTCCTTGCGGGGCAGGATAATCTCCTGACCATCTTTGATAATCATATAACGCTCACTGTCAATCGTTAGCGCCGAATTTGCGGACTGCTGTACAGGGGCATTCTCCTCGTCAACACGTTTGAGGAGTGCCTTGACGCGGCTCACTAAAATCTGCACTCTGATAGGCTTGGTGAGGTAGTCGTCAGCACCCACCTCGAAACCTGCCAACTGCTGTTCGTCCTCGCCACGGGCCGAGAGGAAACAGATGATTGTGTTGTCGAGTTCGGGGTGTTGGCGCAGGGCACGACAGGTGGCAATACCGTCCATCTCGGGCATCATCACATCGAGCAGAATCAGGTGCGGCACAAAGGTAGAGGCTACCTCCAATGCCTCGCGACCGTTGGTGGCAGTACTAACCTCGTAGCCCTCTTTGCGCAGGTTGTAGCCGATAAACTCCAATATGTCGGGCTCGTCATCAACAAGCAGTATTCTGTAACTCATAGTGACCGATTTTGTAGATGTGTTGCTAAAATGTGGCCTTGTACGCACCAAAGGGCAGTACAAATTCTACGCAAAG
This sequence comes from Tidjanibacter sp., assembly GCA_017521965.1. Lineage (GTDB taxonomy): Bacteria > Bacteroidota > Bacteroidia > Bacteroidales > Rikenellaceae > Tidjanibacter. Next base: position 6,037 of record JAFXAY010000081.1, on the reverse strand, counting down.
TAACATTATTTGCCGAAAAAACACAACAATATCCGATAATTTAAATCCTTCCGAACAAATTTCGGGTAAAAACCTTTGGAATTTGTTAAACTTGGACTACTTTTGTAGATTGGTGTAGGAGTGGTTTTTCTGCGAAAGAGAGCGCTCCGAAGCCGATTAGGAATAACGTACTACTAATACTCAAAGTTTTATGACTACTGAAAAGAAATCTGTTCCCGAGGAACAAGTCAGCGTTGCTGAGGATGTGAAGTTGGATGCTACCCAAGAGTGTGCGCCTGAGGCTGCACCTGAGACTGAGTGCGACAGCCCCGCAGAGGTGGTTGCGCAGGAGATTAACACCGCCGAAGAGAGTGCTTCGGAGGTAAGTTTTGCCGAGGAGGAGGCTGCACTCGATGCCGCCGCCGCAGGCTTGGAGATTGCCGAGGAGGAGCTCACTGCCGAAGAGCAGAACGATGAGAGCCCGGCAGAGGATATCTCCGCAATGAGCAAGGCCGAGATTGTCGATTACTTCGCCGCTTTGCTCGACAAGAAACCCGTACAGCAGTTGCGTGCCGATGTGGAGAACATCAAAATCGCTTTCTATAAATTACACCGTGCCGAGGTCGATGCTGCCCGCAAGAAGTTTGTCGAGGAGGGTGGCTCGGAGGAGGCCTTTGTGCCTCAGCCCGACGAGCAGGAGCAGCGACTCAAAGAGCACTTCGCCCGCTATCGTGCAGCACGCGAGGAGTATATCTCTTCGCTCGAAAGTGTCAAGGAGGAGAATTTGAAGGTTAAGTTGCAGATTATTGAGGAGCTGAAAGAGCTCGTCAATAGCAGCGAGACCATCAACCAGACCTTTGCTACTTTCCGTGCTTTGCAGCAGCGCTGGAAAGAGACCGGTATGGTACCTCAGGCCAACAATAAAGAGATTTGGGAGACCTACAACCTCCACGTCGAGAACTTCTACAACTATATCAAGATAAACAAAGAGTTGCGCGATTTGGATTTGAAACGCAACTACGAGGCTAAGGTACAACTCTGCGAGGAGGTCGAGGCACTCGTTATGGAGCCCTCGGTGGTAACTGCTTTCCGCAAGTTGCAGGACCTTCACGAGCAGTGGCGCGAGACCGGCCCTGTGGCAACCGAGTTCAAAGACTCGCTTTGGGAGCGCTTCAAAGAGGCATCGTCGCGCATCAACAAGCAGCACCAAGAGTACTTCGAGCAGGTGAAGGAGGAGCAGAAGCGTAACTTGGAACTCAAAACCGAGTTGTGTGTTAAGGCTGAGGAGCTCTCCGAGGCTGTCATCACCTCGCGCAAGGAGTGGAACGACGCTTCCAACCAACTTATTGAGATTCAGAAGGTGTGGAAGACCATTGGTTTTGCTCCTAAGAAAGATAACACCAAAATCTACGAGCGTTTCCGTCAGGCTTGCGACAAGTTCTTCGAGCTGAAACACTCCTTCTATGCAAATGTGAAGAGCGAGATGGAGGCTAACCTCCAACTCAAAAACGAGATTTGTGAGGCTGCCGAGGCATTGAAGAATAGCGATCAGTGGAAGAAGACCACCGACGAACTGATTGCCTTGCAGAAGCGTTGGAAGGAGATAGGCCCCGTGTCGCGTCGCTACTCCGATGCAGTGTGGAAACGTTTCCGTGCCGCTTGTGATGAGTTCTTCGCTCGCAAGAGTGCTCACTTCTCGGGCGTTGACGAGCAGCACGTCGAGAACTTGGCTAAGAAGGAGGCTCTGCTGGCCGAGATGGCCGAGGCCGATATCGTAGCAGGTGGTTTCGAGGCTATCAAGGAGTTCCAGCGTCGTTGGAGCGAGATTGGCTTTGTGCCCATCAAGGCTAAGGAGACTATCCAGAAGAGGTATAAAGAGGTGGTCGATGCTATGTTTGCTACCCTGCGCGGTGGTGAGAAGGAGCGCAATATGGACCGCTTCCGCAACCGTATCAACAATATGAAGAGTGGTGGCGGTGACCGTCGCCTGCGCTCGGAGAGAGAGAAGTTATATAATAAGGTAAAACAACTCGAACAGGATATTGCCACTTTGGAGAACAATATCGGTTTCTTCTCGCACAGCAAAAATGCTGAGGCTATGATTCGCGAGGTGCAGGAGAAGATTGAGGCTACCAAGGCCGAAATGGCAGAACTTATAGAGAAAATCAATCTCATAGATAAAGAAAATTAGTTATGTACAGTAACACAAAGGCCAAAACAAAGTATGTATTTGTTACCGGCGGTGTAGCATCGTCGCTTGGCAAAGGTATTATTTCGTCGTCGCTTGCACGTCTGCTCTTGGCGCGCGGCTATAAGGTGGCTATCCAGAAGATGGACCCCTACATCAACATCGACCCGGGTACTCTCAACCCCTACGAGCACGGCGAATGTTATGTTACTGAGGATGGTGTAGAGACCGACTTGGACTTGGGTCACTACGAGCGATTCACATCAATCCCCACCTCGTCGGCCAATACCGTGACCACAGGTAAAATTTACTATTCGGTTATCAATAAGGAGCGCAATGGCGACTATCAGGGTAAGACCGTGCAGGTTATCCCTCACATCACCGACGAGATTAAGCGTCGTATCCTGCTGCTCGGCAAGAGCAATAAGTATGATGTGGTGATTACCGAGATTGGTGGCACTGTGGGCGACATCGAGTCGTTGCCCTATATCGAGGCAGCGCGTCAGTTGCGCTACGAGCTCGGCCTGCACAACACCGCCTTCCTGCACCTGACTCTGATACCCTATATGGCTGCATCGGGCGAGTTGAAGACTAAGCCCACCCAGCACTCCGTAAAGCAGTTGTTGGAGTATGGTGTTCAGCCCGATGTGTTGGTGCTCCGCACCGAGCAGTCGCTGGGTAACGATATCCGCAAGAAGGTAGCACTCTTCTGTAATGTCGATCAGGAGGCTGTTATCGAGTCTATTGATGTACCTACCATCTACGAGGTACCCTTGAAGATGCACGCACAGCGTCTGGACGAGGTTGTTTTGCAGAAACTCGACCTGCCTATTCGTGAGTCGAACCTCACCGATTGGCGTAACTTTGTGGAGCGAGTGAAGACCAGCACCAAGGTTGTAGATATTGCTCTGGTTGGTAAGTATGTAGAACTCCCCGATGCCTATAAGTCTATCAGCGAGTCGTTTGTGCACGCCGGCGCAGTAAATGGCGTGAAGGTGAAACTCCACTTTGTGGCTGCCGAGAAGGTGACCTCGGAGAGTGTAGCCGAGATGCTGAGCGGTATGCACGGTGTGCTGATTGGCCCGGGTATGGGTCAGCGTGGTGTTGAGGGTAAGATGGTGGCTTGTGAGTTTGCCCGTAAGAACAATGTACCTCTGTTGGGTATCTGTATGGGTATGCAGTGTGCAGTTATCGAATTTGCCAGAAATGTGTTGGGATATGCCGATGCTGACACCAAGGAGCACAATCCGCTCACCAAACACCCCGTTATTGATATTATGGATAGCGAGAAGAGTGGCTTCGAGCGTGGCGAGACTATGCGTCTGGGTGCCTACGGTTGCCAACTCACCAAGGGTACCAAAATATACGGTATCTATGGCAATGAGTATATCAGCGAGCGTCACCGCCACCGCTACGAGTTCAACAACGAGTACTTCGAGGAGTTTGCTGCGGCAGGCTTGCGTCCTGTTGGTGTAAATCCCGAGTCGGGCTTGGTTGAGGCAGTAGAGTTGGAGGGTCACCCCTGGTATATTGCAGTGCAGTATCACCCTGAGTATAAGAGTAATGTGGAACATCCTCATCCTCTGTTTGTTGACTTTGTGAAGGCAGCAATAGAGTTTGAGGAGAAATAAGAATTAGTGAGAAAGGAAAGTAAGTAATGGACAAAAAATCAGTAATCGGGTTAGTTTTAATAGGTGTAATTCTGTTTGGATTCAGCTGGTACAACAACAAGCAGTACGATAAACAGATAGCAGCACAGCAGGAGGAGATGCAGCGTCAGGCGTTGCTCGACTCGCTCGACAGAGTACACCACCCCGAAAAATACCTCGACCAACAGGTGACTGTTCGTGAGGTAGATCAGACCGCTGTCGATTCGATTATGGCGGTTGCAGAGGCTAACCGTATTAATACCTTTGGTGCAGCACTTGTGGCTGCCGAGAAGGGCGAAGAGAAATTCTACACCTTGGAGAATAGCGTGATGAAGATGACTATCTCCAACAAGGGTGGCGCAGTGGAGCAGGTGGAGTTGAAGGAGTACCGACGCTACTCGAAAGAGGGCAATGGTGCGCCGGTGAAGATGTGGGCCGACGGGTCGGAGCAGTTCGATATGCAGTTCTTCGTACGCCGCAACTACAACTACGCACAGATCAACACCGCAGGCTACTACTTCACAGGTCCCGAGCAGAACCTCTTCGTGGCAGAGAGTAGTGAGCAGCGTCTGGCACTCCGTCTGCCGATGACCGACGAGGGCGGCTATGTGGAGTTTGTCTATACGATGGCTCCCGACGACTATATGGTCGATTTCGATGTCAACTTTGTGGGTATGGATGCCGAGATTTCGGGCCTCACCGAGCTTACATTCGACTGGAAGAACACCAGCCTGCAAAACGAGAAGGGCTACACCAACGAGAATAACTATACCACAATCTCCTATCTCTTCCCCGGTGAGAAGAAGATTGACGATTTGGGTATCGGTGTCACCAAGCGTGGCTCGGCAGGTGTGCGTCAGGAGAGCGTCGATACCAAGATTGATTGGTTTGCCTTCAAGCAGCAGTTCTTCTCCTCGATTTTCATTGCCGAGGATAAGTTCCAAAATGCCGACTTGGAGTTTGCTACCTATCAGCCCGGAACGGGTATGATTAAGGACTTCTCGGCTGTGGCTCAGGTGGCTGCCGAGCCTGGTCAGACCTCCTTCGATATGGGCTTCTACTTCGGCCCCAATAAGTTTAGCACTCTGAAAGAGTACGACCTCGGCTTGGAGAAGGTTGTGCCTCTGGGTGGCTGGGCTGTACGCTGGGTGAACCGCTGGATTGTGATTCCCGTCTTCGACTTCCTCTCGAAGTTTATCGGCAACTATGGTCTGATTATCATCTTGCTGACCCTCTTCATCAAGCTGCTCATCTTCCCCTTGACCTATAAATCCTATATGTCAACCGCGAAGATGCGTGTGCTGAAACCCGAGATGGACGCTATCAACGCTAAGTATCCTAATCAGCAGGATCAGCAGCAGATGCTCAAACGCCAGCAGGCCACTATGGACCTCTATAAGCGTAGCGGCGTTAGCCCTATGGGTGGCTGTCTGCCTATGCTTATCCAGTTCCCGATTCTGATTGCTATGTTCCGCTTCTTCCCCGCCTCGATTGAGTTGCGCGGTGAGAAGTTCCTGTGGGCCGAGGACCTCTCGTCGTACGATAGCGTGCTGAACCTTCCGTTCGATATTCCTTGGTATGGCGACCACGTCAGCCTCTTTGCGCTGATTATGGCGGCTACTCTCTTCTTCTATACCAAGATGACCTATAATCAGCAGAATATGGGTCAGGAGGCACTCCCAGGTATGAAGTTTATGATGCTCTACCTGATGCCATTTATGATGCTGATGTGGTTTAATAACTACGCGAGTGGTTTGTGCTTCTACTACTTCGTGTCGCAGCTCCTTACTATGGCTCAGACCTTCGGCTTCCGCTATGCTATCAACGAGGATAAACTCCGCGCCCGCTTGGCCGAGAACGCTAAGAAACCTGTCGAGAAGAGCAAATGGCAGAAACGCTTGGAGGAGGCTCAGAAACAACAGCAGGAGATGCTCCGCCAGCAGCAGAAGCAACGCAGGTAGGAAATTCAAAATTCAGAATTCAAAGTTCAAAATTCAAAATTGATTAACAGCCGAGTAGATATCGAATCTACTCGGCTGTTAATCATTTTGGCATAGCATCCTCGGTAAGGTAGATACCCTGCTACCTCTACTCACCACCTCGACACCTGCCTGCTTGCGCAGGCAATTGTAGGCCTAACCCCCCCCCAAGCCCCCGCCTCGGCGGGGGATGTGCCTGCATAGCAGGCACATCCATAAGCGTTTACCCACCCCCTAAATCC
>JAFXAY010000080.1 GCA_017521965.1 Tidjanibacter sp. | reverse complement strand
TGGGCAAAAATGTGGAGATGTACCCCGACCTCTACGAGCGCATCATCGCCGCAGGCCACAAGGTGGGCAACCACTCGTACAGCCACATCAAGGGGTGGGGACGTAGCGAGGAGGAGTATGTTGAGGATGTCGATTTTGCCAACCAATTCCTGCACAGCGACCTCTACCGACCACCCTACGGTCGCATCACCGCCGCGCAGGTAAGGGCACTCGCCCCACGTTACAGGCTGATAATGTGGGACATCATAAGTCAGGACTACAACCGCAAGATATCGCCCCAGAAGTGTCTGAACAAGGTTCTCCGCCACGTCAAGGGGGGCTCGATAGTCGTATTCCACGACTCGGTGAAGGCCTACAAGAATATGCACTACGCACTCCCCCGCACCTTGGAGTACATCAAGCAGCAGGGGTTGCGCTGCTCGACAATCGAACTATGGAAGGGCTAAGGATAATCGTTGCGGTGAGTGGCGCGAGTGGCTCTATCTACGCTCGTCGTCTGCTCGACACCCTCGTCGCCCTCGACGAGGTGGCCGAGGTGGCACTCATATTCAGCAGCCACGCCCACTCCGTAGCCGAACAAGAGGGGGTGAACTTAGAGGTCGTGAGCCCAAAGGTTAAGCTCTACGACAACCACGATATGTTCGCTCCACCAGCCTCAGGGTCAGCCGACTACGACGCTATGGTCATCATACCCTGCTCGATGGGCACCGTGGGCCGCATAGCCTCGGGCATCTCCATCGACCTTATCTCCCGCGCAGCCGACGTGGTGCTCAAAGAGCGCGCCCGACTCGTAGTGGTCCCCCGCGAAGCACCCCTCAGCACCATACACCTGCGCAACCTCACCACACTCTCGGAGTGTGGCGCAGTGGTAATACCCGCCTCGCCCTCCTTCTACTCCCACCCCCAAACCATCGAGGAGCTCACCGACACCATAGTGGAGCGAGTGGCCAAGCACCTCGGGCTACACACACCACGATACAAGTGGGGCGAATAACACATTGACAATTAGATTATTAACATAAAAAACTACAACGCTATGTTTGACAGCACTATCTACAAGGCACGACGCGAGGAGTTGCGTCGTCGTATTGGCAGCGGTCTGATCCTCCTGCCTGGCAACAGCGAAGCACCGCGCAACTATTTTGACAATGCCTACGCCTTCCGTCAGGACAGCAACTTCCTCTACTACTTCGGCTTACAGCAGCCCGACCTCTTCGGCGTGCTCGACGCCGATAGTGGCGAGGACCTCCTCTTCGGCGACGACTGCTCTATCGACGACATCATCTGGATGGGTCCCCAGCCCTCGATGGTGGAGCGTGGCTCGTGGGTGGGCGTAGAGCACACCGCACCCCTCGCCGCCACAGCCGAGGTAGTAGCCAAGGCCATACGCGCAGGGCGCAAAATACACTTCCTGATGCCCTACCGCGGTCGCACCGTGCTTCAAGTGGCACGCCTCACAGGCATCGACCCGCTACGCCTCGTAGAGCACCTCTCGCCCGAATTGGCGGTAGCCATAGCAGCGATGCGCGAGGTGAAGGGTCCCGAGGAGCTCGAAGAGCTCGAAAAGGCATTCGAGGTGGGCTACGCAATGCACACCGCAGCGATGAAGGCTACACGCGAGGGCATATCCGAGCGTATGGTGGCCGGCGAGATGGAGGGCATAACCCACCAGCTCGGCGAGGGCGTATCATTCCACTCCATAGTATCGCAGCACGGTGAGACACTCCACAACCACTCGCACGACGGAATACTCACCAATGGCAAGCTCCTACTCGTAGATGCAGGTGGCGAGTCGGTGAACAACTATTGCAGCGACCACACCCGCACCTTCCCCGTGAGCGGCAAGTTCACCGACGTCCAGCGCGACATATACAATGTGGTGCTCAGCGCACACGACCGCGTGATAGCCGAGGCACGCCCCGGACGTTACATGGACCTCCACAACCTCGCCCTGCGCACACTCGTCGAGGGCCTCGCAGGGCTCGGACTTGTCAAAGGTAACCCCGAAGATGCCTTCGCAGCAGGCGTAGCAGGCCTCTTCATGCCTCACGGACTTGGCCACGGAATAGGACTCGACGTGCACGACTGCGAAAACATGGGTGAGCGCGGACTCGGCGCCGACTTCGCACCCATAGCAGCAACAGGCAAGGTAGATACCTGCATAATGCGCTCGGCGTGGATGCTCCGACCCGGCACAGTACTCAGCGACGAGCCCGGCATATACTTCATACCCGCACTCATCGAACAGTGGAAAGCCAACAACAAGTGCAAGGAGTTCGTAGCATACGAAAATCTCGAAAAACTCTACGACTTCGGCGGCATACGCATCGAAGACGACATAGTAATAACCGAAAACGGCTGCTACCAAATCGGCCGCGATAAACATATCCCCATAACCGTCGAGGAGATCGAAGCGTTTATGGCTAAGTAGTTTTAAGGTTTTGTTTCTCCGCTTTTTTTCGAGCCTTTTTGTAAAAAGGCTCCCCAAAAACTTCTTGCGAAAAACTTCGTTTTTCTTCGTTTGAGTTTGCGGATTTAGGAATAACTTGCAGTTATTACAAACAAAATATAGGTAAGATATAGTTCAAGCAAGCTTGACTAATCTTACCTATATTTCATTTGTACCCTCTACGAGGGTATCCCCTAAACCCGAAAAACATAACTATTACACAATAGGATTATTGTTGAAAAGCAATTATTAATCAAAGTAATTAGGGAGTTTAGTGAGTTTAGAGAATTTAGTGAGTTTAAGGAGTTTAAAGATTCTCCCATTATTCCCATTATTCCCTAATCTCCCTAAATTCCCTAAACTCCCTAACACTCCCTATCTTCCCTTCAACTCTCTTCTTATTTTTTATACCAATAACGGTCGTGCCCGCTACTTCCGAAACCCACTAACGGTATTATCCCCACCTCACCCGCGGCGAAGCTGCGGGACACATCCCCCGCCGAGGCGGGGGCTTGGGGGTGGGTCAGGATTGGAATTGCCTGCGGAGCAGGCAGGTGTCGAGCTGGTGATTAGAGGTAATAGGGTATCTACCTTACAAATGGTGCTGTGCAAAATGAATAAAAAAAAGAGCAGTTCGATACTGCTCTTTTTTTTATTCATTTTGGATTACTTCCCTAACCGCACTTACTCCAGCCGCAGGAGTGGCAGGTGGGGCAACCGTTCTGGTAAACCAGGGTGTCGGAGCCGCAGTTGGGGCATTTGCGTTTGCTCTTAGTACCGTCCTTGATATACTGTTTCAGGGCGCGGGCAACACCATTTTTCCAGGTGTTGATAGCGTCGTTATCGAACTGCAAGCCCTCGACCAAGTTTACTACATCGACAATAGGCATACCGTTGCGCAACACGCCCGAGATCAGCTTGGCATAGTTCCAGAACTCCATACTGAACATACGCGAGATACCGCCGATGAAGTTGGGGTAGCCATATTTATCGGTATATTTGAAGTCGTAGCGCTTAGTACCGTCCTCCTCGCGTACCTTCACGATATAGCCCTTCTTCACGCTCTTGGGGATATAGAGCACATCCTCCTCGATCTGACCGGTGAATATCTCGTAGGGACGGTCGTTGTAGATACCCACAAAGGCAATCCAATCCTCCTTACCGTTTTTGAAGCGTACGATATCGGCCTCCAACTCTTTGGGGCGATGTATGGGGTGCTTAGCCTCGCTCTCGGCCGAAGTACCGTCGCCACCCTTCTTCTTAGTGTCGATGAGCACACCCGAGCGCGAACCGTCGCGATAGACGGTAACACCCTTACAGCCACTCTCCCAAGCAGTCATATATACCTGAGCCACAAGCTCCTCGGTAACAGAGTTGGGCAAGTTTACGGTAACCGAAATCGAGTGGTCAACCCACTTCTGGATAGCGCCCTGCATCTTCACCTTAGCCACCCAGTCGATATCGTTGGCGGTAGCCTTATGGTAGGGCGACTTAGCTACAAGTGCATCGAGCTCGTCGTCGGTGATCTCGCCGAGGCGGCTCATATCGAAGCCGGTGATGCGCAGCCACTCCACAAACTTGTGGTGGAATACGTAGTACTCCTCGAAGCAGTCGCCCACCTCGTCGCGGAACGAGATCTTCACGTTCTGGTCGGTGGGGTTCACCTTGCGGCGACGCTTATATACGGGGCGGAACACGGGCTCGATGCCGGAGGTGGTCTGCGACATCAGCGAGGTAGTACCGGTAGGTGCGATGGTGAGCATTGCCACGTTGCGGCGGCCATACTGCATCATATCCTCGTAGAGTGCGGGGTCGGCCTCGCGGATGCGGGCAATCATCGGGTTGTTCTCCTCCTTGATGTTGTCGTACATCGGGAAGGCACCTCTCTCGCGTGCCATCTTGACCGAGGCGCGGTAGGCCTCGACAGCCAGAGTCTTCTGCACCTCGACAGCGAAGTTGATAGCCTCGTCGGTACCGTAGGTCAGACCGAGTGCTGCGAGCATATCGCCCTCGGCGGTGATACCCAGACCCGTACGACGACCCTTGATGGCCTTCTCGCGAATCTTCTCCCAGAGCGACAACTCTACGCGACGAACATCCAGATCCTCAGGGTCTTTGCTGATTTTGCGGTAGATAGCGTCAACCTTCTCCAATTCGAGGTCGATGATATCGTCCATCATACGCATAGCCTTCTCCACGTGGAGGCGGAACTTCTCGAAGTTGAACTTAGCCTCGGGGGTAAATGGGTTATCCACATAGCTATACAGGTTGATGGCCAGGAGTCGGCAGCTGTCGTAGGGGCAGAGCGGAATCTCGCCACAGGGGTTGGTCGATACGGTGCGGAAGCCCTCGTCTGCATAGCAGTCGGGCACCGACTCGCGGATTACGGTGTCCCAGAAGAGCACGCCGGGCTCGGCACTCTTCCAAGCGTTGTGGATAATTTTATTCCACAGAGCCTTGGCATCTATCTCCTTGACATACATCGGGTTCTCCGAGTCGATAGGGAACTGCTGACGATACATTGCTCCCTCCTTCACTGCACGCATAAACTCGTCGTCGATCTTAATCGAGACGTTTGCACCTGTCACCTTTCCCTGCTCAGTCTTGGCATCGATAAACTTCTCTGCATCGGGGTGTTTGATGGAGAGGGTGAGCATCAGCGCACCGCGGCGACCATCTTGTGCCACCTCGCGTGTCGAGTTGGAGTAGCGCTCCATAAAGGGAACGATACCGGTACTCGTCAGCGCGCTGTTGAGCACAGGGCTGCCCGACGGGCGGAGGTGCGAGAGGTCGTGACCCACACCACCTCTACGTTTCATCAACTGCACCTGCTCCTCGTCGATACGGATGATACCACCGTAGGAGTCGGCGGGGTTGCGGTGACCCACCACAAAGCAGTTGCTGAGCGATGCTATTTGGAGGTTGTTGCCTATGCCTGTCATAGGGCCACCCTGGGGTATAACATACTTAAACTCTTTGAGCAGGTCGAAAATCTCCTGTGCACTCATCGGGTTGGCGTAGTTATTCTCGATGCGGGCAATCTCGTTGGCAATTCGCCAATGCATCTCTGTGGGTGTGCTCTCGTAGAGCCTGTTGAACGAGTCCTTCAAAGCGTACTTGTTGACCCACACCATTGCGGCCAAGTCGTCACCCTTGAAGTACTCCTTCGTTGCGGCCAATACCTCTTCGTATTTGAGTATCGCGTCAGTCGATACAGAACCGCCTTTGTCCATTTTATCAGACATAGTACAACGTAAATTAGTTAGTAATCAATAAGTTAATCGAACGGGAAAGGGCGTTCGCGTGCAGTTACAAAGTTGCACCCTTTTTAATTAAAGGCGGTGGTTTTTTCGCTGAAATTATGAACAACAAATTAACAAATTTGTTATGTGTTCATTTCTAATAACTTCTAAGAAAAAAGGGGGTATCCTTCAAATTTGTTGGATACCCCCTTTTTGTTATACAACTTCGATTATGCCTCCTCTTTTGGTGGCCACTCGTCAATCATAGTGCAGGAGACGGGAATGTTATTCTCGATGCCAATCATTATCTTCTGTCCGCAGTGGTCACACACAAGGTACTCGGCCTGGAAGACATCTTTGTGGTGTATCACCTCGTCGTGCTGGCCGACAACCTCGCGATCTACCACACTGCCGCCTCTCTTGGTCACCTTTACAGTGGAGTGGCGAACAACCTCGTCGTAGTGCTTTTCGCTCACTTTGCCATAGCCCACCGAGCGCAGGGTGTAGTAGCTGCGGCAGTGTTGGCAGTGGCTATACATAAACCACGTACTCAGAGCGCGGACGATGGCAAAAGAGAGGAATAAAATCACCGCCAAGAGTATCCAGTGGGGCACATATATCATATATAGCAGTATCAACCCTATCGGCAGGGAGAGTATCAGCACTACCTCGCTGACCGAGCTGGGCACTCCGGGAATACGGTCAACAAGGTGGAAGACCAGAGGCCAAGCCATCAGGTGGGCCAATACCACAAAGTAGGCCACCCCCACAAGGAGGACAATCGCCAAAATAAGCAACACATTTGCCATAGATTTGCCGGCTGCGTTACCCTTAATCACATCATCTACATCTTGGTAGTCGGGAGCCTCCAAGAAGGGGCGACTGCGCAACTTGGTGTAGAGTCCTGTCGAGGCGATACGACCACCCAGCGGGATAAAACGCTCCACAAAGGGTATCTTGCCATCCTCGGTCATCTCATAACCGGTCAACTTGCCATCGACAAAGGTAGCCACCACCTTGGGGTGGTACACGTTGGTCTTGAAGTCCTTGACGCGCACGGGGAACTGCACACGTTTGGTAGAGCTATCGACATTGTCAATTACCACGGGATAGCCATAGAAGCTGTCGGCCATCTTCTCATACTCTGTGCCCTCCGCGAAGCGCTTGGCCATCCAGCGCTCGGTGACATAGATGTAGCGGCGCGAGTAGGAGTCGTCGAGACCCAAACTGGGGAGTCCGTAGCCCTTGGTCGGGAAGAAGTCGTAGTTGCGTATGGTGTGGTGCTTGCCCTCCGAGTCGGCCACTATCACCTCGAAGTGGCTCTCACTCTCGTAGCCCACAAAGGTGATTGGCGCACCCAACTCCAACTCGTCGTTGTCGCTGGTGGCCACCACAAAGTTGCGGTCAATAGTCGCCGCATCGACCCAGCCACGCTCACCCGAGGCGGTCTGAATCTGGAAATAGCCATTACCGTAGGCCAAGAGTTCGACCTCCTTGCCCTTGCGGACAGAGCCAATCTGCTTGCCATCGTCTGTCAGGAAGTCGTCGTAGATAGCACCTGCGGCAACTGCTGCGGCACTCTGGGAGTCAAACGAGGGGTGGAGTGGCTTCAAAAAGGAGGTATAACCAACGATGGTAGCCAACATAACACCCACTGCAATCAGAATTGTCGGGAGTGTAAAACGTCCGTGACGCTCCTGTTTATTGCTGAACGGGAAGGATATTATTGTGCGAAAAGGGGAGAAGATACGACCAAAAAGGCCCTTCTTAGGTGCGGGATTAGTCATTGTAATTAGGTTTAGGAGTTAATATGTACAAAAATAGCAAATTATTTTCATAATCTGCTATCTCTAAACCTATATTTTTTATCGCTCCACGGTTACGCTCACGCGCTCCATCTTGCCACCCGTCGGCGGCGCGAGCTTCGACACCCTCACCTTGACGTGGGTAATCGCCTCGGAGTGGGCCTTCATAGCGCGGACAATGCGGAGTGCGACGTGCTCAATGGTGTCGGAGGTGATGGCCATCTGCTCCTCGACAATGGCCACCAAGTCGAGGTAGTTGACCAGCCCGCGCACATTGTCCTCTTCGGCCGCACGGTCGGTCTCGGGGGAGCAGACCTCCACCTCGGCATCGACCCTGAAACGACCACCCACAACCTTCTCCAAGTCGTAGCACCCGTGACGCGCGTATAGCTCGATATTCTCTAATTCGATTTTCATTGTCGCTGCATTTATAAAGATTTAGTTAATATATGTAAATACTCTACTGTTGTATCAGTTAAGTGATTCCTATTCTCAGCCTTGTCTGCTCTAAATCTATGATACTCTTTTTGAAACACTTGGTATTTACCATATTTGCTCATAATTTGTCGAATCGAGTCAATAGACATCAATCCCTCATTGTTGTATGATAATACGATATACCTAAACTTTGCATCAGCAACTAATTTCTCGAAAGCACCACTTACAGCAGTTTTACTGCAATAGTCCGATTTATTATATTCTCTTAAACCAGTCTTACCTTTTGGCTCAAACGCTTTGTATTCTGCAATTGTGTTCAAAAGATGATAATTTGCTCCGTATTGTCTAGCGTTATATGGTGGGTCAAGATACAAAATATCGCCACTAATACTCTTTATAAGCGTATTTGCATCTTCTCTGTATACTTGATGATTATGGCTGTTGAGTTGATAAGTTGCAGGTGTAATAACTATCGGCTTTTGTGCAGATTTTTTCAAGTTCTTCAGAAATGCCCCATACACTGATGCTGTATTTGCGTGTTTATCTGCACTCTCAATTAAACTACAAAGGAGGAAATAGTACAAATCATCAGTTATCTCACCTTTATTCTTCCAATCTTCGATAGCTATTCTTGCAGCATCAATCTTCTTTCCATTCTCATCCGAGAAGTATTGGCGATTATTGCCACCGCCTAAACAATAGTGTGAATATATAAACCCATTATCAATACCATCTAATTGATTAAGTTTTACGATATATTCGTCTTTGCCATTGATTTCCAAATGGTTTCCTATATAATTACGATTGAGAATATAACTATAATACTCCCAATCATTGGAGATAATTTGGCTAACTTGCGTTTTAAAATGTCGACCGACTATGCCTGTACCTGCAAATAGATCGCATAGCACCAAGTCGGACAAATCATTGCCGACAACTTGTTTGATAGAACTATCAATAAAATCTAATAACGAATATTTTGACCCAATGTAATTCATTGTTGAATTCTTATGAGTAAAGTTTTTGCATTATGTACTCTGTTGTATGCTCTGATGCCTCTTTGGAAAGTTTTGCAACACTCTTCATTCTATACGCTACAGGGTCGTATTGGTAGCAGCCCACACAACCCAACTCATTTGTATAATTCTCATCACCCTCATAGAATGGGTAAGGATTACCTTTTAGGTTTTGTGCGTTCCATCTTTTATTTGTCAATTTACACTCCTTGCAAATCTGACGCTTTACATCGTTAGCTGCTTTGCATAATGGCTGAAAATCCTCTAACATTTGTGTCGCAGGATTAGAAACGCGCCAATCCTCTTTTCGACCGTCTTTGTGGTCGATCTCAATTTTGGTATTCTCCGAAAAACCACAAACACCAAGCATTACGCATCGCTGGTTTTTATAGTAGTCTTTAATATCCTTGCGAATGTTTTGGTTAAACGACTTTTCTTCTCTATAACCAGCCAATCTTATTGCATCAATAGAGTTGCCTTTGGTTTTTGATTTGTCAAATTCAACAATATACTTCTTGGCCAAAGACGAACTTGCACGACACCAACTACCTCCATTGCCTAACTGTAAATCTGCATACTCTTCAGTAAATTCTGTTGTATGCACCCATCGGCTTTCTCCTTTGTCGTTTGGGGTGGCTAATTTCAGAAATAATTCGGTCTTTGTCATTTGCTACATTTTTTAAATACAAATATATACTCGTGCTTAAACAGAAAATAGTCACTGCGTAGTGCCCTATATTTCCAAATGTCTTGTTTTCCTAATTTACCACGATTACCTTCAATGTTCTTAACAATAATACCTTTCATTTTGACTTTAAGATTCTGTTTTATTGTGTCCATTATCTTAAATGCCAGAGGAATCACTTCACTATTCTTATAAACATCTCCTGCGACTATTGCAAAATAGCCATTTGGTTTTAGATACTTAAATCCATTTGTAATTGCAGTTAATAGTTTGTCCAGAAACTCATCAATGTCAGAAACTGTTGATAGGTCTCTTGTGTCTTCTGTAAACCGTACAATATCCAAATATGGTGGGTGAGCTATCATAAAGTCTACAGATTCTTTATTAGTAACTTTAATCCACTCTTCAATTGCCCTGGATAATTTGTTGGTATCAACAACATCTACATTTTTAATGTCGTATTTTATTGTTGAACAATCTAACATACAACTTTTAACATATTCTATGATTTCTGGATTAATATCAAAGCCTATGTAGTTTCGTTGTAAAGTTTCACATTCAAATAAGGTTGTTCCACTACCCGCGAATAGCTCCAAAACAGTATCACCCAAATCGGTATATCGCCTTATCAACTGATTGGGTATTTGAGGCACAAAATTACCGTGATAAATATTTTTATGCTTACCACTTTTGGCTCTTTCGGGTATAAGCCACAAACTATCTACGTTTAAGTCAGATTGTTTCCAGTCTATGCTGTTCTGCGTCCTCATATACCGACAAATATAGTAAAAGTATAAAATAATACCAATTATTTCATTAAAGTTATTATTTGTCGAGCAATATTATCTACGGCCCAATAGTGACCTTTGCAAAGATCTTTGTATGACCTGCAATAATGAATAAAAGGGACGAGATAATACAGAATCCCACCCCTTTTTTATTATTATACTATATGTAGTTAGAACAGATACTTCTCGCTCTTCACCTGCTCCACCAAGCGGTAGATATCGGCCCAGACCTCCTCGCCGAAGGTGGTGCCAACAACCTCGATGACCTTGCCCGCAGCAATAGCACCAATGGTGCCACACTGGCGGAGGGTGAGGCCCTCGCACATACCGTAGAGGAAGCCCGCAGCGTAGAAGTCGCCCGCACCGGTGGTATCGACACGCTTGGCGGCCGCCATAATACCCACGTGGAGCACCTCGCCGCCACACTTGATAAGTGCGCCGCGAGTGCCAATCTTCACCACTGCCAGCTCACACATCTTCGAGATGAACTCCAAGGCGTTCACCGGCTCCTGTTCGCCCGAGAAGGCTGCCGCCTCCTGCTCGTTGGCGAAGATGATATCTACATACTCATCGACCAATCGCAAGAGGAAGTCGCGATTTTCGAGTACCACATTATAACTTGCCAAGTCGATAGCCACTTTCAGACCTTTTGCCTTTGCCGAGCGGACAACGTGTTCGATAACCTCGTGATTTTGAACCTGAAAGCCCTCCACATAGAGGCAGTCGTAGCCCTCGAAGATACTCTCCGTAACGTCCTCCACCGAGAGTTCGAGTGCTGCACCCAAGTAGGTGACCATAGTGCGCTCACCATCGGGCGAGATGAGTGAGAGGCAACGTCCCGAGCGGTTTACACCGTGGAACACAAATGGTTCGATGCCCAGATTCTCCAATGCGCGCTCATAGAAGCGGCCGGTGGAGTCGAGGCCCACCTTGCCAATCAGGCCCACGCTTGCGCCCAGCTTAGCCATAGCACGTATGGTGTTACCCGCCGAGCCACCCAGCGAGAGGGTGTGGGGCAGTGAGGCGGTGCGGTCCTGGATAAGTCGCTGCTGCTCCGACTCCACAAGAGTCATACTGCCACGACCCAGACCAAACTCGGCCAGCACATTGTCATCTTTGAGGTTAACAAGAAAATCTGTCAGGGCATTTCCGATGCCTAATACTCTCTTCATCACTTAATAGTTCACTTAGGTTTTGGGTTAAATTCGCTCATAAAGCGCCGACAAAGATAGCCAATTTTTATTGATTGGCCCTACAATCGTCACTATTATCCAAAAAAAGAAGTACATTTGCACGATGTACGTTATATTATTATGGTATAACATAACGCACACACCATTTCTAACTGCAAAACAAAACGTAAAAAAATATGAGAAGAAAACTGTTTGGAATCTTTGTGGCACTCCTCTCGGCATTCACGCTGAGCGCTCAGATGCCCGCCAATGAGAATATCGCGTGGCGCTATTCTGTCGAGCCTTTGCAGGGCGACACCTGCGCCATAACCCTCACCGCAACCCTCGCCCCGGGCTGGCACATCTACGACTTCGGCCCCTACACCGGTGGCCCCAACGCCCTCGAAATGCTCTTCGCGCCCAAGGCGGGTGCCGAGATGGTGGGCAGCCCCGAGCCTCAGCAGGAGGCACACGTGGCCTACTCGGAGATGTTTAAGAAGGATGTGGGCTCCTACGAGGGTCGTCCCAAGTTCGTACAGAAGGTGGTAGTGACTGCCCCCGAGACTACCGTTGAGGTGCTCATCCGAGCCGACGTGTGTGAGGACGGTGGCAACTGCACCTCCTCCGAGAGCCGACTGAGCGTGAAGCTCACCAACCCCAACGCCACTGCCTCGACCGACACCGTCAGCGCAGCACCCACCTCCGAGGCCTCCTCGGGTAGTCTGTGGGGTATGATTATCGAGGCCATACTCTGGGGCTTTATGGCACTGCTCACCCCCTGCGTATTCCCGATGGTGCCGATGACCGTGTCGTTCTTTATGAAGGGCTCCGAGAACAGAGCAGCAAGCCGCTTTAAGGCTATTATGTATGGTGTCTTCATCGTGGCACTCTACACCCTGCCTATCGCTGCGCTCATCATCATCACCCGCGTAGTGGGTGGCGACGCGGTGACCGCCAACATCTTCAACTGGCTCGCTACACACTGGCTGCCCAACATCATCTTCTTCATCGTATTTATGGTCTTCGCGGCGTCGTTCTTCGGCGCATTCGAGATTGTGATGCCCAGCAAGCTGGTCAACAAGTCCGACAGCAAAGCCGACCGCGCAGGTCTGGGTGGCGTATTCTTTATGGCACTCACCCTCGTGCTCGTCTCCTTCTCCTGCACAGGCCCCATCGTGGGCTCCGTGCTCATCAAGTCAACATCGGGCGAGGTGTGGGCACCCATATTCACTATGCTCGCCTTCTCCACCACCTTCGCGCTTCCCTTTATGCTCTGCGCACTCTTCCCCGCGTTGCTCAACAAGCTCCCCAAGAGTGGCGGCTGGCTCAACTCCGTAAAGGTAGTGCTGGGCTTCGTAGAGTTGGCATTAGGCCTGAAATTCCTCAGCGTGGCCGACCAGACCTATCACTGGGGACTCCTCGACCGCGAGATTTACCTCGCACTCTGGATTGCCATCTTCACCCTCCTCGGTTTCTACCTGCTCGGTAAACTCAAATTTAAGCACGACAGCGAGGTGAAGTATATCGGCGTACCCCGACTGATACTCTCCATAGTAGTATTCTCCTTCGTGGTATATATGCTCCCCGGTATGTGGGGCGCACCCCTCAAAGGCCTCTCGGGATACCTGCCACCCATCCAGACCCAGGACTTTGTGATTAGCCAAGGCGGCGCAGTGGCAGCAACAACCCCCGTCAACACCTCCGGTCGCAAATATGCCGACTTCCTCACCCTGCCCTACAACCTCGACGGTTTCTTCGACCTCGACGAGGCAAAAGAGTACGCAGCAAAGCAGGACAAGCCCATATTCATCGACTTCACAGGACACGGATGCGTGAACTGCCGCGAGATGGAGGCACGCGTCTGGTCCGACGAACAAGTACTCAACCACCTGCGCAACAACTACGTGATATGCGCACTCTACGTCGATGACAAAAAAGTGGTGGCCGAAGAGGACTGGCTCGTGACCGAAAAAGGTAAGACACTAAAACGCCTCGGCGAGATTAACTCCCACATACTCCGCGAGTTCAACGCCAATGCACAACCCTACTACGTGCTGATGTCACCCGACGGTGAAGTGCTGGTAGACCCCCGAGCATACGACCTCGACGTCGACGGCTTCGTGAAATTCCTCGAATCCGGCCTCGCCGCATACGAGATTTCCAGATTGTAAGAGAGTTTTATTAGGTCGCTTTTTGTAAAAAGCTCCGCAAAAACTTTTGTTTTGCCCCT
>JAFXAY010000013.1 GCA_017521965.1 Tidjanibacter sp. | reverse complement strand
TGCGAGGCTGCTCCTCACATACGCTTAGTATGCTGCGGGCAGCCTCGCTGCACGAAGCCCAAAATTTCCTCAATCATATGACTTTTTTGTAAAACTGAGAGTGGTATCGAACCACTCTCAGTTTTTTTAATAGGAAAAACCTATTGGGCCTATCGGGCCTATTGGGCTTATTATTATAGGCCCAATAAGCCCAATAAGCCTAATAAGCATTTTAGGGAGTTTAAGGAGTTTAAGGAATTTAGTGAATTTAGTGAATTATGGGAGTTATGGGAATAATAGGAGTTATGGGAGTTATAGGAGTTATAGGAATTATGGGAGTGTAGTGATATTCTTTAAATTCCCATTATTCCCATTATTCCCATTATTCCCATTATTCCCATTATTCCCATTATTCCCATTATTCCCATTATTCCCATTATTCCTATTGTGCTCTAAACTCCCTAACACTCCCTAACCTCCCCCTAAAAAAACCTGCCTAAACTATTTGATTATTCGTAAATTATATTTATATTTGTCCAAATTGCATATTTAGGGCAAGCGATGTATGTGACCAACAACATATCTTCTCAGTCGCAGAGGGTGATTACTAAGATTACCCCCCCCCTATTATCTGTATTATAGAATAATTGTACACAATCTAAATTTTGAGAGCAGCCGACTATTGTTTGAATAGTTGGCCGCTGCTGTTTTGGTCTATATTATTCATCTTATTTATAAACCTTTTAAATTCTTTTAACCTTATGAAAACATTTTACGAAACTCCTCAGGTTGAGGTAATCGATGTAGCCATTGAGCAGGGCATCGCAACAACAGGAACTCCCGATATGGACGGTATGCCTAAACTGCCTTGGTAGTTAGCGTAGTTCCGAGCGTATTAATTATTAACCATTAAATTGTAGAAAACGATGAAAAAGATATTTTTGATGATGGCTGCTGTGGTTGCCTTTGCAGCAGTTAGTTGCGAGAGCGACAATCTGAACTCCGATCCCGATAAGAAATTTGTTAAAGAGCTGACCGTCAATATCGTCAACGAGAGCAGCAAGGTTACCGTTACCGAGGATGCCGAGGCTATCCACTTTGATTGGGAAGATGGCGATAAAATCTATGCTTATTTGTATGAGGTAGATGCTAATGACTGTGTTGATGAGTTTACCTACGATGCTGCTTCTGATAAGTTTGTAGCAGCAGGTTCAGGTCTGGAAGTAGGCAAATCCTACTATGTGGTTAGTGGAAATTTATTTACCTCATTTAAATTCAACAATGGTAGTATCTCCGCTAATTTTGGCCTGAATTCTCCTCATCCTATGGATGAACTGCCTATGATGAGTGATAAGTTTGTGGCAAGTGCTGAGGGTACTATTGCTGATTTGCATCATCTGACAAGTATTGTGGAAATCCCGGTTATTGGTACTGGAGAAATATATAGACCTCGATTCAATGTTGCAAATAGTACCGGTGACGCTGTATGTCGCGGCCTTTTTAAAGCAACGTTTGAAGGAGATGATGTAACTATTACTCGCTGGCAAGATGGAGGTGTTCTTGTATTTGTTGAGACAAATGACGCATACTACAGTCTGCAACTCGATTCCGTAACTCCTAAGGTCCTTCGCTATATTATTCTTCCCGGTAACTATAACAATATTATGATAGATGCAGCGACTCCAGCAGATAATGGTGTATTTAATAAGTGCGCTGACTTGGGTGCAAAGGAGATTGAGCCCGGTAAGGTTTACCAGATGGCAACTCCTGTAACTCTCAGTTTTTAGTAGTTGACAATGAATTGAAAGACGTAATTGTCTATCAAAACATCTAATTATAATTAATTAGTCAAAAGAGCCTGTCTAACATAATGTGGACAGGCTCTTTTTTTCAAAAAACAGAGTGAGCAACTCGGTGTTGCTCACTCTGTTAACCAATTTTGAATTATGAATTTTGCATTTTGTATTGTGCAAATAATCGGAGGATTATTTACACAATGCCTTGTGCCATCATAGCGTTTGCTACCTTCATAAAGCCTGCGATATTGGCGCCCTTGACGTAGTTGATATATCCGTCCTCCTCGGTGCCATACTTGATGCAGGTCTCGTGGATGTTGGTCATAATCGAGCGCAGGTTGTTGTCGACCTCCTCGCGGCTCCATTTCAGTCGCATAGAGTTCTGGGTCATCTCCAAGCCCGAAGTCGATACGCCGCCCGCATTCGAGGCCTTGCCGGGCGAGTAGAGTATCTTAGCCTTCTGGAATGCCTCGATAGCCTCAGGAGTCGAGGGCATATTAGCACCCTCGGCCACGCAGGTACAGCCATTGGCCAGCAGCATAGCAGCCTCTGCGCCATTGAGCTCGTTCTGTGTTGCGCAGGGCAGGGCGATGTCGCACTTAATCTTCCAGGGGCGCTCTCCCTCGAAGTACTGAGCATTCGGGTAGTGCTCCACATACTCGCGGATACGACCGCGGTAGATATTCTTCAACTCATAGATATACTCCCACTTCTCGGCGTCGATACCGTCGGGGTCATATATAAAGCCATTGGAGTCGCTCATTGTCACCACCTTACCGCCAAGTTCGATAACCTTCTTTGCGGCATATTGGGCAACGTTACCCGAGCCACTGATGCACACTGTCTTACCCTCGAAGCTGTCGCCACGGGTAGCCAGCATAGCCTCGGCAAAGTAGCACAGACCATATCCCGTAGCCTCGGGGCGCAGGGGTGAGCCACCCCAATCGAGGCCCTTACCGGTCAGCACGCCTGTAAACTCGTCGCGCAGGCGTTTGTACTGTCCGAAGAGGTAGCCAATCTCGCGGCCACCCACACCGATATCACCCGCGGGTACATCGGTATCGGCGCCGATATGGCGATAGAGTTCGGTCATATAGCTCTGGCAGAACTTCATAACCTCCATATCAGACTTGCCCTTGGGGTTGAAGTCGGAGCCACCCTTACCGCCACCCATAGGGAGTGTGGTGAGGGAGTTTTTAAATGTCTGCTCAAATGCAAGGAATTTCAAAATACCAAGATTTACGCTCGGATGGAAACGGATACCACCCTTGTAGGGGCCTATCGCGCTATTCATCTGCACACGGTAGCCACGATTGATCTCCACCTCGCCCTTGTCGTTAATCCAAGGCACGCGGAAGATAATCACACGCTCAGGCTCGGCTATACGCTCCAAAATCTTCATCTTGCGCAGATGGGGACTCGCAATAAGATGGGGTGCCAGACTCTCGACAACCTCGCGTACTGCCTGATGGAACTCCTTTTCACCGGGGTTCTTTGCGATGATTTCGGCCATAAAATCATCTACATACTTTTTCTCCTCATTTGTCATAACCTAACTCGTTTAGTGATGTGTGTTTATTCAGTTTCAAATATAGTTATTCTGCTCTTTTTTTGCAATAGTTATTCGTTTTATATCATCTCTGTTCGGTCAGCCGATTGTTATCGAAAAACGCGAGAATATTTACATATAAAACCTAATTACAACTATATGTATTCAATTCTTAATCAAATATCTCTAATCGGATAAAAAGTTAAATCAATATCCTATTATCAAAATTATTAAAAAAAGTGCATAAACTCACTGTTTATGCACTTTTCTATATTGCGTTATTGTATCTCGCCAATCTCCCACATACCGCCCGGGCCGAAAATCTCGTCGAGCCAAGTGTCGAGCATATTGGTACGAACTGCCACGTCCAAAATCGTAAAGCGGCGACGAATACAAACTGCGCGGCGGAAGCTCTCTTTCAGTCGGGTACGGGTAATACCTATCTGGCGGGGCATAGTGGGTGCGCCAACCAGCGAAAGGCGACGTACAACCTCCGAGAAGGGCATCAGCTGGCGGCTCAGTCGCTCCCTAATCTCGGGCCACTTCACCTTCAACATTGTCAACTGTCGGCGCAACTCGCGCTTGGAGATATGTTTCGCCATCGTCTCGTTCACAGCAATACTCAGGAAGTCGCTATCGGCAAACATCTGACGCAACTCCTGCGCTTGGTCCTCAGCCTCGGGCCACGCCTTAACCGCCGCCTCCACATCTAAGTTCGAGAGGTCGGTGTTGAGCATACGCTCATAGAGTGCGGTGACCGCCAGCATACCGATACTGACCTTAAAACCGTGCGAGGGGGTGTGACCCTCAAAGGTGTGCTTCTCCATATCCCATAGGTGGCTGAATTGGTGCTCAGCACCCGAGGCGGGACGCGACGAGCGCAAACCCTGCATAGCAAAGCCACCCAGGATGAGTCCCTCAACCAGAGGCTCGATAGCCTCCAAGTTGCCATCTTTAATACCCTTCGGGTTTTTCAACGAGGTGATAAGCCCGTCCTGAATAATCGACCAATAGAAGGGGTCGATATGGTCAACGCCCAACTCATCTGCCAAAATCCAGTCTGCACCGGCAGTTATCTTTGCGAAAAGGTCGGCATAGCCTGCTGCGGTGAGCGACGAGGGCGCCTGTGCGATGATCGCGGTATCGGCCAGGATAGCCTTCGGTGCGGGACACTCGAAATCCTTTTTCTCGCCATTGTGGGTGATAGAGGCTCCGTAGGCTGCGTAACCGTCCATCGAGGCGGCAGTGGCCACACACATATAGCGTTTACCGTTACGGTAGGAACATATCTTCGTGAGGTCATTAATGGTGCCTGCGCCAACAGCCACAGGAATAGCGCGTGTGCGCGAGAGGCGGGCATCGAGTTGGAGTACGTATGAAAACTCCGCATAGAGGTTGGGATCGGTGAAGATAAAGGGCTCGTCCTGCTCTACACCCGAAGCGGCGAGAGCCTCGGCAACCTTGACACCGACAGCCTCAAACGTGGAGTCGTTGGAGATGATAATGGCCTTCCTGCCGGGAAACTGCGCCTTGAACATCTCGCCGACCTCACTGATAATATCAGGGCCGATCATAAGTGCTTTGGTCTGATTGGCAACAGATAAGGCCTTCTCTATTCTGTCTTGATTACTCATTTGCTTTGTGCTTGGTAACTAATGTGCTGCCCCGCGACAACCGTGGCGCATCTGCGCCCAAAACTCCCCACGCTGTTCGGCAATCCAACCGGAGAGTACGTTGTTTTAGATAATCGCTTAAAGCAACATTTTCCACCACAAATATAAATATATTTGATTAAATAAACTATTTTTCACCTACAATTTCCCAGTTCCAGAGATTTGGTTGTTATTTTTGATTTTGTCGCTTTTTGTTTTCTCCGCTTTTTGTAAAAAGCGGAACCAAAAACTTTTGTACTATTTAGTTTGCGTGTTTAGGGATAGCCTGCGGCTATTACAAACAAAATATAGGTAAGTTTTAGTTCAAGCAAGCTTGACTAATCTTACCTATATTTCATTTGTACCATCTTCGATGGCGTTCCCCCTAAACCCGAAAAATCTAATCATTACACAAAGAGTCTTATCAGTTATCCCATAATTCCCATAATTCTCATAATTCCCTAAGCTCCCTAAACTCCTTAACACTCTCTAACATTCCCTACAAAAGAGAGAGAGCAGTTCGATACTGCTCTCTCTCTTTCTTAATTCAAAAAATCTCTCTTACTCCTCTTTCTGCGACTCGATAAAGTACTTCTGGCTCTTTATCAGGTTACGCGATTGGAGTACCATTGTCTTGGTCTCGTTGAGGATGGTCAGGTAGAGCATACTTGCCTTGGTGCTGGTGCTCTTAGTCTTGATACGACGCAACTGGTTCTTGATAGCATCGGCAATCATCTCAAAGAGGTTGTCGCGCATAGCCAGCACCTCGTCGAGGTTGCCGAACTCGTTGTTCTGCAACATATTATTGATGCTGTCGTAGATCTTCGACACCTCCTTGTTGATCATCAGCAGATCCTCCACCTGTTCCTCGCTCATACCACGGTGGTTGTTGTCGATATGCTCGAAGCAGGGACGGGTGATGTGAACAAGTGCCTTGGTCATCTCACTCATATAGTCCACCACCTGCACATAGTAGTGACCGGTGTTGATGTAGTTCTTCTCCAACTTCTGAATTGCGGGCATCACCTCATACTTACGCTCACGAGCCACATAGAAGAGGTCGTTGGCGCGACGTACTAGCGAGCGCAACTGTGTGCGATCCTCGGCCAGCGTTGCCTGAATAGTCTGCTTGTAGATGTCGGTGGTCTCCTCCATTGTGTGGCAGATCTCGGCAATCAGCGCGGGAACAACGTTCTCCTCGTTCGAGAAGATATCCTCCTGAGCCTTAGCCTCTTTATTATCGTTTTTCTTCTTGCGGATAGTGTCGCGGAAGAGCAGGAAGCCGCAGAGCAGAGTGATGAGGATAATTGCCACGGTGCCACCCCACAACAGCAGGTAGGTAACCACAAGTGCAATCAGGAAGGCGATAAGTGCTGTCATAAACCAACCCGAAATCACGGTGAATACACCGGTGATACGATATACTGCGCTCTCGCGACCCCACGCCTTGTCGGCCAGCGACGAACCCATAGCCACCATAAAGGTTACATAGGTGGTCGAGAGGGGCAACTTCAACGAGGTAGCAAGTACGATAAGGATTGATGCGGTGGTCAGGTTAACACTTGCACGTACCATATCGAAATTGGCCTTGTTCTCCTTGCTCACCTTGGCGGGCATAAATCGCTTGTTGATAGCCTTCTGCATCTTCTCGGGAGCGTTCTTTACGTACCAGTTGTTGGCGTTCATTGCAGCGCGTACGATGGCACGCGACACTGCGGTCGAGCCGAAACGCTCGGGACCCTCGTCCTGCGATGCAAGGTTAATCTCGGTCTCGCTCACTTTCTGGGTCTTCTTCGAGGTGAAAAGGGTAGCAACCATAATCACACCTGCAATAACCAGATAGATGTAGTTGGCCTTCACAGGCTCGCTGAGCATACCCATCAGAGTCTCCTCACCGCCACCCATCGACTTGATGATATTATAGGAGTCGATACCTGCGATAGGCACACCGATAAAGTTCACCAGGTCGTTACCTGCAAATGCAAGTGCCAACGAGAATGTACCGGCAAGGATTGTGATTTTCAAGATATTGACATTGAGTCGCTGCAATAGGAACATAAATACCGAGCAGGCGGCCCATACCACAAATATCGACAGTGCCAAGTTGTTCTCCACAAGTGCGTAGAAGTCGTCGCTGATGATACCCGAGCTCTTCAAACCCTTGAAGAGTGCGAAGTAGATAATCACCGTAAAGGCGATGCCGCACCACAACGAGCCGAAGCGACGGAACAGCTTCTCGTAATCAAATGTGAATACCAGTCGGCTGATAAACATCACAATCGTACCCGACACAAAGGCGATTGCCACCGAGGCAAGGATACCACCCACGATTGCGAGTGCCTTACCCGAGTTGATAAACTCCGGCATATTTGCCATTGTGAGTGTCGGATCCTGACTGATGCGCACTGTTGCCACTGCAATTGCTGCGCCGAGCAGACCGAACACCAACGATACGGTAGTCGAGGTCGGCATACCGAGCGAGTTGAATAGGTCGAGCAGAATCACATTTGCAAACATCACACCGAGGAAGAGCATCATCACATCGTTAAATGTGAATACCTCGGGGTGGAATACGCCGCTACGGGCTACCTCCATCATACCGCTACTTGTCAGCGCACCAATCATAATACCCACTGCTGCTACCGAGAGGATAACCTTGCGGGGCGCTGCTTTTGAGCCGATTGCGGAGTTAAGGAAGTTTACGGCGTCATTAGTTACGCCGACGGTCAGACCACTGATAGCCAAAAGCACCAGCACGACCAGAATAAAGACATAAATACCGCTCATACGGATTTACAACAATTAGTTATAGGGTTAAGTAGAATTGTCTAACTTTTGACAAAATCGCCACAAAAATAACCTCTTTTTTTCAAATGCCCATATATTTAACAATTATTTAAAACTAAAAAAAGTCATCTAATCGGCTATTTTGGTGTTGGGCTGGCTTCCGTGACTGCTTACATACACAAAGTATGCGCGCAGCCTCGCTTCACGAAGCCCAAAATTTCCTCAATCATATGACTTTTTTTGGGGGTGGTGGTAAAATAAAAACTGAGAGCAATATCGAATTGCTCTCAGTTTTTTAATAGGGAATTTAGTGAGTT
>JAFXAY010000079.1 GCA_017521965.1 Tidjanibacter sp. | reverse complement strand
CTGAAAGCCGAAGACACACATCCCCCGCCGAGGCGGGGGCTTGGGGGTGGGTCAGGCTTGCAATTGCCTGCGCAAGCAGGCAGGTGTCGTGGTGGTCAGTAGAGGTAGCAGGGTATCTACCTTACCAAGGGTGCTGGGCAATAAACTAAAAATGAGAGCAGTATCGAACTGCTCTCATTTTTAGTTTATTCTTAATCTCCTCTCTTAGAAGAACTTTACGCGGTTGTCGGTAACGTCGCTCTGCTCGAAGATAGCCTGGTTCAGGCGCTCCGACAGGTACGATACGTTGTTAGCGTCGATGCGCACCTTCTCGCTCTCCTCAGTCACAGTCTCGCTATCGCTCTTGTCTGTAACATTGAAGAGATAGACTGCGGTAGCACCCTCGATGGGAGCCGACAGCTGGCCAACCTCAGCCTTGGTGATAGCGCCTACCAACTTAGGCTCAACACCCAGACCGTTGATATAGTAGCTGTTGAAGTTAACATCGTCAACCTCTACAATCTCGCCGCCAAGCTTCTCAGCCACCTGCTCGATGGTCGAGAGGCCCTTAACCTGCTCAGCAACGTAAGCGGTCTTAGCCTTGTAGCGCAACTGGTCTGCAATCTCGGCAGCCACCTGCTGTACGGTAGCGTACTCCTCGTCGCGCTCCTCAACGATGGTAGCCACTACGTAGTTACCGTCGATCTGCATAGGCTCCGAAACCTCGCCAGCCTTGTTGTTGAACGACCAACGAATCAACTCCTTAGGCTCGGTCAAACCGTTGATGGTGCGGTCGGTGTTGCGGATGCGAACACTGCGCTGGCTCATACCGTTGTCGCTCACTGCCTGACGGAAGCCCTCGGTAGTGCCACCGGTAGCGGTGATGAAGTTGTTCACGTTGTTATATACGCCCTGCTCGGTAACGTCGCTGGGGTCAACATTGTAGGTGATAGTTGCAATCTGTGCCTTCTGTACGGGAGTCGACTTGTAGGTGAGTTTCACTACGTGGATACCGTAGGTGCTCTCCACGGTGAATACATCGCCCTGCTTGTGCTCTACGCAAGCGTTGCTAAATGCGTCGATCATCTGCTCGGGAGCGAAGTGACCGAGGTCACCACCGGTAGCGTTAGCACCGCTGTCAATCGAGAACTCAGCCGAGAGAGCTGCGAAGTCGCCACCCTTGCGGATAACCTCTACGAGGCTGTCGGCACGCTCCTGCTCACCTGCGGGGAGGAGGATGTGGCTTGCGCCGAGGCTATCGGGCATCATCTTCAACTCTGCCAGACGCGACATAGTGTAAACATCGCCATTGAGCTCGGGGCCTACAACCTCACCCTTGCGTGCGCCGAAAGCGGCAGCTGCAATCTGAGTGGGAAGCTCCGACTCTTTGTAGTAGTAACGGTCAACCTGACCCATAGTGTTGAGTGCTGCGAACTGCATAGCATCCTCGGCAGCAGCGAACTCCTCAGCCAACTTAGCCACCTCGGCCTCAGCCTCAGCGTAGTCCTCGTCGGAGGGGAGCAAGTCGAATACTACATACTCAACATCGCGCGAAGGGGTCTGACGGAAGAGCTCTTTGTGCTCGTTGTAGTAAGCGCGAATCTCGTCCGACGAAACATTTACGAGCGAGTCAGCCACCTGCGAGTAGTTGTGAGCAACCACCTGAGCCTTGAAGAGGTTGTTGGCATCAGCCACGCCCTGCTTAGCTTCGAGCGAAGTGGTGTAGAAACCACCCTCTACGAGTGCGGTGTAGTTCGAGCTGATACGCTCCTGTACCATCTGCTCCTTCATATAGTCCCACATCAGGGCAGCCTCGGGAGCGATGCTCACGTTAGCCAGGAAGTTGGTCAGATACTCGGTGCTGTAAACGCCGGTCTCGGGGTCAACGAAGGTCGAAGCGATAACGGGCGAGGTATAGACGCCATTAATCATATCCACCTGCTCTGCCTCGCTAACCTTGAAGCCAAGGTTTTCAAAGGAGGGGAGGTAGGAGTAGCGCATTACCAACTCGTTCCACGCCATATCGTTGAGCATATCGTGCTGGTCGGCGGTGAAAGAGCTAACACCCCACATAATCTGGTAGATGTTGTTCATTCTGTCCGACTCATCGAGGAACTCCATATAACCGATTTTGTTGCCCTCGATTTCGCCTACTCTCATCTTACGCGAATTAGCCATATTGGTACCACTGTTGAACAAGTCACCGAGCAAGAAGGCGATAAGCGCCAATGCAATTACTACGGTAACGATGATACCACCTTTGGTTCTCAAATCATTAAGTGTTGCCATAAGTGTTTTATACTATTTTAATTTTTTGTTTATTGTTTCACTTTTACTTGCCTTTCGGAGCGGGTTTTGCGCACGCGCGCGGTACCCTATTCCAAAATAGGCCTCAAAGATAGTTATTTTCCACTTAATTCAAGCCGATTTGTCAAAAAATTTTGTTCATTTTCTCCTCTTCGGCCCACAATTTCAGGCTCAGCTCCGGTCGCTCCTCTCTCCTCTCACCACAACTATCAGTGGGTCAGACAATTCGCACCTTTGCCAAATCGACCCTCGACGAGGTAGAACGCAAAATGCGAATCTCTAACTCGCCATCACGTATCACCTCGCCCGCCTTGGGGATACCCTCCCAGCGCGAGAGGATAAAGCCTGCCAGAGTGTCGTACTCGTCGCTCTCCTCCAAGCCGAGGTCATACTTCTCGTTGAGGTAATCGACCTCCAATCGGCACGCCAGCACCCACTCCTTGTCGCCTGTCTGACGCTCCACCAAGTCGGGCACATCGTGCTCATCTTCAATCTCGCCAAAGATCTCCTCCAAGACATCTTCGAGCGATATTATACCTGCCACACCACCGAACTCATCAATCACCACCGCCACACTTGCGCGGCGCTTGGTAAATCGACTCAGCAGATGGTCGGCGCTCATAGTTTCGGGCACATACTCGGTCTGCATCAATATATCTTTCAACGATTTAGGCTGATTGAACAGACTCTTGGTAGTCACATAACCCACAATGTTGTCGATAGAGCCCTCCCACACAAAGAGTCGCGAATACTTGGTATCGACAAATCGTTTGGTGAGTTCCTCTACCGAGCAGTCAATCGGCACCGCCTCGATATCGATGCGCGGCACCATACAATCTCTCACCCTCAGATCGGAGAAGTCGAGAGCATTCTGAAAAATTTTAATCTCCGGCTCGGCCTCCTCAGCCTCGGCACTCTCCTCGACAAGTGTTTCGAGGTCAATCCTGCCAAAGTTGTGCAGGGCATTATTCCTCTGCACGGGCAAACCGAAAATTTTGAGCATACAAAATGATAACCAAGTGGTTACCTTAGCGATAGGCCACAGCAGTATGTAACATACGATGAGTGGCAGCGCAAAGATTTTGAGATAGCGATTGGGGTTGAGTTTCACAATCGCTTTGGGGGTAAACTCGGCGGTGAAGATGATGACAATAGTCGAAATCAGGGTCTCCAAAATCACCGAGTCCTCCGACAAGGGCACTCCCCAACTATCGGCCAGGAAGTGAATCAACAACGTCATATAGGTCGAGTAGATGACCAACGCGATGTTGTTGCCCACAAGGATAGTGGTCAGATACTGCCCGGGATCGCTGGTGAAGATACGGATAATGCGGCCGAAGAGCGGATTTTGCTTTCGGTCGATCTCCAACTTCAACTTATTGGCACTCGTGAAGGCTATCTCCATACCCGAAAAGAAGGCGGAGAAGAGCAACGCCACAACTACCACAACTACTACTGAGCCTATACCCATCTACTCTGTATCTATCTCTTTATCAGTATCATCCACCACAGCATCCTCCTCGCGACCCTCCATCTGGCTCATATCGACGTGTATTCGACCTGTCTGGTTTCTGAATCGCCAATCCTTAAAGTCGGAGTCCGACTCGAAGCCCTCGCCCACGAAGTAGTCCTCACCGTCGCGCACCATACAGTCCACGTTGGAATATACTCGGTCGGTCTTCTGGTCCCAAAAGAGTTGCTGCGTGTAGAGCGTGCGACCTCCCTCGCCCTCGGCCACCACATTGCCTCGCGCCTCCCACAACTCGCGCTTCTCGTAGCTGATGCCATAGTCGGCCTTCAAGGTCGATTCCACCGCACCCAACGAGTCGTAGGTGATGATATCGACCCCTCGGCGGAACTCCATATATGGCTCAGCGGCGAGTTCGTAGCGCTCCATCAGTGGGGCGTAGAATCGGTAGCTCTTCACACCGTTTTTGCTCACCAGCACCGTCAGCGTGTCGCTCTGCTGCGTGAGCATCGTTTCGGGGTTGTAGTTACCGACTGCCGACTCCGAAGAGCAGGAAAACAGCAAGGTAGCACCTCCGAGAAGAGGTGCTACCCACGCTATTATATGTCGCTTAATAGTGTTCATATTTGGCGGTGATTGGCATTTATCGTTAGCACTCCGTTGTGCTACTCAGCCGACCACCCATCAATCAACTATCGGCCCTCCTTAACGGTGGTACGACCACTGATCCAACCGCAGTTAACAGTGTAGGCGTTGCCTGCGCTCAGACCACGGAAGAAGCACTCCTCCTTGTTGGGGAACGAGTTGCGGAAGCTCGATGCGAGCTGCTCAACGGTCTGCAACTGAGGATCACCCTCCTCCAACAGACGACGTGCGTTGAGAACGGTGTCGTAAGCCAACCAGTAAACGGTCAGACGATCGAAGTCCGAGCAAGCACCCGAACCTGCTGCGTAAGCCTGAGCCAACACGATGTAAGCCATTGCGCTCTCGGGGTTGATCTCGATAGCCTGCTTAGCAAAGTTAGCAGCGTTGCGGGGGTTGTCGTTCAGAATCTCGTTACCAGCAATCTGGATAGCGAGCTGCGACTTGGTCATAGGATCCTGCTCAGCCTCGATAGCCTTGGTCAGATACTCGATACTCTTGGTCAGGTCGCCATTTTTCTCATAACCCTTAGCCAGAGCCATTGCGGTCTCAGCGGTAGCCTCCTGAGCGAGCAACATATCACCTACCTCGAAGAAGAAGGGAGTGAGGCACTCGCTGCGGCTCATCAGAGCAAAGGCCTTCTTAACCTGAGCAAGCTCAGCATTGCCACCCTCGAAACGAGGTTTGTAAATCTTCTCCAAGTTCTCGCAGTTAGCAGCACCCGAGTTGATGAAGAGGTTCTCCACAACGTCGATGTACTCCTGTGCACCGGTGGGAGCCATCAACTTCGAGATACGGTCGTACTCGTCCATATACATCTCGGTCTCAACGTCCAGATCCTGATACTGCTCGGTGAGCACCTGGAAGTACTGTGCGGTAAACTCGGCATCAACGCTCTCCGACGCAGCGATAGCGTCCTGGAACACCTTCAACACACCGGGCTTGTCGCTTGCGCGGTAGTTGTAGTAGTCCTTAGCCTTGTTCTTCATAATGTAAGCATAGCCATAACGTGCATCATCTGCAAAGTGCTCAGCACGCATATCATAGAGCATCATCAGCGAGTCGGTGTAGAGGTTACGCTCGTTAACCGAGGTAGCACCAGCAATCATACGACGGTAGATGTTGGTACCCCAAACGTAGATGTTCATCTTTGCCTTAGGGCAGTCACGAAGAAGGTCTTTCAAATAACCAAGTGCAACGTCATACTTCTTGTTGTCGTATGCGTCCTTGTAGAAGTTGAATTTGAGAGCGTTCTGATAGCGCTCCTCCTGAGTAGCGTTCTCACCCCACTCAGCGCCAAAGGTCTGCTGCTGTGCCATCACGCTCTGAGCGCCGATGAGCATTGCCATTGCAACCAAAAGACTTTTAAATGCTTTCATAATATTAAACCGGTTTGTATGTGTAATTATAGTTATATTTGTTTCTTTGTTTCTGCCTAAGGTCGGATTAGTCGTATTGGTACTTGACGAACCAGTAGTCCTCACCGAACATATTGAACTCTACCGAGAATTTCACATAGTTCTCTTTTACAAGTCCTGCCTTCAAGGTGCCTCGCTGACCGAACTCCACTCCGAGGTTCATCATCGAGAGGCCCGCCATTCCGAGTGGTACGCCCACGCCAAAGGTGAGTGCCTTCTCGGCTATCGCCTGCTGGCGTATGGTCATATAGTGCTGACCGTAGCGCAGACCTGCACGATAGGAGATGCGGCGGAAGAAGCTGCGGATATCGCCGGGCGAGGGGATATACTCACCACCCAGACGTACGGTGCTGGTATTGCGGAATGCCACACCATTGTCGGTGTCGGGAGCATTGCGCACACCCCAATTGCTATAAGCGTAGTCGGCACCCAGACTCATACGGTTGTTGTGATAATAGAGACCTACGCTCACCGTCGAGGGAAGTGCAAACTTCGAGGTAAAACTCTCATTAGAGATGGTATCACCCGTGATGAGGTTACCCGAGGGTACCATACGGTTAACCTTAGTATTGAGGGGGCCACCAAACTCATAGGTAGCACCCAGAGTGAGGCGGTTGTGCTCGGTATCAATCAGGTTGGCCTGCATACCGACATCGGCCTTGATGCTTGTGATGCTCTCCTCATCCTGACCCATCACGGAGTAGTAGGTATCCGTACCGGTAAAGCCTGTGATTGTCGAGGAGAATGCGCGACTGATTTTACCGTGATAGTAGATCATATCGGCACCAATCGAGAAGCGGGGGTGGATAGCCCAACCTGCGCCCAACTTAAACTGCGACACACCACCCGAACCGTCGTAGTTGTAGCTAACGTGGCCCAGATTGGCGACAATCTCGGGGCGGTCGTCGATTTTGCTGATGCGGTAACCTACTTGCGAATAGGGAGTTACGCTAAACGCTACGCCCAATCCTCTGGCTACGGGGAACTCAATCGACACATCACGAACGTTGAAGGTATTGAAACTTGTACCCGTGGTAGCACTCTTGGAATAGACATTTGTGCCCTCCATACCGAAGTTGAAGAGGAAGCTGTTCTGTCCAATCATACTATACGATGCGGGGTTCATCGAGTTGATTGTATAGGCACTGCGGAAGCCGATACCCGCACCACCCATACTGCGCAAAATGGCACTACCGGGGGTGGAGATATCACCAATTCCGTAGAAGGTATAAGGCGAGTAAGCGTTGATGCTGCTGCTCTGGCCCGACGCCTGCTGCCCCATCAACACTGCCGCTACTGCAACAATCGTATAAATCGCTCTCTTAAAACGCATTGTATTCTAAAATTTTGTTCAGACCGATAGAAACCAAGTCCAATTCCCCAAATATCGTGTTTTTAATTTTCTTTTCAAAACATTTAGCGTCACCACCTGTGAAAATAGTTGTTAATTTTTTGTAACAACTCTCCCAATTCTGTATGTAACCCTCTGTTTCATAGCAAATTCCGTCGATTACGCCCAATTTTATCGCATCGGCAGTCTTTTTGCCTATTTTTTCACCTCGTCGGCCTTCGGTATCACCCTCTTCCAGAGGGAGGAAGGCAGCGGAGCGATGGAGCGATTGGTAGCGCATATCCATACCCGGCGCTATATTGCCCCCCAAATACTCCCCTTGGCTGCTCACCAAGTCGTAGGTGATGGCTGTCCCGAAATCGACAATCAGCAGATTTTGCTCGGGGAAGAGTGCTGCTCCTCCCACCGCTGCTGCCAGACGGTCGGGGCCGAGAGTCTCGGGGGTGGCATAGAGGTTACGGAGTGGCGTGGGGGTCAGCCCTGTGAGCCTCACAATAGGTGCCTCATAGCCCGCCTCGCGTATTGCTCTGTCGATAGAGGCCACCACCTCATCGCCAAGAGAGCGTGTTGACGACACAATCACGCTCTGGGGTCGGTAACCGGCAACCAACTCGGCGGCAAGAGTATCGTTCCACGCCTCGGTGCGATGACGATAGACGATTCTATCCTCATCAAAAACGACAATCTTCACTGCTGTATTGCCCATATCTACCGTTAATCTCATCTTTTTTCTCGCTTTATTGGTTGCTACCTATAATATATATGGTATCTGCTCTCTTTCTAATATGATGTATAACCCACCTATTTTGTTGCATTGGTCGCCTCGGCGCGTGCTGCGGCCAGCATTGTGTCAATCATCTTCCAGCCCTCCTCCAAGCCTGCAATACCTCTCACCGTCAGGCCCAGACGACTACTCGACTGGCGCAACAGATAGCGGTCGGGGTGGCGTGTGGTGTGGCGCAACACTCCCATAAAGAGGGCGCTTTTGTAGTATGCCGATTGCTGGTCGGCAGGGAAGGAGAGCAACATCAGGCCATTTTTCACCTTCACCTTCTCCACTCCGAGGAGCATACACCTGCGGCGCAGACGCACCACATCGAGCAGCGAGAGCACCTGACGCGGCATCTGGCCAAATCGGTCGGTCACCTCGGCTGCAAAGCGTGCTACCTCCTCGTCGGAGGTCATATTGTCGATAAGGCGGTAGAGGCGTAGTTTCTCGGTCGCATTGCCCACATAGGCATCGGGCAGCAGCGCCTCCTCAACGGTCTCCACCTGACAATCGGTAACATAGATAATATCCTCGGTGAGTATCTGATTCTCTTCGCCCTCCGAGCCAACCACCTCGTCGAGCCCCTCAGTACCCTCGGCGCGCAACTCTGCCACCGCCTCGGAGAGGATTTTCTGGTAGGTTTCAAAGCCCATATCGGCAATAAATCCGCTCTGCTCCGCTCCGAGCAGGTTGCCCGCACCGCGGATGTCCAAATCCTGCATCGCTATGTTAAAGCCCGACCCCAAGTCGGAGAACTCCTCGATAGCCCTCAGCCTGCGACGTGAATCGGTCGAGAGCAGTTCGTCGGGAGGTGAGAGCAGATAGCAGAAACTCTTTCGGAACGAGCGACCCACACGACCACGCAGCTGGTGGAGTGCGCTCAGTCCGAAGTTCTGTGCATCGTTGATGATGATGGTGTTGGCATTGGGGATATCTATTCCGTTCTCGATGATGGTGGTTGCCAGCAGCACATCATACTCGCCATAGATGAAGTCCATAATTATCTTTTCGAGTTTGGCGGCGGGCATCTGTCCGTGTCCGACCACCACTCGTGCCTCGGGCACCACCCTGCGGATTGTGTCGCCTATGCGCTCAATATCCTCCACACGGTTGTGCACGAAGAAGACCTGACCGCCGCGACCAAGCTCATACTCTATCGCCTCGCGGATAATCTCCTCGTCGAACAAGTGCGACTCGGTGATGATGGGCTGACGGTTGGGTGGCGGAGTGGCAATCACCGAGAGGTCGCGCGCCCCCATCAGCGAGAATTGCAGGGTACGCGGGATAGGCGTAGCGGTGAGGGTGAGGGTATCGACACTCACACTCAGCTGGCGCAGTCGCTCCTTGCTTGCCACACCAAATTTCTGCTCCTCGTCGATAATCAGCAGACCGAGCGAGCGGAAGGCGATATCCTTGGCGAGCAGTTTGTGTGTACCTATTATAATATCTATCGTGCCATCGGCCAACCCCTCTTTTATCTCGCGTACCTCTTTGGCACTCTTCACACGCGAGAGCATCTCCACCCTAACGGGCATACCGCGCAGTCGCTCGGCGAAGGTGCGGTAGTGTTGCAGGGCGAGGATAGTGGTCGGCACCAACACTGCCACCTGCTTCAAGTCGCAGGCCGCCTTGAATGCCGCGCGGATAGCCACCTCGGTCTTGCCAAAGCCCACGTCGCCACATATCAGACGGTCCATCGGCTGCGACGACTCCATATCGCTCTTCACCAGCTCCATAGCCTTCTGCTGGTCGGGTGTCTCCTCGTAGGGGAACGAGGCCTCCATCTCGTGTTGCAGATACCCGTCGGGCGAGAAACGATAACCACCCGAAGCCTTGCGCTCGGCGTAGAGGCGTATCAGTTCGCGGGCAATGTTCTTCACCGCCTTCT
>JAFXAY010000012.1 GCA_017521965.1 Tidjanibacter sp. | reverse complement strand
GGATGTTTCGGCTCCTACCTATAAAGTAGAGTTCACCGTTGGCGATAAGGGTGGCTTCGGTGTAAACTCCCGCGCAGTTAAGACCGCTTGGGCGGCAGGTGACCAGATTCTGATTATCACTAAGCCTTTGATGGGTGGCTATAATGAAGTGGCAATCCCCAATAGCGACGACAACTGTATCCGCCTTATCTACAATGGCTCGGCTTGGACTGTTGACCGCGCCCTGACTACCGAGGAGATTACTGCTCGTGGAACACATGGTCCTTGGTATGCTATTCACTACCGAGTTAAAGAAGACAAAAAAGTAGGTTTGGGTAATGCTGATGGCAGTGATGTTATGTTGGCTAACTACTATGGTGGCGAGGTTTTGGAAGATACCGGTGTCTTTACTATTACCGATGGTGTAATTAACCTTGGCGCGATTAATATGGAGTTGGGTTTTTATGATAGTTTAGTTCAGGTATCTGTTCCCGGCCTTGACCTCGTTACGAATCCCGATTGGAAATTGAGCGTTTTGACCGGCGATTATTCTTCTGGCACCTACTCTTTTTTTAATCACCCCAGTTTCTCTGCTCTGTGGGCTAACCAAGTATTTTTCAGAACAAGTCCCGATGTTGGTAATATTGGATACAATAAAGATACTCCTTATGTAGTAAATGGCACAGATGCTTCGTTTGTATTCCGTTGGGGTGATACGGATGAGGGTAATGAGGCTATCTTTGGTGAGTACAAGTTTATGCTCTACAATAACAACACACTAGATGCATACGTCTACACCGTTGACCGTGGTGAGTACGATGAAGGTACAGAAAAATATGAGGTGAATTTGGAGTGCGAGAAAGCATATGTTCTTCCCACATTCGACGGCGACGCTGAGGGCGAGACCAACTGGAAACCCGTTTCTGTTATCTAATTTTTCCCAAGACTTATATTTTATGAGCAACCTCGGCCTTATGGCCGAGGTTGCTTGTTTTTGTAGGGAGTTTAGGGAATTTAGGGAGATTAGGGAGTTTAGGGAACGTTGCGATTAAGCGAGTGCAGAGGCTGCTTGCGGACTATGCCGAGCCGGAGCAACGAAAAGACTGCGAAGCAGGATTAATTTAGGGAGTTATGGGAATTATGGGAGTTATGGGAATTATGGGATAATCTTTAAATTCCTATTATTCCTATTATTCCTATTATTCCTATTGTTCCTATTATTCCCAAAACAGGCAATAGGGAATTTAGGGAATTTAGGGAATTTAGGGAATTTAGGGAGATTAGGGAACTTAGGGATATTCTTTAAACTCCCTAACGCTCCCTAACACTCCCTAACACTCCTTAACACTCCCTTTTTTTGGCGGTTGTGGCTATTCCTTATATTTCTGTGCCGCTTTTTGAACAAAAGTAGTAGTCGTTTGAAAGATTATTATATCTATTGTGGGAGTTAATGGGTATATTTGCCTACTATTTTGGAGTAGTCTGCGGTGACTGCGACAAATAGTGTGGTTAGTGTCAAAACATACACTACAATTATACCTTAATTACTAACAAAACAAACTATGAAAAAATTGACTTTTCTGGCAGTGGCTCTGATGATGAGCGTGGCTGCTATGGCTCAGCAGGCCCTCTGGGGTGGCGCGGCAGTTGTTTCGCCCGAGGTACACCCCGACAACAGCGTAACCTTCCGTTACAATGCACCCAAGGCTCGCACAGTGCAGGTTGTTGGTGACTTCATCCCCGGCGACAATGGCGGTACTGTGGCAATGACTCAGAACGACAAAGGCGTATGGGAGTACACCACCGAGCCTCTGGCATCGGAGCTGTACAGCTACTCCTTCATCGTTGACGGTGTGCGCGGCGTGAGCGACCCCTCCAACGTATATCAGATTCGCGACGTTGCCTCGGTGACCAACTACTTCGTAATCGGTGGTGGTCAGGGCGACCTCTACCTCAACAAGGATGTTCCCCACGGTTCGATTCACAAGGATTGGTACTACTGCTCGCAGGAGGGCTTCAACCGTCGTGTGACCGTCTATACCCCCGCTGCTTACGATGGCAAGAAGCGTTTCCCCGTGCTCTACCTCTTGCACGGTATCGGTGGCGACGAGGAGGCGTGGATGGACTTGGGTCGTGCATCGCAGATTCTCGACAACCTCATCGCATCGGGCAAGGCAGAGCCTATGATTGTGGTGATGACCAATGGCAACATCTCCCAGCAGGCTGCCCCCGGCTATGGTCCCGAGGGTTTCGTAGTGCCCAGTATGGGTCTGCCCAAGACTATGGAGGGCTCGTTTGAGGCCGCCTTCCCCGAGGTTGTGAAGTTTATCGACGGTAAGTACCGCACCATCGCCAAGAAGAGCAGTCGCGCTATCGCAGGTCTCTCGATGGGTGGTTTCCACTCGATGCAGATTTCGAAGGAGTATCCCGATATGTTCGACTATGTAGGTCTCTTCTCGGCCGCTCTGAGCGTTGGTGGCCAGCAGGCAGGTTCGCCCATCTATGAGAACGTTGATCAGAAGGTCGATACTCAGTTTGCTAAGGGTCTGAAACTCTATTGGATTGCTTGCGGTAACACCGACTTCCTCTATCAGAACAACTTGAACTATATGGCATCGCTCAAAGAGCGCGGTCACGACTATATCTACTACGAGACCGGTGGCGGTCACATCTGGCGCAACTGGCGTGACTATCTGAGCAAGTTCCTGCCTCAGCTCTTCAAATAGTCCCACCCCCGCAGAACAAACCACTTAACAAACCAATAACTAATCAGAACTACTTCGCAGAGTATTAGCAGTGAGGTAGTGTGGAGAGTGAGGACAACTGTTTGGCAGTGTGGCCCTCAGAGATAAAGAGTTGACAAACAACTATTTATAACTATTAATAACAAATTAACACACACAATGAAAAAAGTAATTTTGGCAGCGATGGTCCTGTTTGTAGGCCTCACTGCTTGTTCGAACAAAGAGCCTCAGCTCAACGAGAAGAACATCAAGAAGGTGGTTAAGGCGATGACCCTCGAAGAGAAGGCACGCTTGGTAATCGGTACCGGTATGGCCGGTTTCGATGGCTCGACTACCGTAGTAGGTGCAACCAAGGATATCGTTCCCGGTGCAGCAGGTACCACCGCTCCTATCGAGCGTCTGGGTATCCCCGCTATCGTATTGGCCGATGGCCCTGCCGGTCTGCGTATCAGCCCCACCCGTGAGGGTACTACCGACACCTTCTATTGCACCGGTTTCCCCGTAGGTACCCTGATGGCTTGTACCTGGAACACCGAGCTCGTACAGCAGGTAGGTAAGGCTATGGGTGAGGAGGTATTGGAGTATGGCGCTGACGTGCTCTTGGCTCCCGCACTCAACATCCACCGTAACCCCTTGTGCGGTCGTAACTTCGAGTACTACTCGGAGGATCCCTACCTCACCGGTAAGATCACCGCAGCTATGGTTAATGGTGTTCAGAGCAATGGCGTAGGTACCTCGGTTAAGCACTTCGCAGTGAACAACCAGGAGACCAACCGTCAGATGAACGACGCTATCGTTACTCCTCGTGCTCTCCGCGAGATCTACCTCAAAGGTTTCGAGATTGCCATTAAGGACGCTCAGCCTTGGACCATTATGTCGTCGTATAACCACCTCAATGGTGTATATACCTCCGAGAGCCGCGAGCTGCTCACCGACATCGCACG
Source organism: Tidjanibacter sp. (assembly GCA_017521965.1). GTDB lineage: Bacteria > Bacteroidota > Bacteroidia > Bacteroidales > Rikenellaceae > Tidjanibacter. The sequence continues at coordinate 15,058 of JAFXAY010000012.1, read as the reverse complement.
CGATGAGTGGGGCTTCGAGGGTATGGTTATGACCGACTGGTTTGGTGGTAACTCGTCGCCCGCACAGATGCACGCAGGTAACGACCTGATTATGCCCGGTACCGACCGTCAGTACAACGATATCGTTGCTGCTGTTCAGAACGGTACTCTCGCCGAGGAGGATCTCGACACTTGTGTTGAGCGCGTGTTGGAGCTTATCGTTAAGACTCCTCGCTTCAAAGGCTTCCAGTATGACAACAAGCCCGATTTGGAGGCTCACGCTCAGGTTACCCGCAACTCGGCTGCCGAGGGTATGGTACTCTTGGAGAACAATGGCGCACTCCCCTTCGCTAAGGAGATTAAGAACGTTGCCCTCTTCGGCACCACCTCCTACGACTTCATCGCAGGTGGTACCGGTTCGGGTGATGTGAACAAGGCTTACGTTATCGACTTGGAGCAGGGCTTGGAGAATGCTGGTTATGCTGTGAACGCAGAGGTTAAGGACATGTACACCAAGCACGCTGCCGAGGAGGCTGCTCGTCTGGCTGCTGCCGCAGGTGCTCCCGATCAGCTCAGCGCATTTATGACCAAGGAGCGTGCAGGTGAGTTTGTTCCCAACTCGCGCCAGCTGGCTCAGGCTGTGAAGAGCAGCGATGTAGCTCTCATCACCATCGGTCGTAACTCGGGTGAGTTTGCTGACCGTAAGGTAGAGGGCGACTTCGAGCTCACCGCAGAGGAGAAGGGTCTGATCAACAATGTTGCTGCTGCGTTCCACGCTGCTGGCAAGCAGGTAGTAGTTGTTCTCAACGTGGGTGGCGTTATCGAGACCGCTTCGTGGAAGAACACTTCCGATGCAGTGCTCCTCGCTTGGCAGGCAGGTCAGGAGGGTGGTAACACCGTTGCTGACGTACTGGCAGGTAAGGTTAACCCCTCGGGTAAACTTTCGATGACCTTCCCCGTAAACTACTTGGATCACGCTTCGAGCGCAAACTTCCCCTACAACGCCGAGATTATCAACTTCTCGTTTGGTGCTAACTCGGTGGGCGATGCTAAGCACGAGCGCAAGAACGTGGACTACACCAACTACGAGGAGGATGTATATGTAGGTTATCGCTACTTCGACACCTTCGGCAAGGAGGTTTCCTACCCCTTCGGTTATGGTCTGTCGTACACCACCTTCGAGTACAGCAACCCCACTTTGGCTGCTAACAAGGGCGAGTACACCGTTACCGTTGACGTTACCAACACCGGTAAGGTTGCTGGTAAGGAGGTTGTTGAGGTCTATATGAACGCACCCGCTATCGAGGAGGGTCGTCCTATGCAGGAGCTTGTAGCCTTTGCTAAGACCAAGGAGTTGGCTCCCGGCGAGACTCAGACTCTCACCTTCAACTTCACCGACTATGAGCTGGCTTGGTACGATGTTGCACGTAGCGCTTGGGTAACCGAGGCCGGTAACTACAACATCTTGCTCGCTGCTTCGTCGCGCGACGTGAAGGCTCAGGTGGCTCTCACCGTGGCTAAGGAGAAGATCGTTGAGCAGACTCACGATGTTCTGCACCCCACTCGCGAGCTGAACGTGCTGAAAAAGTAAACTGCATAGAAGCTGTCTAACAAGGTGATTTCTGCGTTACGCTCGCCCTCAAAATCCTCACATACGCCCAAGTATGCTGCGGTTTTTCGGGCTTCGCAAGCCTTGAAATCCCTCTTGTTATACAACTTCTAAGAAATAGGGGCTGTCCTTCATATTTGATGGGCAGCCCCTTTTGTTTGTGGTGGTTTGAAGAAAATGTATTACATTTGTTCGGTACTAATATATTGTATGATTATGACTAAACTGCTAAAACAAATCCTGACAATTTGCGCTTGCGCCTTGATGTTTGTATCCTGCAAGGAGCCTGAGTTGACACCCAGTGTTGAGGTGTCGGCATTTCAGCACACCTTCTCGGCCGAGGGTGGTAACTTCTCGCTCACCTTCTCGGCAACTCACGATTGGACCATCACCGTCACCGAGGGTGCCGAGTGGCTACGTATTAATAAGAGTATGGGCAAGGCGGGTAGCGACATTGAACTGACTCTCACCGCTACCGAGAATGAGGTCCAGAGTGAGCGTAGCGGCTCGGTAACCATTACCGCCGACACTGCCAAGGCGACAATTACTCTTCGTCAGAGCGCTGCCGATGCCCCTCCCGCAGCCTTTATCGAGCTTACTGAGAGTGAGTTCGACGTGAAGGTCGAGGGCGCCGAGGTTGTTATTCCCTTCACCACCAACTATGCGTGGAGCGCCGAGGTGGTCGAGGGTGAGGAGTGGCTCACCGTGGTTACCGAAGAGGGGCTAAATGGTGAGAGTTCGGCCACCGTTAAAGCCGACCTCAACTACAACCCCGAAACTCGCGCAGGAAAGGTCAAAATAACCGCTAACGAGGCCTCTGCCGAGGTGGTTATCACCCAGCAGCCGCTCGTCAACCGTTACGCTATAAATGGCCAAATCAAGGAGTTCGGCAGCATTGGCGCAGCAAAGGTTGGCGATAATCTTTGCATTGTGGCATCGCTCACTCAGGGTTACGAGAGCTACGACGAGATAGCCGAGAACGATATCGACTTCTTCACTGCCATCGCGCCGACCGCCAATGGCGTAAAGCTCGACATTATGGGCGAGGGCGAGAACTATACCATAACCTCCGCACTCTCAGGGGCCTATCTGGAAACCGTAGCACGCGAACTGACCGACGAGGTGAAATCGGGCACTCTCTGCCTCACCTCGAAAGATGGCAAGGTGACCTTGGCAGAGCAGGTAGTGCTCGTCGATGGCACAGTGCTCTCTGTGGGCATATCCATCGAGGCCGATCTGGGTAGTAGCGATAATACTATCTCTCGTGGCGACGAGGTGAAGCCCCTGCGCGCCCTCTTCTACAACGAGGACGAGGCCGACTATGTGGGACTCTACCTCACCCCCGCAGGTCTGGACTACTTCGACGAACTCGACATTGCCACTTGGTATCTCTACCTCTTGGCCGATAGGTCGCTCTATGCCGATGGCTCTTTCGACCTCTCGGAGGTGAGTGCCGACAAGATTTTCTACTTCGGTATGGTCGATAATATGAACGAGGACCTCAACTTTGAGATTAGCAACGACGACTTGGCAGGTGCCACAGGCAGCATATCCATCGAGCGCGAGGCCGAAGGGGTCTATAACATCGACCTCTCGATAACCTACGATGGCACCCTCTACACCGCAAAGTTCAAGGGCGAGGCGATAAGCTACTCTGTAACCCCTCCCCCCGCCGACACCAACTACATTGAGGATGCAGGTCGCAAGTACGACCTCAAACCCACCGCCACCCTCACCAAGGGCGAGAGTGTGTGGAGCGTGGAGTTGACCGTGGCCGACAATGATAAGACGGTGGTGATAACCGCACCTAAGGGGTGCTTCGATGGCAATGCACGCGGATTCTCGCAGAGCAAAGACCTCACCGTGACTTACGATGGAGTGACATTTAGCAAAGAGAACGGTTACAGCGGCACCATCACCCTCGGCCTCGACGAGGAGGCCGGCAAACTCACTGCCGAGTTTACCAACTATGCAGGTTTCTCACTAAGCTTCGATGGCTCTGTGACGATTGAGTAGTTTGTTTTGATTTTTATTCGCCCCTTTTTTGTAAAAAAGCGGCACCAAAAAACTTTTGTACTATTAGTTTGCGGATTTAGGAGTTACTTTGCAGTAACTACAAACAAAATAGAGAATAGGGTTTTGTTCAAGTAAACTTGACAAGCCCTATTCTCTATTTCATTTGTACTCTCTTCGAGAGTATCCCCTAAACCCGAAAAACCTAACTGTTACACAATAGTTTATATTGGTATCTCCCTAAATTCCCTAAATTCCTTAACACTCTCTAACACTCCCTAAATTCTCTAATCTCCCTTCAATATAAAAGGGTCCGCGACCCGCTTTGAATTATTTGTTCCTGCTGGCAGGCTTTTTGTGTTATGTGGGAGTGCAGTGACCCTATGGGTGGCTGCGAAAGAGAATTATTGTTTAACACAAAATGCTGATTGACAGAAAGATGAAAAAGTTTACTAAAATTGGAGTATTGCTATTTGGCGCACTCCTTTGGTTAGGAACGTCGGCTTGTAACGACGACGATGGCCCCGATGCCACCCAACTTTTGGAGGGTACCTGGGAGCAGAACGAGAGTACAGGCTGGCTGCGTGAGAACGGTGAGCTCATCTACGAGTGGGACGAGAACGTGGCCGATGTGCGCTATGAGTTCAACAAGGATGGTACTTTTGTGGAGTACGAGGCCGATGGTACTGGCTGGAATATCTCGGATAAGGGTACTTGGACCTGCAAACACGACGAGCTGCGCCTCCACTATCCCAACGAGGAGGGCACCGACGATGACGAAGTAGTCACCCAGCGCGTCTACTACATCACCGACACCACCCTGTGGCTCGACTACCACTACAACGTCCGCGAGGAGGGCAACCACTACGTCGGCTTTATGCGCAACTCCTTCCGCCGCATCACCGCCGCCACCCCCGCACCATTGTAGCCTCCCGTCTCCTTCCGTCTCCTTCCCCGCCCGCCTCGTCGGGCCAATTACCCCCATAGCACAAACCACACGGTTTGTGCTATGGGTTTTGTTTTGTTAAGGGTAGGCGCAGGCATTTATGCCGAGCAATAGAATGAATATACTCGCAACCCACTTCAATAAGACCGACGGCGGAATTGACGCAGCCGCTTCGCTTTGCTGCGTCTTTCCCTTGGGGGTCCTCGGATATAAGCAAGTATCTTCGGCAAGTTCTGTGTTGCAGAATACCTTTTACTATATGAGCGACTACGTGTGAATAAGTTCCCGTAGTCGCTCATACAATAAAAGCCACCCTTGCGAGTGGCTTACCGAAGATGCTTGCTTGCATCGCTCGTGATCCCGGCGGGATTTGAAGCGGAGGGCGACGCCCGAAGCTCGCGAGGATACCTCTTGGCGCAGGCATTTATGCCGAGCAATAGAATCTTTATCCTCGCAACCCGCTTCAATAAGACCGACGGGGCACTTAAAATAGAGAAACGACAGAGCATCAACTCTGTCGTTTCTCTATTTTGAGTGATCCCGGCGGGATTCGAACCCACGACCCACAGCTTAGAAGGCTGTTGCTCTATCCAACTGAGCTACGAGACCATTTCGGGCAACAAAAGTAAGACAAATTTTTGCTTTTATCAAACAATCAACAATTTTCTCTCAAAAACTGTTCACTTTTTATCCCTCCCCCACAATCAAAACAGTATCGACGTGGTGCCGATGCTGAGTAGCGAGATAATCTCCTCGGGGGAGGAGTTATAGCAGAAAAACCTATACGGTGGGAAGTAGGGTGTGTCGAGAGCGCCTCTCAGGCGTGGGTAGAGTTCGTCGGGCACGACGCTCGACATCTCAAATAGTCTCTTCACGCCTGCCGCGAAGGGCAGAGGCTCCTGCTCCGAGGTGAGGTAGCTGCCACTATTCACGCCGCCGGAGTTGTAAGTGATATTAATCAGCAGAGTATTGCCATCGGTTGTCCCCGTAGAGCGGAGGCTCTCTGCGGCGCGCATCATCTGTTCGGGGTTGGCGTCGTTGAACATACCGTCGGTGATGTTGAAGACAATCGGCGGGAAGTTATCGACGCACGCTTGGCGACGACACCAGCCACGTACCATATTGGTCACCGCGCGGAAGGCACTGCACATCGGCGTACGTCCCTCGTGGCAGGGCAGGAGGAGATACCTGTCGTCCCTGATGCGCGGGTCGGAGGTGCTACGTGGGAGGTTGATATCTATTCGGTGGGGCAATTTCTTTCGCATCGCCAGCTGTTGGTCCAAGGTGCAGAACTCCAACTTATCCGAGAGCAGTGGCACAATACCGTGGCCCGAGTAGCCCACCACGCAGATATCGAAATAGTTGCGCCACTCATACCCTGAGCGGCAACGCAGTGCCAGCTCCTGAATCAGTCGGCCGGCCGCCACCACAGCCACATCGGCCTTGGTGGTGCGCAGATACTTATACGGAACTTCATTGCCCATCGACGCCGATTGGTCAATCATTATGACTATTGCGCCTCGGTGCGCTGTTGAGATACGTTGCTGATACATACCGCTTTAACAATCATAGTATAACCAATAATATACCAACTGCCGATATCGAAGGTATCGTCAGACTGATGCGATTGATGTCTTAGGTATAATTACAGATAGATGTCGAGCAAGCCCTCGGGCAGGTCGAACTTTATCTCGCGACGACGTCGCGACACTTTGCGGATAAACTCATCGACTACGGGAACGTAGGCGTAGCGGTCGCCAATCTCGACCTCGAAGAGGGGATTCATCTCGTCGTCGTTGTAGCCGACAATCTCGCCCTCCTCGTCGCGCCCGACGAAGCGGACACGCCAGCCGAGCAACTCCTCCATATCGCTCCACTCCTCGTCGTCCCCATCTGCCAAATCTGCATTGTCGGCATCGGGGTTGGTCGTGTAAAATTCCCTGCCGAGTAGCTCTTCGCTGCGGCGCGGGGTGTCGTAGTCGTCGATGGCGATGATAGCGCCACGACCGCGACGGGTGAAGGAGGATATAAAAAGAGGAACCGTCAGCGAGTCGATACTCACAAATAACGGTTCCTCCGAATCATAGTCGGCAGGAAAACGGTCGTAGAGGTTTGCTACAACCTCACCCTCAGTACCATAGAGTTTGGTAATTTTTCCTACCGGCAGATTGCTCATAGCAGGCAGTTACTAAGCCTCCTCAGCGGGAGCCTCTGCCTCCTCGGCAGCCTCAGCAGCGGCAGCAGCAGCCTCAGCGGCAGCAGCACGCTTAGCCTCAACAGCCTTAGCCTTAGCCTCGTTTACCTTAGCCTCCTCAGCCAAGCGAGCCTTAGCGGCAGCAGCCTTGTCACCTGCAATCTTGTTGGTCTTGGCAGCAATGCGGCCCTCTTTCTCACCCATCCACTTAGCGAACTTAGCCTCGGCAGCAGCCTCATCGAATGCGCCCTTAGCTACGCCACCCAGAAGGTGCTTTTTGTACAATACACCCTTGTACGAGAGAATCGCACGACAAGTGTCAGTGGGTTGTGCGCCTTTCTGCAACCAATCCAGAGCTTTGTCAAAGTTCAGGTCGATTGTAGCAGGATTTGTGTTGGGATTGTAGGTACCAATCTTCTCGATAAATTTACCATCACGTGGCGCCCTGCTGTCAGCAACTACGATATGATAGAAAGCATAACCTTTCTTACCGTGTCTTGCCAATCTGATTTTTACAGACATTTTCTTAGCGTTTTTTAATTAGTAATTTGTTGATTCCAAGGAGTTTCCTCCCCGACTTTCCGCGTGTCTCCACGCGAAATAGCCCGCAAATATAACCACTTTTTTGGTGATATACAATTTTTTACGCTTTTTTATTGCAGGTTTTTGTTCTCTACCGCCATCTATTGCTATTCTTAGGCGATAATCTTATTTGATACAATTATTCTACAATCAAGGCTTATTTGCATAATACACAGCGATTTACTATATTTGCAAAAACCCAACAAATAGATATGAAAAATAGCAGGTTACTATTCCTTCTGGCGTTGGCTCTTTGCGTATTCTCGTGCGAAGTATATCCCGACGGGGGATTTCCCCGAGAAATAACCTTCCCCAAAGAGGGTGGAGAGAAAACTGTGGTCGGAGAAGAGCAAATTACAAGGTTATATATCTATGAAGATATTTATGAAAGAGCAGTGGCGATAGATGATCTTTCCGATAATGAGTTGAAAATTTCGTACGATTGGTTGACAGTTAACTCCCCATTTAACGGTAATTACTCTTCGGATTTAACAATTAGTGTGGAACCAAATACAGCAAACGAACAGCGTGTATTATTTATTGGCATTCCAACTAGTTGGGATTACACTAAAACAATATACATAGGAATTAAACAAGAATAATTAACGGATAGGTTGCTATGAAAAAGATACTATTATTCCTTATAGTAGTTCCATTGTTTACCACATCTTGTTTTAAAGAGGTAGATGGAGGTTATCCTAATAGAGTCCATTTCCCAAAAGAGGGAGGAGAAAAGAGTTTTACTGGTGAGATTCCTATTGCGTGGTTTGATATTGGCTCTTATGACATTGAAGAATATCTCCCTGTTAGTAGTAAAGAACAAGAAGATGGTTCACGGATAGCAGTATCTGACTGGCTTACGGTAAAAACACCTTATCGTTGTAGTACTACAATACATTTTATCGTTGAACCAAATCCAGGTAATAAGAAAAGAAAACGACCTATAAGTATGAACAGAGGCGGACCAGAATATATGAGTATAGTAATCATTCAAGACTAACAAATACCAATTTACTATTATGAAAAGAGTTTTATTAGTGATAATCGGGTGCTTGATTTTTTGCACATCTTGCATCGGTGCATTTCAGAAGGAAATTGATGGTGGTTTCCCCGATAAAGTTACTTTTCCCAAAGAGGGAGGCGAACTAAGTCTGACTGGTGAAATTCCGATTTATTCAATTGGTATATATTATAGTGGGAATCAGAGTGGCCATCGCAAAAAGGAAGATGGGAGTATTGAAGCATCACTTGATTGGCTGACAGTTCGTGCAAAGATGGGAAGTAATACTATCTATCTGTATGCAGACCCAAAAAACAACAATAAAGGACGAACATTCTACGTAAATCTCAATCATTCAGACGGATACGGTGAATATGTAGAAATTAAAGTAAAACAATAATCTCCTAAATAAGATAGCCGAGCGTCACTGCTCGGCTATCGGTTTAAACACCTTACGTTCTATCTTATGCAATTATTGTCGCTTAATACCTCACCTTATCCTCTTTCTCCTCCCATTTGCGGAAAGCGACTAAGGCCTCGTCGTGCATTATGTGGTGACATTCGATAGACCTTTGGTCGTAGTCGAGGTCGAGTTGGTCGTAGATAAACGAGTCGTCGAAACTGATATCCTTGGCGTCGGCCTTGGTATTACCATAGTAGATACGCTCAACGCCCGCCCAATAGAGCGCGCTCAGACACATAGGGCAGGGCTCGCAGGAGCTATACACGGTACACCCATCTAATTGAAATGTTCCCAAAGCGGAGCAGGCGGCACGTATTGCCGACACCTCGGCGTGGGCTGTGGGGTCATTGTTGGGCACTACACGGTTGGCTCCCGTGGCTATCACCTTGCCATCGCGCACCACAACAGCGCCAAACGGGCCTCCTCCTGTGTCGATATTTGCCACCGAGAGGTCGATGGCCATCTGCATAAAGCGGCGGTCGTCGGCAGTAAAATCGTAACTCTCTGCCAAAATTTTCTTACTCATAATTTGTGATGTTGTTTACCTTCACAAATATACATTTTTTTTGCCGAAGTTATAATAGCTGCCCTAAAATGTGGCTTCGAGCATTACGGGGTAGTGGTCGGAGATGTAGGGAGCACCGTAGTCCTTGTCGCGCAACACGCTGAACGTCTGTGCCTCGGCGCCACGCAGGAAGATGTGGTCCAGGCGGGTGTCGGCCTTGCCCCAACCATTGTAGGTGGTGCGCAGGTCGGTGGTGGGTGCCACCTCGCGGGCATCCATCATATCGGCTTTCAGCGGCTCAAATATGGGGTCGTCGGTGTCGGTGTTGAAGTCGGCAGTAACAAAGGCTGTCATACCCTCGGGGACTATCTCGCGGCAACGCTCCACCATCAGCGCCAAGCCCTCACGCTGGGCCTCCTTGCCGATGTGATCGAGATGTGTGTTGAGGTAGGCAAACTCCTTGCCCGAGGAGCGCATACGCAGTTTGGTCCAGGTGCAGGTGCGTTTGCAGGCTGCGTCCCAGCCGATGGAGGGAGTGTCGGGCGTCTCGGAGAGCCAGAAGGTGCCTCCGTCGAGCAACTCCACCTCGTCGAGGAGGTAGAATATCGACATATGCTCGCCATCGGCAACGCCATCTTCACGTCCTACGCCGATGTGACCATATTGGGGCAGGTTCTCCACCAGAAAGGCCATCTGCTCGGGAGTGGCCTCCTGCAATCCGAAGAGGGTGGGCTGCTCCTCGGCAATCATATTGAGGGTGGCCTGCTTGCGGTATTGCCAGCTATTAGCGCCATCGTCAACGCCACTCAGACGTATGTTGTAGGAGATTATTCTGATTGTATCCTTCTGCGAGCAACTACCCAGAAGGAGTGCCGAGAGTGCGCAGAGCGCAACGAGAGTAATTTTTTTCATAGTTCAATCTTGTGTTTAGATGGTTAATTTCTCGACAAAGATAACTCTTTTCTCCGACGAATTGTCAAACCGTAGTGACAGAAAATGAACAATAATAGTTATATCGGCAATACAACTTATCAGGGAAAGGCTTATATTTGCAATTGGAAAATCAACTAACAACCAATTAAAAACTATGATTAAGAAAATTATGCTTCTGAGTGCTGTGGCTTTTGCTATGGCATCGTGCAGCTCCGAGAAAGAGCCTGCTGTTGTGGAAAATGTGGTTGCCTATACCGAGGTGGGCGACACCGCTATGCGTGTCAATGCTATCGAGATTACCGTTAGCAACCCCAAGTCGCTCAAAGGCCTCTCGGCTGAGGACTTCGACCTGCTCAACAACGCTCCCGACGGTTTTGTTGACCCCGTGACAGGCGGTAATATCGAGGTGTTTGCCGACGACGGTATCGTGGTAACCCGCAATAAAAATGTACTCCGCATCGAGGCTAAACCGTTCAGCATCAATGGTGCACGCGGTCAGGGCTGGCGTACCAACCCCTGGCAGTTGGTGTGCGCTGCCGATAGCAACCTCAATGTGTCGCTGGCCGATGTGAACGACCGTCGTATCGACATCCTCGACGACTGCATCAAGGGCGAGTTTACCTATGCAGGTCTGACCCGCGAGTATATCCTCCACCTCCCCAAAGATGAGAAGGGTAATGTGATTGAGAACGCTCCTCTGCTCGTATGGCAGATTGGTGGCGGCGAGTACAACCGCGACCTGATGACCGCTGCAACTGCCAACCGTTGCATCGTGTCGCTCCCCACCGAGGGTGTGCCCTGCGCAACGCTGATGTTCGCCATCGCTAACCCCAACTACTCGTACAGCGCATCGCTCGACCCCGAGCGCATCAAACTCGTTGACCGCAACAACGCTTTGCAGATGGCATTTATCGACCAGCTTATCGCCGAGGGTAAGGTTGATGGTAGTAAACTCTTCTGCGCTGGCGCATCGAGTGGTGGTGGCTGCACTATGCGCTTTATGATGCAGTTCCCCGACCGCTTCAAGGCTGCTATCCCCTGCTGCGCTATGGACCCCATCGTGCCTATCCACCAGGTGAAGGAGAAGTATGAGGGCCAGTTTGCTGACGACCTCGTGACTGCCTTCCAGGATAAGGTGTATAAGTGGAACGGTACTGATATGGTGCTGACCGATATGGATACCGAGGCATTTGTAAACCTGCCTATGTTCTTCGTACACGCAGAGTCGGACACCACCTGCAAGGTGATTAGCTCCTACGCCTACTACGAGGCTCGCGAGCGCCTTGGCGCAAAGAACGACAAGATCCAGATTTTCGACGACGCCTATATGCAGAAGTTCGGTATCTCGAAGGCTATCAGCCACTTCTCGTGGGTACCCCTGCTGAACGACTACTCCGAGGGCACCGCAATGGATTGGCTGGTTAAGCAGATGTAGGAGAAGAATTCAAAGTTCAATAAAAACTGAGAGCAGTATCGAACTGCTCTCAGTTTTTTTTGTAGGGAGTTTAGGGAGTGTTAGGGAACTTAGGGAGATTAGGGAATAATGGGAATGATGAGAATTATGGGAGTTATGGGAGAATCTTTAAACTCCTTAAATTCACTAAATTCTCTAAACTCTCTAAACTTTCTACTTGCCTGCTTCGTGGCTGAGGGGTGTGGGGAGTGTTGTGGTGAGGTCGTAGTCGCCCCATTGTTCGGCCACGTAGTCGAGTGTGGCGAAGAGTTCGGGTATGTCGTAGAGTGTCACGAGTTTGATGCGTGTCTGCTTGAAGTCGGGCAGTCCTTTGAAGTAGTTGCTCAGGTGTCTGCGCATCTCTATTACCCCTATGTGGTTACCTTTCACCTCTATCGACTTTGCCAAGTGTCGTTTCGCTATCTCCACGCGCTCACGCACTGTGGGTTGGGGGAGTACTTCGCCGGTGCGGAGGTAGTGTTTTATCTCGCGGAATATCCAGGGGCGACCGTATGTGGCGCGGCCTATCATTATGCCATCGACCCCATATTTGTCGAATGCTTCGGCGGCTCCCTCGGCGGAGCAGATGTCGCCATTGCCGATGATGGGTATCTCTATGCGTGGGTCGTTCTTTATCTTGCCTATGAGTGTCCAGTCGGCTGTGCCGCTGTACAACTGCGCGCGTGTGCGACCGTGTATGGTGAGGGCCTTGATACCCACGTCTTGCAGTCGGAGGGCTATCTCTTCGATGTTTTTGTTGTCGTCGTCCCAGCCCAAGCGTGTCTTGACGGTCACGGGCTTGCTTACCGCATTTACTATCTGGCGTGTCATCTCCACCATCAGTGGCACGTCGCGCATCATACCGCTACCCGCGCCACGGGTGGCTATCTTGCGCACGGGACACCCGAAGTTGATGTCTATGATGTCGGGGTTGGCGGCCTCGGCTATGCGTGCTGCCTCGACCATCGGCTCTATCAGGTGGCCATAAATCTGTATACCTACGGGGCGCTCGGAGTCGCTGATATCCAACTTCTTGACCGACTTGGCACCGTCGCGTATGAGTCCGTCGGAGGAGATGAACTCGGTATAGACCACATCGGCCCCAAACTCCTTGCACATAAAGCGGAACGAGGGGTCGGTCACATCCTCCATAGGTGCGAGCAGTAGTGGCTTTTCGCCGAGGTCTATATCTCCGATTTTCATCTTGTGGCTCTTGTTTTGTTGGCGCAAAAGTAACAATTATCCCCCACCTGCGCAAACGTAGTTGACGAAAGGGTTGGGTTAAATGTTGAAAATGATTATCTTTGCGGAAAATTTTTCGCAAAGAATTAAGATGAATATCGAGAAACACCTCTTGAAAGAGATAGCCGAGTGCGTTGAGGCACTCTATGGGGCGACAGGCATCGACCTGCAACTCCAAAAGACACGCAAAGAGTTTGAGGGCGACTACACCTTGGTAGTCTTCCCGCTGCTGCGCACCAGCCGCAAGTCGCCCGATGCCACCGCCGAGGAGATTGGTGCAGCCCTCGCTGCCCGCCTTCCTGAGCAGGTGAAGGGTTATAATGTGATTAAGGGCTTCCTGAATATCTCGCTCTGCGAGAACTTCTGGGGCGAGCGCTTTGCCGAGATGGCGACTGCTGAGAACTACGGTATCGCCCCATCCAATGGCAAGACGGTGATGGTGGAGTACTCCTCGCCCAACACCAATAAGCCTCTCCACTTGGGCCATATCCGCAACAACCTGTTGGGCTACTCGGTGTCGCAGATTCTCGCCGCGTGTGGCTACAATGTCATCAAGGCCAACTTGGTGAACGACCGCGGTATCCACATCTGCAAGAGTATGATTGCTTGGCAGCGCTATGGCCAGGGCGAGACCCCTGCGTCGAGCGGTATGAAGGGCGACCACCTTGTAGGTAAATACTATGTTGAGTTCGACAAGCATTTCAAGGCCGAGGTTGCCGAGATGGTAGCCGGTGGTATGAGCGAGGAGGAGGCCAAGAAGCAGGCTCCTATCCTGTGCGACGCCCAGGAGATGCTCCGCAAGTGGGAGATGGGCGATAAGGAGGTGCGTGCGCTGTGGGAGATGATGAACGGTTGGGTCTATGAGGGCTTCGACGTTACCTATAAGTCGCTGGGTGTCAACTTCGATAAGATATACTACGAGTCGCAGACCTACCTGCTCGGCAAGGAGTTGGTCGATGAGGGCCTGTCGAAAGGTGTATTCTACCGTCGTGACGATGGCTCGGTGTGGATCGACCTCACGGGCGATGGACTCGACGAGAAACTGCTGCTGCGTGGCGATGGCACCTCGGTATATATGACTCAGGACCTCGGCACTGCCTTCCGCCGCTTCGAGGATAACGCTCTCGATGGTATGATATATGTTGTTGGCAACGAGCAGAACTATCACTTCCAGGTGCTGAAATTGGTGCTCAAAAAGTTGGGCTATGATTGGAGCGACGATATCTTCCACCTCTCCTACGGTATGGTGGAGCTCCCCGAGGGTAAGATGAAGTCGCGCGAGGGTACCGTTGTCGATGCCGACGACCTGATTGAGGATATGGTGGGCACCGCCCGTGAGATGTCGCAGGAGCTGGGCAAACTCGACGGACTGAGCGAGGAGCAGGTGGCCGAGGTGTGCCACACCGTCGGTCTGGGCGCACTCAAATACTTCATCTTGAAGGTTGACCCCAAGAAGACTATGCTCTTCAACCCCCGCGAGAGTATCGACTTCAATGGCAATACAGGCCCCTTCGTGCAGTACACCCACGCTCGTATCTGCTCGGTGCTGCGTAAGGCCGAGGGCGAGGTGCTCGATGCTTCGGGTGCTACCTATCTGCCTGAGGAGGTGGAGATTATCAAGTACTTGGTGGACTTCCCCGCCACCGTACTCTCGGCAGGCGAGAACTATTCGCCCGCGCTGATCGCTGCCTATGTATATGACTTGGCGAAGATGTACAACGGTTACTACCACGACCACTCGATACTCCGCGAGGAGAACGCCGCAGTACGCGCTATGCGCTTGCAGCTCTCGGCGTTGGTGGCTAAGGTTATCAAGACCGGTATGGGATTATTAGGCATCACCGTTCCCGAGCGAATGTAAAAAAAGCCATCTGATTGGTAAATTTTGCACTTCCCTTGCGAGGCTGCTCCTCACATACGCTTAGTATGCTGCGGGCAGCCTCGCTTGACGAAGCCCAAAATTTCCTCAATCATATGACTTTTTTTTGGCTGTGGGTTTAAATTATAAAACTGAGAGTAGTATCGAACTACTCTCAGGTTTTTTTAATTTTCGGGTAAACCTGATTAAATCCTATTGGGCCTATCGGGCCTATTGGGCTTATTATTATAGGCCCAATAAGCCTAATAAGCCCAATAAGC